>USTO01000001.1 GCA_900557675.1 uncultured Mollicutes bacterium
CTAAATGCCCTAAAAATGGTAAAACAAACCGGCTACGGAGTTGCCTCTCCAACCCTAGCAGATATGAAACTAGATAAACCAGAAATAATAAAACAAGGAGCCAGATATGGAGTAAAACTAAAAGCCAAAGCCCCATCAATACACATGATAAAAGTCGAGGTAGAAAGCACTTTTGAACCAATCATAGGAAGTGAACTTCAATCAAAAGAATTAATAAAATCCCTAACGGAAGATAAAGAAGGAAACGATATCTGGAAAAGCGAAATATTTGGAAGAAGCCTAGAAGTAATAGTTCAAGAAGGAATCCAAGCCAAACTAGCAATGCTTCCCGATAAAGTAAGATTTAAACTATGTCAAACCCTAACAAAAATAATAAATAAAGGTAGTAATACAATGATAGCAATAGTTATCTAGTATTGCTATCTTTTAATATAATAAGAATTTTCTCTGCAAAAACCCCAATATAATTGACAAATTAGACACTTTTTTACAAAAAATACTTGATTTTATATAAGTTTCGTGGTATCTTTAAACAGTAAGCAAAATAGAAAAAGCTTATGATAATTAATGGAGGTAAGAAAATGACAAAAACAGGATTAGTAGATTTTATCGTAGAAAAAACAGATTTAACTAAGGCAGAAGCAGGAAAAGCAGTAGACGCAGTTCTAGAAGGAATTGTAGAAGGATTAAAAACAGAAGGAAAAGTAACATTAATAGGCTTCGGAACTTTCACTGCAAAGAAAAGAGAAGCAAGAACAGGACGTAATCCATTAACGGGTGAAGAACTACAAATCGCTGAACGTATGGTTCCAGGATTTAAAGCAGGAAATAAATTAAAAGAAGCATTAAATTAAGATTTCAAAGGAAACTATATTTTAGTTTCTTTTTTTTGCCCTATCGGAGTTAGGTACAATTATTCTCCATAACAATTTACATTTCCAAAAGACTTTGATATAATATATACACAAAACCGAGGTGAAAAAATGTTTAAAATAGGAAATATAGAAATAAAAAATAATATAGTATTAGCACCAATGGCCGGCGTCTGTAATAGTGCTTTTCGCAAAATCATTAAAGAAATGGGCTGTGGACTAATATATGCTGAAATGGTAAGCGATAAAGCCCTAGTATATAATAGCAAAAAAACAATCGATATGCTGTACCTAGAAGATGAAGAAAGACCCCTAGCTCAACAAATATTCGGAAATGATAAAGAATCCTTTGTAAAAGCTGCAAAACTAGTTTATGAAACAGAAAAACCCGATATAATAGACATAAATATGGGGTGTCCCGTTCCCAAAGTAGCCGTAAAATCCCAAGCCGGAGCAGCACTCTTAAAAAATCCCCCTCTAATAAAGGAAATAGTCGAAGCCGTTGTAGCTTCTGTTCCTATTCCCGTAACTGTTAAAATAAGAAGTGGCTGGGACAGCAACAATATAAATGCTGTCGAAGTAGCAAAAATAATAGAAGAAGCCGGAGCCTCTGCCATAACAGTCCACCCCCGTACAAGAAGTCAAGGCTATAAAGGCAAAGCCGATTGGAGCATAATAAAAAAAGTAAAAGAAGCCGTAAATATTCCCGTAATCGGCAATGGCGATATAACAAATATCGAAAGTGCCAAAAAAATGTTTACTGAAACCCATTGTGACGCCATAATGATAGGCCGTGCCACCCTCGGTAATCCGTGGATAATAAAAAAACTAGTAACTTACTTCGATACCGGAGAAGAAATACCCGACCCAACTCCTGTCGAAAAAGTAGATATGGCTCTAAAACACCTAGAATACCTCCTAAAAATAAAATCCGAAAAACTATCCGTCTTAGAAATGCGTAGCCATATCGCTTGGTATCTGAAAGGCTTACCAGAATCCACCACCATTAAAGAAAAGGCCTTTAAAATAACAGATGCCCAAGAATTAAAAACCCTCCTTGAAAATTACAAGAAAACCCTTTCAAACTATTAAAAAATGTGGTACAATAATTAAGAAATGGAGGAAAAATGAATACAAATTTTTTTACACGAGCATCAGCCTATATAATTGATGCCATAATAGTATTACTACTATTAAATATCATTACAATGCCAATAAAAGTAGATGCCCACAATAGTGCCAAACTCGAAGACTTAACTAAACAAATAGCAAGCGGAGAAATAACAACCAAAGAATATTACAAAGAATATGCCGATTTATATTACGACATTCAAAAAGACGGAGCCCCAATCAACGCAATTTCCATAATATTAACAATAGGATACTTTGTAGGCTTCGGATACTTAAATAAAGGCCAAACAATAGGCAAAAAACTATTTGGAATAAGAGTAGTAAACAAAACTGGCAAACCCGCCACTCTAAAACAAATAGCCCTAAGAAGCCTATTCATATATAGCCTCTTCTCAGCCATTATTAATATCATACTAGTATTCATAATAGGAAGAGAATCCTACTATATGACAAGTACCATATTCACAATGATAGATACAATACTAATACTAGTAACAGTCATACTAATACTATTTAGAGAAGATAAACGAGGATTACACGATATAATAGCATCAACTAAAGTAATCAAAGAAAATTAGGAGGAGTAAATATGCAATACACAGAACAAGAATTAGTAAGAAGAGAAAAACTAAAAAACATACCCAATCCCTATCCCGAAAAATATGAAATAACCCACGAATTAAAAGACGCTAGAAAACTCGAAGACGGTACCCAAAATATCAAAGTAGCAGGAAGAATAATATTTATGCGTAAAATGGGGAAAATGTCATTTATAACAATCGGTGATGTAGAAGGAAGACTACAATTATCATTCAAATTAGATACATTAGGTGAAGAAAAATACAACTTCTTCAAAACAAACATTGATATAGGAGACTTTATCGGAGCCGAAGGAGAAATATTCACAACTCAAACTGGTGAAAAAACCCTAAGAGCAAACAATTTCACTTTCTTAGGGAAAGCCCTAAAACCATTACCAGAAAAATTTCACGGCCTCGAAGATATTGAAACAATATATAGACAAAGATATGTCGATCTAATAATGAATGAAGACGCCCGTAAAAAATTCCTTTTCCGTAGTAAATTAATAAAAGAAATAAGAAATTATTTAGATAGTATCGGATATATAGAAATAGAAACCCCAATTCTATCAAATAAAGCCAGTGGTGCAACTGCCAAACCATTCATAACTCACCATAACGCCTTAGATATAGATTTCTATTTAAGAATAGCACCCGAAACATACCTAAAAAGAGCCGTAGTAGGAGGCTTTACCAAAGTATTCGAAATAGCCCGTTGTTTTAGAAACGAAGGAATGGACGCAAGCCACCTTCAAGACTTCACAATGCTCGAAGCCTATGGTGCATATCTAAATTATAAAGATAATATGAATTTAACAAGAAATATGATACAAACAATAATTCAAAATATTTTCGGAACCCTAAAAATAACCTTCGGTGATAAAGAAGTAGATCTAAGCGGAGAATGGGAAGCCGTATCATTCAGAGAATTACTACTAAAATACTGCGATATAGACTTAAATATCTATAACACCAAAGAAAAACTATTAGCCGAAATAAGACGTCAAAATATCGATATCGATAGTGAAGTACCCCTTGAAAACCTCGGATACGGAAATATGGTCGATCAATTATACAAAAAAGTAGCAAGACCAAATGTAATAAACCCAATATTCCTAACAGAACACCCAATAGATCTTTCACCCCTAGCCCGTGCTAACGACGATAATCCCAATATTACCGATAGATTTCAATTAGTAATAAACGGAGCCGAAATAATAAACGCTTATTCCGAATTAGTAGACCCAATTGAACAACAAAGAAGATTACAAGTCCAAGCCGAACTAAAAGCCGGTGGCGATGAAGAAGCAATGCCAATGGATACCGAATACATAGAAGCAATGGAATACGGTATGCCCCCAATAAGCGGTTGGGGAATGGGAATAGATAGATTAGTCCAATTATTAACAAATTCCAAAAACATTAAAGACGTAGTAATGTTCCCATTAATGAAACCACTAGGAAAAAAAGAAGTCCATATCGAAAAGACTAATAAAACTATCGACTTCTCTAAGGTAGTAGTAGAACCACTATTTACCGAAGAAGTAAACTTTGAAACATTCAGCAAATGCGATTTCCGCGTCGTAAAAGTAAAAGACTGTGAAGCCGTAGCCAAAAGCAAAAAACTACTAAAATTCACTCTAAATGACGGAAGTGACAAAGATAGAATTATCCTAAGTGGAATACATACATATTACGAACCCGAAGAATTAATAGGAAAAACCCTTGTCGCAATAACCAACCTTCCACCCAAAACAATGATGAAAATAGATTCCTGTGGAATGCTTCTAAGTGCTATCCACGAAGAAGACGGAGAAGAAAAACTAAACCTCTTAATGCTAGAAAATAACATTCCAGCAGGTGCAAAACTATACTAAACCCCGCAAATTTACCAAAAAATAAATAAACCACTAGTTAATATAGTGAAAAAAAAGAAAAAATATGTTATTATTATTATGAGGAGGTTATAATGAAAAAAAATAGTTTGTTTAAGTTTTTAGGAATATTACTACTAATAGTACTAGTACTAACGTATATTATTCCTGGAAGAAGCGACACAATGAATTATTTAGGCCTAGGAGATCTATTCCTAAACTATTTACAATCATTCTATTATTTCTTTGATACAGCACTATTCATTTTAGTAGTTGGCGGTTTCTACGGACTATTAAACAAAACAGGAGCTTACAAAAAACTATTAGATATGATAGTAACAAAAGTAAAACCCAAAAGCAACAAATTCATATTCTTAACGGTAATAATATTTGCGGTATTAGAATCCCTAACAGGTATGACAGTAAACTTACTCGTATTTGTTCCATTCGTAGTATCAATAATACTATTACTTGGATATGACAAATTAGTAGCAATAACTTCTACTATCGGTGCTATATTAATCGGGTTCATTGGAGGAATTTTCGTTACACTACGTGACCCAAGTAATATGTACGGTGTAAGTTATGTATCCTTTGAAAAATTAGTAGGATTAGATACAAACTTTGTAAATGTATTTCCAAAATTACTATTATTACTAGCCGGAATAGCATTACTAATATACTATATAAATAGCCATATTAAAAATGTTGAAGCCAAGAAAGTAAAATACGAATTAAACGGAAACACAGATATCCTAATAGCAGAAGTAAAAGGAAACTACAAAGACTTAAAAGTATGGCCATTAGTAACAGTATTAGCACTAATACTAATACTATTAATTCTAGGTTTCTTCCCATTCGAAAGCCTATTTGGAGTAACAGTATTTAATGACTTCCATACTTGGTTAACAGGATTAACCATTAAAAAGTTCGAAGTTTGGAACAACATAATATCTGCTAACTTCCCAGCATTCGGTAACTGGGCATCATTAGGAAGCTATATGATGACAATGATAATACTAATACTATTTGCATTAATAATAAAAATAGTATACAAAATCAAATTATCAGATGCCTTAGAAGGCTTTACTGACGGTATGAAGAAAATGTTGCCAACAGTATGTTTAGTTATATTAGCATACTCAATCCTAGTAAGTGCATATAACAACGGCTTTATGGAAACAATAATAACAAAAGCCGGAGATTTCAACTTAGGAATAACTTCTCTAGTAACATTACTAGGAAGCCTATTAAACGTTGACTTATACTACACAGCATCAAGTACATTCTTACCACTAGTAAACGCATTCTCAGATAGTGCAAACTTAGAACTAGTAGCTATTTTATTCCAAAGCCTATATGGATTTATAAGCATAATCGGACCAACAAGTCTATTACTAATAATCGGTCTATCATACTTAGATGTTCCATATACAACTTGGTTAAAATACATTTGGCGTTTTGCCCTATATCTATTCATACTAATATTTATAGTGGCCCTAATCGTCATATTAGTATAAAAAATAAAGCACGGTACCAACCGTGTTTTTAAATACAAAAAAAATCCACAAAACAGTGGACTATTAACAAGCTTTCTTCAAAGTTCTAATTTCTCTAGCACTTAATCTAACAGTCATAGATTTACCATTTTCATCTATAACTTTAATAGGTTGTAAATTAACTTTTTGACTTTTTTTAGTAGCCTTTAAACAATTAGGTCTATTATTAGCCATATTAGTTCTTTTACTTGATAAATTCTTTGCCATAATCTTCCCTCCTCAAACATAATTGTACACTTATTTTACTATAAAAAAGTCCGTAAGTCAACAAAAAAATTACAATTGTTTATTATTTTTAATAAATTCTCGCAAAATCTTTGTAGTAGCCCGCTTTTCAATTCTAGAGACATAACTCCTCGATATCCCCATTTCCTTAGCAATCTCCTTCTGTGTAACCTCATCTTCTCCATTAAGACCATATCTCTTAATCAAAATCTCCCTTTCCCTATCCGTAAGAACTCTCATATATTCCCGTAAAAAACCAATATTATCATTCTTATAAATTTCTTCAATAAAATCCGGTTCTGGCGTCTTCAAAATATCAAGAATAGTAATCTCATTTCCCTCTTTATCATAGCTAATCCCATCATAAATACTAATATTCTTACTATTCTTCTTATCCGCCCTAAAATACATAAGAATCTCATTCTCTATACACTTCGCCACATAAGTCGTAAGCTTAACCTTCTTTCCCAAAGAATAAGTATCAATCCCCTTAATCAACCCAATCGTCCCAATCCCAATCAAATCATCAATATCGTGTTCATTAGTTTCAAACTTTTTCACTATGTGAGCCACTAACCGCAAATTATGCTCTATAAGAAGGCTTCTTGCCCCCTTATCCCCCATATTACACTTCCTAATAGCTTCCATTTCTTCTTCTTTACTAAGCGGATCTGGAAAAACATTATTAGAATAAGACCCCGTAAAAAGATGCAAATTCTCAATAATCATACTAAACAAATTAAATAACATAATACTCCTCCATTAAATTATAGTAGAAAATTCCTCAAATATGAAAATTTGACAATAATTAAAATTTATGATAAGATAATATCACAAATTAAGTAAATCAATTGACAAAAACAATTTTTTTTGAGAAAATTATAGTAGAGGTGGTATAGAATGTATCAGAATAGAATTTCCTTGTCAATTCAAGATATATTAGATAAAGAATTTAAAGTAGATGCCAGGGGATACAGATTACAAGAAGTAGACAAATTCTTAGATATCATTATCAAAGACTATAACGAATTCGATAACATAATAAAAAGTTATGACCGCGAACGAAAAAACCTAATCGCTGAAAATAACGCTTTAAAACAAGAAGTCCATAATCTAAAGTCAAGCATATCTGCTATAAAATCAGGTGAAAAAGAAATAACAAATGTCGATTTGATAAGAAGAATATCACAACTAGAAAAAATAATTTTCGGAAAAGAAGAACAATAATATTATTTGGACAAACGCTGCATAATAAAATGTAGAGGAAAGTCCACGCTCGCACTATCTGCGATGATAGTAGTGATTGTGCTTAGGGAACAAATAACCTAAGGCAGTAAATACTGACGGCGGGCTCTATACCTAAATAGAAATACAAGGTATAACCCATAAAGTGCCACAGAGACGAGTTATTTAGAAATAAATAAATGAAACGCGGTAAACCCCACAAGCGAGAAACCCAAATTACGGTAGGGGAACCCCAAAGGAAGAAGTGAATTCACTAGGGGATGGTTATTAACCATAGATAAATGTTTGTCACCATTAAGGTACAGAACGTGGCTTATAAAATAATATTATTATAAAAGGAAGATGAAAATGAAAGAAATAGGAAGTAAATTAAAAGAAAAAAGGGAAGAAAATGGCCTAACAATAGATGAAGCCTCCGAGGACCTGAAAGTACGACCATCACAATTATCCAACCTAGAAGAAGGAAAAAAAGAAGAATTTAGCGATGTCTTATTCCTAAAATACCTAATAAGAGACTATTCCAAATACCTAGGATTAGATGGAGAAAAAATGGTCGATGAATTTAATGAATTCCTCTTTGACTTTACATCAAAAATACCCTTAGAAGAAATAGAAAAAGCCCTCGAAGAAAAAAAGAAAGAAGGCCCCAAAATAACATCCCCATATACATCGTTTGAACAAGAAAAAAACAAAATCCCCAAATTACTAATAGCCCTTGTTATCGTGCTACTAGTAGTATTTGGTGGATACCTAATAATAAGCAATATGAGTGGAAACGATTTCCATAAAGAAAACGTAACCTATGTTATAGGGAGGTAAAAATGAATAAAGCAAACAAAATAACCCTATCAAGAGTATTTATATCAATAATAATAATAATAATTCTACTATTCCCATTCTATAGTTTTGGAATAGAATTCCCCAAATACATAGTAAATGATAATATAGTAGTAGATCTAAAATACATAATAGCCGGAGTACTATTCATAATCGCTTCATTAACCGACTTTTTAGACGGCTATGTAGCTCGCAAATACGATATGGTAACCGACTTCGGAAAAATGGTTGATGCCATATCCGATAAAATGCTAACCAATTCTCTAATGATAATACTAGCCTGTAATGGAATGATAGCCCCAATTATAGTAGTAGTATTCATTGTAAGAGACATAATAGTAGATTCAATCAAAATGCTGATAGGAAACAAAGGCAAAGCCGTAGCAGCCATACCCGTGGCCAAAGTCAAAACCGCTACCCTTATGGTCGGCCTTACCCTAACCCTATTTTATAACTTACCATTCGAATTAATAAACCTAAGAGTGTCAGAATACCTACTAATAATATCGTGTGTACTATCCGTCGTCTCAGGTGTAAAATATTACGGAATGGCCAAGGAATACATAACCACAAAATAATTATAAAAAGGATTAAACCCCCTTTTTTTTTGGCCCTACAGGAGTAAAAAAACATTGACAAACCCCCTAAACTATACTATAATAAACCTGTCACTGTTGGGGAGGATAAATGAATAAAAATACAGAAAAAGATAAAAGATTAGAGGAAGTCCTTGCAAACATTGAAAAACAATTTGGAAAAGGATCCATAATGAAATTAGGTGAACACGAACACCAAAAAATCGAAGTATCACCAACCGGATCAATATCCCTAGATTTAGCCCTAGGAGTTGGAGGTTACCCCAAAGGAAGAATCATAGAGATATACGGTCCTGAATCATCAGGAAAAACAACCATAGCCCTTCACGCCATAGCAGAAGTCCAAAAACAAGGAGGCCGTGCTGCTTTCATAGATGCCGAACACGCTCTTGATCCCGTGTACGCTTCAAACTTAGGTGTCGATATTGACGAACTACTCCTATCGCAACCCGATACCGGAGAACAAGCCCTAGAAATATGCGATGCCCTTGTACGAAGTGAAGCCCTAAGCATTATCGTAATAGATTCCGTTGCTGCCCTTGTTCCTCAAGCCGAAATAGATGGAGAAATAGGCGATAACCAAATAGGGTTGCAAGCTAGATTAATGAGTAGAGCCCTAAGAAAACTATCCGGAAGCATAAGCAAAACTCAAACAATAGTAATATTCATAAACCAGTTAAGAGAAAAAGTAGGAGTAATATTCGGCAACCCCGAAACTACTCCAGGAGGCAAAGCCCTAAAATACTATTCTTCCGTTAGACTAGATATAAGAAGAGGAGAACAAATAAAAAACAATAGCGAAATATTAGGAAACAAAACCAATATCAAAGTAGTAAAAAACAAAGTAGCTCCACCCTTTAAAACCACAACCATTGAAATCATATACGGCCAAGGAATATCAAGATTAGGCGAAATAATAGATTTATCAGCCGAATACGGGATAATAGAAAAATCCGGATCATGGTATGCCTATCAAGGCAATAAAATAGGACAAGGCAAAGAAAACGTAAAACAATATTTAAACCAAAATAAACCCCTCCAAATAGAAATAGAAACCAAACTAAGAAAAAAAATAGGAATAGATAAAAAAGAAGCCAAACTAAAACCGTAAAATTTTAGTAAATTAACTTCTTTTTTTCTTTTACACCTTGACTACTCCCCATATTTCTAGTACAATAAAAATGTAGGAGAAATACTAAAATAAAGTATTTAACCACAGAAGAATGGAGGTACCAATGAATGGTAATTTAATCTCCATATTAACGTTTGTTCTTGGATTAGTTTTAGGAGTTATCGCCTTTTTCGCATATAAAACAATTAACATAAAAAAAGCCGAAAAAACCGCCGACTCCATTATAGATAAAGCAAAAAAAGATGCAGAAAAGCACAAAAGAGATACCATTTTAGAGGCCAAAGAAGAAGTACATAGAATAAAACTCGAATCAGAAAAAGAAATAAAAGAAAAGAAAAACGAAATAAAAGACACCGAAGCAAGACTATTACAAAGAGAAAACAACATAGATAGAAGAGATTTAGCCCTCCAAAAAAGAGAATCCAATCTTGAAGAAAGAGAAACAGTGCTTATGCAAAAACAAGAAGAAATTCAAGAAACAAAAGAAAAAATGGAGGAAATAAAAAAACAAGAACTAGAAGAATTAGAACGAATAAGCAAATTTTCCAAAGAAGAAGCCAAATTAGCTATAATGAAAACCGTCGAAGAAAAAATGACTAAACAAATAGTATCCTATATTAAGGAGAAAGAAGAAGAAGCCAAACTAGAAGTAGACACCAAAGCCAAAGAAATGCTAATAAGCTGTATGGAAAAATATGCTGCCGATGTAACTAATGAACAAACAGTAAGCGTAATAACTCTACCAAACGATGAAATGAAAGGTAGAATAATAGGAAGAGAAGGAAGAAACGTAAGAACTATTGAATCAGTAACCGGAGTAGACCTAATAATAGACGATACCCCAGAAGCAATAGTAATATCAAGTTTCGATCCCCTAAGAAGAGAGATAGCCAAATTAACCCTTGAAACCCTAATCAAAGATGGCCGAATACACCCAACAAGAATAGAAGAAGTATACTCCAAAATGAGTGATGAAGTAAATCAAAAAATCAAAGAATACGGAAAAAATGCAATTTACGAACTAGGAATATCCAAAATGGACCCAAAATTAATTGAAACAATCGGAAGATTACATTTCCGTACTAGTTATGGTCAAAATGCCCTAAAACACTCTATAGAAGTAGCAAACATCTCAGGAATAATAGCTGGAGAACTAGGAGAAAGAGTAAATTTAGCCAAAAGAGCAGGACTATTACACGATATAGGAAAAGCAATTGACTATGAAATGGAAGGAAGCCATGTTCAAGTAGGAATGGAAATAGCAAGGAAGTACAATGAAGATGAAGTAGTAATAAACGCTATTGCATCCCACCACGGAGATTGCCCATCCACAAGCATAATATCAACCATTGTAAGTATAGCCGATACAATATCCGCTTCTCGCCCTGGTGCAAGAAACGATTCTACTGATATATATTTCCAAAGACTAGAAAAACTAGAACAAATAGGAAATGATATCGAAGGAGTAGAAAAAACCTACGCCATTCAAGCAGGAAGAGAATTAAGAGTAATAGTAAAGCCCGAAGAAGTAGACGACTTAATGGCACATCAAATAGCCCTTGATATAAAAGATAGAATAGAAGCAGAAATGCAATATCCAGGCACTATTAAAGTAACCGTTGTAAGAGAAACAAGAGCAACAGAAGAAGCAAAATAGTCTTCTTCTTTTATAAATAAGGAGGAAATATGGGAATATTTAACAAAATAAAACAAGCATTTACAAAGGAACCAGTTGAAACCCAAAATTATGAAAAAGGCTTAGCAAAAACAAGAAAAAACTTCGTTTCTGAGCTAAATAACCTTTCCAAAAAATACAAATTTGTGGGTGATGAATACTTTGAAGAATTAGAAGACATTCTCATAATGTCAGATATAGGAATAAACACAGTAGTAAAATTTGTAGACAAATTAAAAGACAGAGTAAAAAAAGAAAAAATAGAAGATACAGAAGTATTAAAAGAAGTAATCATAGATGAGCTATTAATTATGTATGTCGACGGAAGTGTAACATCAAGCAAAATAAACTTTAGTGATACCCCACCAACCATAATTCTCTTTGTAGGAGTTAACGGAGTAGGGAAAACAACTACAATCGGAAAATTAGCAAGTAAACTAAAAAATGAAGGCAAACATCCCCTTTTAGTAGCCGGAGATACATTCAGAGCAGGAGCAACAGAACAATTAGAAGAATGGGGAGAAAAAATAGATGTTCCCGTTGTAACATCAACATCCAAAGACCCAGCTAGTGTTATTTATGACGGAATAAACACAGCCAAAGAAAAAAACAACGATGTAATCCTAGTAGATACCGCTGGTCGCTTGCAAAATAAAATCAATTTAATGCAAGAACTAAATAAAATAAATAAAGTCATAAAAAAACTAGTACCCGATGCTCCTCACGAAACCCTACTAGTAATAGACGCAACTACCGGTCAAAACGGAATATCCCAAGCCAAGTCATTTAAAGAAATAACTAACATAACTGGAATAGTATTAACAAAATTAGACGGAACCGCTAAAGGAGGAATCGTCCTTGCCATCAAAGAAGAAGTAGGAATCCCCGTAAAATACGTTGGACTAGGAGAAACCGTCGAAGATTTAGAACCATTCGATATAGAAAAATATATATATGGTCTTTTCAAAGACTTATAGAAAGGTGACCAAAATGAATAAAAAAGAATCAAAAAACTTAGAAAGGAATATCTGTATATTAGTAGGAGTACTATTTATAATTTCCCTAATAGGAACATTCAAATCCCTAGCATTACTACCAACAACCCTTCTTTTATTAGCACTTGAACTACTAACCATTGCATACTTCCAAAAAGAAGACAAAGAAAAATTAACAAGTACTATTATACTATTTGGAGTAGCAGTATTTCTAATAATATTCTCCACCCTTTATACAGTAATAAAAATAGTATAATGGATGAAAGAAATAACTTAATAATATTATATGACTATTATGGAGGCCTCCTATCTGATAAACAAAAAGAATATTTCGAACAATACTATTTTGAAAATCTCTCCTTATCAGAAATGGCTGAAAACTTAAATATAAGTAGAAATGCCATCCATAAAGTTCTCAAAAATATAAATACAAAATTATATAAATATGAAGAGATATTAAAATTAAAAGAAAAAAACCAAAAATTAGAAAAAATAATAAACACAATTCCTGATAAAAATATACAAAATCAAATAAAAAAAATATTATAAGGAGCTATTATGAACGATAAAGTACCACTACAAACACTAAGCAAAAAGAAAAAATACAATTTCTATTATGATACAAAAAAAAGAACTAAAGGAGGCTTTGTAGACGCTGCCTTTATATCATCACTAATATTAACAGCTGGAGTATGGATATTACTAACTCTCGTAATAGGAGGTAAATAATGAATAACAACCAAAATATAAATAATACAATGCTATCAAGATACGCTGATAATCTTACCAATGTAACATATATAACAAATCCCGCCATAGCGCGTGAAGAAGAAATAAAAAGACTAATATTAACTCTTCTCACTCCTGAAAAGTCTGCTATTCTTGTTGGAAAACCCGGTATAGGTAAAACCGCAATTGTAGAAGGATTAGCCTACAAAATTAGGCGAAACGAAGTACCCGATTTATTAAAAGGCTATCAAATATATAGAATAAATGTAGCTGCTCTTGTAGGAGAATATCAAGGCGAAAACAGAGTATTAAAACTAGTTGAAGAAATAAAAACTCTTAATAAAATAATACTCTTTGTCGATGAAATACATACCCTAATAATATCAACTAACGAAGCAGCCCTCGACCTTGCCAATATGTTTAAAGAAGGACTAAGTAGAGGAAGCATAAAAATGATAGGAGCAACCACCACTGCAGAATACGATAGATACATAGTTAGAGATAAAGCATTTTTAAGAAGATTTGAAAGAATAGATGTACAAGAACCAACTATGGAAATGTGTGTCCAAATACTATTACAAACACTACCCAAAATAGAAAAGCAAACCGGAGCAATATTACCATATACCGACTTTATAAAACAAAAATTAATGGAATTCATAGTAAATATGACTAGTGAATACAAGAGAGTATATGAACTATCCTCTCGTTATCCCGATATAGCCTTAACTATTTTACGACAATCATTTTCCAATGCCCTATACGAAAATAGCCATAGAGTAAGCTTTAAAAATATCTATGATGCTATTAGATTTACAAAAGCAGTATATCCAGATGTAATAAAGAAAGAACTCGTCATATTTGCCGAAACATTTAAAGACGAATTACAAGCCGAAAACATAATAGTAGATCCAAATAACTATTTAGCAAACTAAAAAACAACCATTATAATTGGTTGTCTTTTATATACTCCTCCGTCATATCACTATAATTAACAGTAAATATACCAAGTAAAGCATTCTTTATATTATCCTCTTTAACCTCTTCAACATAATCATCATTTTTATCACTAATATGTTTAAAGAATAAATAATTATTAGTAGGTTCATCATTAATAACTTGAACTGCTAAAAAATATCTATTTTTTTCTAGTATTGCATCATCTAATAATAAATATTCTTTATTATTAGCCAGCATAATAATATCATTAATATCCATATATTCTTCCCTTCTTATCTTTTATGACTGCTAGGTTTATCTTCATTATCAGTAATTTTTTTATTATAATCTTCTATACCAGCCTTAAATCCTAATTCCCAATCTTTCTCTTTTTCAGGAGTATCTAAAACAAGTTTATCTTTTAAAGACTTAATTTCTGCATCAATATCAGCTTTTTTACTATTTTCAATATAATAGCCTCCAGCTCTATGAGCAATAGTCCATATATCATCATTTTTATCATTATTTGCATCATAGACAAAACTATTAGTAGGTGATACAGGTTTTTCACCTAGTTTTTCAGAATATAACTCAGCCATATCCTCAGCAAGGGCTCCAAAAGGATCCTTAGCTTTTGACTTTTCTAAACTAACCTTTTTAGTAACACCCTCTTGTGTAGTTGGTATTTCTTTTGGTATAGGACCAGTTTGTGTAACAGCCTCTTCTTCTTTTGTACTTTCATCATTCATAAAGCTTGCAACATTAGTAGCTACAGTTTCAACAACCTCATTTTTCGTATCACTTTGTTCAAGTTCATCAGTACTTATAACACCACCATCGATAATAGGAGTTCTTTCTGCCCCAGGACCTTCAACTCCATTATTGGCAAAATGCTTTTGCCAATCTTCTCTTTCGGAAAGAGAAGGTCTATCATCATTATCATTACTAGTACTAACAATAGGTTCCCATTCCTCATCATCATTTTTCTTCTTTGTTCTATTAAATAATTTAGAGAATGTATTTCTTAAAGTTTGAAAGGAAGTTTTATTTTTATCATTTGAAGATTCATCAACATTTCCTTCTTTTTCAATATCTTCTAAAGCAGCATTATAACCATCATCATAACCATCGTTATATTCTCTGTCATTAGTTTCATTACGACCCTTTTTAAGACCCTTCTTATATCCCTTATCATAATATATCTTAGCTTCTTCTTTGGATATAACTTCTTCTCCATTAGAATTAGTTTTAGGAACAAACTTCTTGTGAAGAGCACTTACAATACTACTAACACTAAATCCACTAATTCCAGCAACACTAGATACTAAAGCACTTTTTCCAATAATGGCCCCAGCAGGAATAGTCCAAGCCCCCGTTTTAGCAGCAAATACAGCTCCAATCTTAGCACCAAGGGCAATATTATTAGCGTGAAGTGTATTCATTAAAGCAACATTACCAACAGATTTAGCAATCCACCAGTTAGCAGAATTAGCAGCCATTAATGTAGGAATAGCAGATGCAGATATAGCAAAAAGTCCTGTAACTATTGCCGCACATCCAACACCAATTAATATCTGTCTTTTATGTTTAGAAATCCACTTACATACTCTTTTACCAACAACTTTTATTTTACTCTCTTTATTTTCTTTATTTTTATCATCCTTATTATTTAATTTTTCCTCAAGAGTATTTTTATATGCATTAAGACGTTTAATAATATATGTCCTATCTTTTTTGGTAAACTTATCACTTGAAGTATTATTATAGTAATCGATAGTCTTATCAATATATCCAATTCTTTCATCAAGTCCTAATGTTTCCGCATACTTAATATGACCATTAACAGCTTCATCTAAAGTTTTAAACTTTTCATAGTCATCAATAAGTCCTTGCTTATATAATTCAAGTTTTTTAGCAATTTCCTTAGCTTCTACATCAGAATATCTACTTCCCTTATCAGCATTATAATTATTATATTTATCAATCTCTTCTTGAATATATTTAAGAGCATCATCCAAATTTAATTTTTCTGAACTATAAATAATATAATCAACAGCCCTTGTAACTCTCATATTTTCATTTTCAGTATCAGATTTTTGTTTTTCATCTACTGCCTCAACTTCTTCAATATCGTCACTTTTTTCTGAATTAGCATTATCAAAAAGTTCAGTTAAAGAAATATCTTCTATAGGTTGTTCTGCCTCCGCTTCAGTGACAACGTTATCCTCTCCAGTTTTAATTTCTTCCTTATTAATATTAACAGGTCTTATTTCACTTACTTCCGCTTTTTTCTCCTCTTCACCTATTTCTTCACTTTCTTCTTTGTTATCATTAATAGAAGAATTAGTATGAACCTCAGCATTAGATATTTCTTGACTAAAACCATTTTCCTTATACACTCTAAGTTTGTTTGCAATTTCCATTGCTTCATCTTTGGTAATATCATACTCAATAAGTTTATTAGCACTTAAATTAGTATAATAACCTATCAAATAATCAGCAATTTCATTTTTGCTACTTTCAGAAGCATTACTAATAGTATTAATAGCTTCTTCATAAAATTTAGTTATTTTATCAGTATCCATAAATACCTCCTTATGACTAAAATAATACCATAAAACTAAACAAATGTCAAACTTTTATCTTGTCTTTACACCAAAAAGAAAAAAATAATCCGAAGATTATTTTTTAAGAGTTTTTCTTTTATCAAAATATTCCCTTTTAGTAGTATTAGCCACTCCAAAAGCCCCATAAATAGCACTTTCAAAATCAAATCTAGCCTTAGTATTATCAATACCATTATAAAGACCAGTTTTAAGTGTCTTAATACCACTTTTAAAATTACTATAAAGCCATTTAGCATAAAAAGCATCATTTTTATCAAGCATATAATCAATAGAAGGATTGGCAAAAATCAAAGCATTCTCATTTTCAAATTCAAAAGGGATCTTTTTACCATCACGATAATAAATATTATTAAACGCAACAATAAACGAAACAGAATGAATAATAGAATCAATCCTATACAAAGTAACAGCTTCTCTAGGAGTTAAAAAACCAAGCCTTCCTTCTTCGTAAAAAATTTTTTCAGATGTAAAAAAGTTCTCTCTTCCCGTTTTTAGAAAGTTACGAAAAGCACTTTGGGCAACATCACCATTATAAGCCTTTTCCGTAGCATCAGTAGCATAATCAATTACACTTCCAACACTTACAATTTTTTCTAAATCTTTAACTTTACAATCTGCCGGTATCATAGCAAGATTAATTTCCATATTTGTAAATTTGTTCATAAACTTCCCCCCTTCCAACAATTTACAAAAAAAGTATAACACATAAAAAAAACAATGTCAATTACAAAAAAACAGAATATACTACTTATGAAATAAGGAGGAAAAATGAAAAAAATAATCGTGTGGATAATAACAATAATACTAATACTTCTTGTGGGAGCATTAGTATCTCAAAATAAAAAAGAAGATAACACCCAAAACCAAAAAGTGACAGTAGCAGAAGTAACACATAGCATTTTCTATGCCCCACAATATGTAGCCCTCGCCCTAGGATACTTTGAAGAAGAAGGCCTTGATGTAGAATTAACCCTTGCCCAAGGAGCCGACGCCGTAATGGCAGCCGTTTTATCAGGAGATGTAGATATAGGATTTTCAGGTACTGAAGCAACCATATACGTATATAATGGCGGTGAAAAAGACTACGTAATGACTTTTGCCGGACTAACCCAAAAAGACGGAAGTTTCCTAGTATCAAGAAAAAAAATAGATAACTTCACCCTAGATGATCTCAAAGGCAAATACGTAATAGGAGGAAGAAAAGGAGGAATGCCGGAAATGACCTTTGAGTGGGCTTTAAGACAAAACGGAATTGACCCAATCAAAGACTTAACTATTGATACATCCGTAGCTTTTCCAGCAATGGAGGGAGCCTTTATCGGGGGAACAGGTGACTTTGTAACCCTATTTGAACCCAATGCAACTTCGGTTGAAAAAGAAGGACTCGGCTATGTTGTCGCTTATATTGGTGAACTAGGAGGAAATGTACCATATACTGCCTACAATGCCCGAAAAAGCTATATAGAAAACAACCCTGAAGTAATAAAAAGCTTTACCAAAGCCATAAACAAAGCCCTTGTATATGTAAAAAATCATAATAGTAGTGAGATTGCCGACCTCATTATGAGCCAGTTTCCAAATACCAGTAAGGAAGATATGATAACCATAATTGACCGCTATAAAAATGCTGGCGCTTGGAAAGAAAACATAACAATAAACAAAAAAGAGTGGCAACATATCGAAGAAATACTAATGACTGCCGGAGAACTAAATAGTATGGTTGACTATGACAAACTAATTTACAGCAAGTATTTCAAAGACTATGAATAACATCTTAGAAATAAAAAAATTAAAAAAAATTTACCACACCCCTGATAAAGAAATATTAGCCATAAAAAACATAACAATGAATGTAATTTCAGGACAATTCCTAGTTATAGTCGGTCCCTCAGGTTGTGGTAAATCTACCCTACTGGGGCTATTATGCGGATTAGAAAATAAGACAAGTGGTGAAATAAATTATAAAGAAAATACCAAAGTAGGATATATGTTACAAAGTGACTGTCTCTTTGACTGGCTTACAATATTAGATAATTGTCTCTTAGGAATAAAAATAACAAATAAAATAAAACCAGAACACAAAGAAAGAGCCATAAAATTACTAAAAACTTATGGACTAGGAGACTTCATAAACACCTATCCCAAAAATCTTTCTGGAGGAATGAGACAAAGAGTTGCACTAATAAGAACCCTAATGACAGAACCCGATATCATACTACTAGATGAACCATTTTCTGCCCTCGATTACCAAACAAGACTAAAAGTATCAGATGACGTATATAAAATAATAAAAAAAGAAGGCAAAACAGCCATAATGATAACTCACGATATATCCGAAGCCATATCAATGGCTGATAAAGTAATAGTACTATCAAATAGACCAGCCATAATAAAAAAAGAAATAAATATTAAAATGGAAAACAAATCAACCCCCATAGAAAACAGAAAATGTCCTGAATTTGCAACATACTACAATCAAATATGGAAGGAAATAGATAATAATGACTAGTCCCGAACAAAAAAAATATTTACGAAAACGAAAAATAAATAAAATACTAGTAATAACTGTCCAACTATTTATACTAATATTCTTTATTTTTCTATGGCAATACCTAGCTGATAAATCCCTTATCAATACCTTTATAACATCTTCTCCCCAAAAAGTATTAGAAACAATATTAGAACTATATCAAACAGGCAATCTCTTTAATCACATCTATATAACAATATATGAAACAATAGTAAGTTTCCTAATAGGTACCATTTTAGGAATAATAATAGCAATACTAATGTATAACAGTCCCTTCTTTTCTAAGGTAATAGACCCCTATTTAACCATACTAAATAGTCTTCCCAAAGTAGCTCTCGGTCCCATTATCATAATATGGGCCGGTGCTGGAATGAAATCAATAATAATAATGGCCCTTCTCATTTCTCTTATAATCACAATAGTAACCGTATATGGAGGTTTCCAAAACACAGATCAAACCAAAATAAAACTATTAAAATCCCTTAAAGCCAGTAAATATCAAATACTAAAAATACTAATATTACCAAATAGCTATCCAACTATCATAAGTAGTCTAAAAATAAATATAAGTATGTCTCTAATAGGTGTAATAATGGGAGAATTTCTTGTTTCCAAAGAAGGAATAGGATATCTCATTATATACGGTTCGCAAGTATTCAATCTAAATCTCGTAATAACCGGTATCCTTATATTAGTAATAGTATCATATCTAATGTATTTAGTCGTATCCTATATAGAAAAACTCCTCATAAGAGATAAATAAAGTTGCAGAAATTTAAAAACTGAGCTATCAAGTACTCAGTTTTTAAAATTTCTGCACTATTATATTACAGTTTTTAAATTTCTGCATTATGCTGTAAAATGTAAAATCATAAAGAAGTGAAATATACTACCAGCAAGAACAAAGAAATGAAACACACTATGCATATATCTCTTTTTCTTCCCAATACCATATAGAGCTGCTCCAATAGAATAAAATATACCACCTAGAACTAAAAACAAAATCTCCGTTCCATCCATTGCTCCAAATAAAGGCTTATAACAAATAAGACAACTCCAACCAAGAGCAAGATGCAAAACAACACTTGCAAAACTATACTTGTCAACATCAATACTAGTAAGAACCACTCCAATAATAGTAATAATCCATACAATTGCAAACCAAACCCAACCAATAACCCCCCCAATCAAAGATAAAGTAATGGGAGTAAATGTTCCCGCCACTAGCAAATACACATTACAGTGATCAATAACACGAAGTACACCCTTAGCCCTAGTCCTCTTTGACAGCCCGTGATATATACAAGAAATAACATACAAAATAATCATCGTCGAACCATATATACTACTAGTTACAGCTGCCATTGCACTATGTGAGTTAACAAGTAAGATTACCAGTCCAGCAATACTAAGAAGTGCCCCTAATCCGTGTGATATAGAGTTAATAAGTTCTTCACCTAAACTATAGTTAGGAATTCTAATCTTTCCCATAATCTCCCTCCTTCGTAAGTATTATACTACAAAACCACCAAAAAAAAAATGAATATTTTGTGAAATTTTAGCAATTACTATTGACAATTGCTAAAAAGAGTGATATAACTAAAATGTAAACAAAAGAAGGAGGCTTAAATGAAAAAACAATTCAAATCAGAATCAAAAAAAATACTGGATATGATGATTAATTCCATCTATACTAATAAGGAGATATTTCTAAGGGAACTAATATCAAACGCTAGTGATGCTATCGATAAACTATACTATAAATCCCTAACAGATAGTACTCTAAAAGTAGATAAAGATAAATTAGAAATAGAATTAGTAGTAGATAAAGACAAGAAAACCCTAACCATAAAAGATAACGGTATAGGAATGAATAAAGAAGAACTAGAAAATAACCTCGGAACAATAGCCAAAAGCGATTCCTTAGCTTTTAAAGAAAACAACAAAGACCAAACCGATGTAAATATAATAGGACAATTCGGAGTAGGATTTTATTCAGCCTTTATGGTAAGTTCTAAAATAGAAGTCCTATCTAAGAAAGTAGGCGAAGACAAAGCTTATATGTGGACATCAGAAGGAGCTGACGGCTATAACATAACAGAATCGCCAAAAGAAACAAACGGAACAAACATAACCCTATATCTAAAAGAAGATACCGAAAATGAAAAATACAGCGATCTACTAACCGAGTATCGTATTCGTAGTATCATAAAAAAATACTCCGACTACATAAGTTATCCAATTAAAATGGAAGTAGAAAACAATAGATTAAAAGAAGGAAGTGAAACCGAGTACGAAACATACAAAGAAGTAGTAACCCTAAACAGTATGGTACCTCTTTGGAAAAAAGATAAAAATAAAGTAACAGAGGAAGAATATAACAATTTCTATATGGATAAATTTTCCGACTTCTCTGCTCCTGCCAAAGTTATCCACTACACTGTTGAAGGACTTTGCAACTACAAATGCATCCTGTTTATACCATCACACGCCCCTTATGATTTCTATACAAAAGAATACAAAAAAGGCCTAAGCCTATATACAAATGGCGTTCTAATTATGGATAAATGTGAGAGTTTGCTCCCTGACTATTTCAGTTTCATAAAAGGAATAGTTGATACAGACGATTTATCCCTAAATATTTCTCGTGAAACCCTTCAAAATGACTATAAAGTGAAACAAATCGCCAAAAACATAGAAACCAAAATAATAAAAGAACTAAAAAGCCTAATGACAGACGACTTTGGACTTTACAAAGAAATATTCAAAAACTTTGGTGCCGGCATTAAATACGGAATTTACAGTACTTACGGTTCAGCAAAAGATACCCTACAGGACCTACTAATATTCTATTCAGCTGAGAAAAAAGATTACATCACGTTAAAAGAATATGTCCAAAATATGAAAGAAAACCAAAAAGAAATCTATTATGCTTGTGGTGAAAATAACGAAAAAATAGATAATCTTCCTCAAGTCGAATCAGTAAAAAAGAAAAAATACGATATATTATACTTAACAGAATATGTTGATGAATTCACAATGCAAGCACTAAGAGAATTTGCTGAAAAACCATTTAAAAACGTATCTGATAGTGATGTAGATTTAACTACAGAAAAAGAAAAGAAAGAACTAGAAAAACTAAATGCAGATAATAAAGATTTACTTAATACTATGAAAGAAACACTTCCTGAAGTAGGCAAAGTAGAATTTACAGGCAAATTAACCAATCATCCCGTATGTTTAACAACAAAAGGAAACATTTCCATAGAAATGGAAAAAGTAATAAATGCAATGCCTGAGGGAGAAAAAATACACGCTGAAACAATTCTTGAAGTAAACAAAGATCACGAAATAGCCAAAAAACTAAAAGAATTATATAAGGAAAACCAAAAAGAAGAATTAGCAAAATATACTAAAGTACTTTATGCACAGGCTCGTCTAATTGAAGGATTACCAATAGAAAGCCCAACCGAAATAAGTAATTTAGTTGTTGATATAATGTCTAAAAAATAATAAAATAAATTGAAAGGAGATGGTATTATGTTACCAAGAAGAATGTTTTTAGATAATATGTTAGAAGATTTAGAAAAAGAGGAGAATATGAAATGCGATATCTATGAAAAGAAAGGAATAATCCATATCGAAATGGATATCCCTGGTTTTGATAAAAAAGATATCAAAGTAGAAATGCACAAAGGAACCCTTACAATAACAGCAGAAAAAACTGAAGAAGAACACGAAGATGAACACAAAAAATACCTAAGAAGAGAAAGAAAATATTATGGAAAATACCAAAGATCATTCTACTTAGGAGAAGTAAAAGAAAACGAAATTGAAGCACACTTCAATAACGGAATACTAAAAGTAACCGTTCCTAAAGAAGATGCAAACAGTAACAAGAAACAAATCGAAGTAAAATAAAACAATAAAACTAGAGCCACAAACTCTAGTTTTTTTAGTCCCATAAAGTACATTTAAAAATTAAACTTTAAAATAATTATCTATCATTTCAAACACCTCTTTAAGCCCCATATTAATAACCAAATCAGCCCTATTATCATAACTAGTAGTATCCCTATTAACAATAACCAAGTACTTACCCCGAAAATAATTAATAAGCCCACTAGCCGGATATACCGTAAGCGAAGTCCCCAAAACAAGGAGCATATCACACTTAGCAATCATCTCAGTACTATTCCTAAGCACATCACTAGGAATTTCCTCCTCATACAAAACAACATCCGGCTTTATAATCCCCGTACATTTACACTTGCAAATCCCTGTACTATTAAACACCTCATCCGCAGGATAAAATTTACTACATTTAATGCAGTGATTACTATACACACTTCCATGAAAAGTAACAACATTCCTACTTCCAGATTTCTCATGTAATCCATCAATATTCTGTGTAATAATCCCCCTAACTTTCCCCATATCTTCCATTCTTTTCAAAGTATTATGAATAATATTCGGTTCCTTATCAAAAACATTAAGCTTATCCCTATAAAATCTATAAAACTCTTCTGGATTATTAACAAAAAAACTATGACTAAGAATCTCTTCAGGCGGATAACTATATTTCATATTATATAACCCATCTTTACTCCTAAAATCAGGAATACCACTCTCAGTACTAACCCCAGCTCCCGTAAAAACCACAATATTATTACATTCATTAATCATACTAATAAGATTATCTATTTTATTCACACTAATCACCATAACAATTATACCCCATAATTCAAAAATAACCAATAAAATTATCAAAAAATATTTACTTATACTATATGAAATGTTATAATAAATCCCAAAAGGAAGTGCATATATATGAAAGACAATGACATAGAAAAAAACATAAAAAAAATCTTAGGAAAAGAATGCTACGAAAAAAGTCTCGAATACCCCAAGGATAAAGTCCATTTTCAAAAAAAACAACTAAGAGATGACACAGCATATTACTTTTTTTCTGTCGAAAATAAACAATTCTATTGGCAAGACTACGATGTTCTAATAAGTAACGATTTTAAAGATAAAATAGGTTTTAGATGTAACTGCAATGCCTTCTATTACAATTCAAAATGTCCTCACATAGCTGCTTGTTTTAACTACTACGGAGATAATATATTTAATACATCAAAAGAAGATTTTACCAAAGAAATAAGTAAAGATGTATTAAATAAACTATTAAAAAACGCTCCCTCTAAGTATCAAGCCAAAGAAGAATTAAAACTAGAAGTAGAATTAAACCTAAACGGAAAAATAGGCCTTCGCATAGGAACTGATCGCTTATATATGCTTAAAAATAAAATGCAAGACTTTATAGAAGCCTATGTAAACAACGCAGGCACTGTCGAATTCGGTAAAAATTTTATTTATGATGCCAATAAACACTATTTTAACGAATTAGATACCAAAATAATAAACATATTCATAGATCACTATTATTCATTAGAAGGATATACAAGCAACACCCAAATCTTTGAACTCCACAATAATGGCAAAAAATTATTATTAAATCTAATTAAAGAAAAAGGCTTTAGTATCAAAAACGGCCCATACATAAAAAATATAAAAGAAGGCTTTCCTCTCGGTTCTAAAATTTCCAAAAAAGGTCAGAATTATATTTTTTCTATTGAACTTGATGCAGATTTATACAAACTCACAGACGATTTTGAATACATATTATATGAAAATGAATGCTATCACTTAAAAAAACACGATGCAATGGTATTAAAAGAAATCCTAAATAATAATATGGAAACACTAATTTTCGATGAAGAAGAATTAGAAACATTCTCTAAAAGCATTCTTCCTACAGTCAAAGAAAAAGTAGAAGTAGACAGTTCCGCTTCTAATATCATAATAACCAAAAAACCCGATGCAAGACTATACTTCGATATGAATTACAATGATATTATATGTAATGTAAAATTAGAATACGGTAGTAAAGAAATAGACTATTTTGATAACGATAAAGAAATATTAAGAGATATGGATTATGAAGGTGAACTAATAAACAATATTCTAAAACAAGGCTTCATAAATAAAAAAAATAAATTAACCTTAGATGAAATTGAAGATATAGGTTCTTTCCTTGATACAGGAATAAAAGAACTATCCGAAAAATACGAAACCTTTACATCAACAAAAATACGAAACATAAGTATCGAAAAAAACACCAATATAAAAAGCACTTTCTCTATTGGAAAAGACAATATTATGCACTACAACTTCTCCTTAGGAGACATAAACCCCGATGAACTAGACGAAATTTTTACATCTCTTAAAAAAAAGAAAAAATATTATAGACTAAAAAGCGGTAACTTTATAGATTTAAATAATAATGCCGAATTAGAAGAATTAGAAGAACTAGCTGGAACCCTAAACCTAACTACTAAAGATATAACTTCCGGAGTAGGGGAAATACCAAAATACAGAGCCCTATATTTAGATAGCCTAAAAAAAACAAAATATAACATAATAGAAACAGATAACATATTCGATGAATTTATAGAAAACTTTCATAATTATCAAAATATGAAATTAACCTTTACCAAGGATGAAAATAATGTAGTTAGAGATTACCAAAAAATAGGAATAAAATGGCTTTATAATATATATAAATGCGGTTTTGGTGGTATCCTAGCAGATGAAATGGGATTAGGTAAATCCCTCCAAACCCTCTATTTTATAAAGAAAGTCCTTAAAGAAAAACCAGATAGCAAATTTCTAATAGTAGTCCCAACATCCCTAGTCTATAACTGGGAAAATGAAATATTAAAGTTTACACCAAAAATAAAATATGCCGTCCTTGCCGGTACTAAGGAAAAAAGAAAAGCCCTCTTTGAAAAACAAGCATCCATATATATAACATCGTATGGACTACTTCGTGAAGACTTCGATTACTATGAAAAAATGAATTTTGAAGTATGTATAATAGATGAGGCACAAAACATCAAGAACCCAAATACCGTTGCAACAAAAAAAGCCTATAAAATAAAAGCCCATACCAAAATAGCCCTAACAGGAACTCCCCTAGAAAATTCCGTTACCGAACTATGGAGCATATTTAACTTTATTATGCCAGGATTCTTAGGTTCTCTCCTAAATTTCTCAAACAAATATAGTGTAAAAGAATTTGACGATACTACTAATAAAATGCTATCATCATTAAATAAACAAATATCACCATTCATATTACGTCGAAAGAAAAAAGACGTCTTAACTGATCTCCCTGAAAAAATAGAAAACAATATTTTTATTGAACTATCTCCTAGCCAAAAGAAACTATATGCCAAAGAAGTAGAAAAAGTAAACAAAGAAGTACAAGAAATAGTAGGAACAGAAGGTTGGAGTAAAGCCCGTTTCCTATTCTTAGGTCTTATTATGAGACTTAGACAATTATGTATAGACCCTCGCATCGTATATGAAAACTATACAGATGAAAGCTCCAAAATGGAAAACCTTGTCAAAGTCGTAAAAGATGCCGTTGCTAACGAACACAAAATACTAATATTCTCTTCCTTCAAAACCGCTCTCGACCTTGCCAATAGCTCTCTAAATAATGAAGGAATAACAACCTATATGCTCGACGGAAGTGTAAGTGCAAAAAAAAGAATGCAATTAGTTGACAATTTCAATAACGATAACACTAACGTTTTCCTAATAATGCTAAAAGCCGGTGGAACAGGATTAAATCTAACAAGTGCCGATATAGTTATTCACTTAGATTTATGGTGGAATCCCCAAGCCGAAAATCAAGCAACCGATAGAGCCCACCGTATAGGCCAAAAAAATAATGTCGAAGTAGTAAAATTAGTTGCCTTAGGCACCATTGAAGAAAAAATACTAGAATTACAAGAAAAGAAAAAAATGCTAAGTGACAAACTAATCGAAGGAGATACAAGAGATCAAAACGTAATAGAAAAACTAACTGAAGAAGACCTAAAATATCTAATATCTTATGAACAAGAAGAATAATAATTCCTCTTGTTTTTATCTATTTCCCCATTTCTCCTGAAAATTAAGTGAAATACATTGAAAAATAAACCCATATATATTATAATCAGGTTAGAAAAAGAAATAAATAAGGTGGTAAAAATGGCAAAATGCCCAACAATAAAATTTGAAATGTTAACAAAAGAAGAAAATATAAGAATAATAAAAGAAATAGCAAACTTTCCCGAAGAAGAAATATTAGATTTACGAAACAGATTAATAGTTCGCTTTCTTGATATGTACAATATTCTAAACAAGCCCAATAAAGAAGAACTAATCGAAGAATTAATAAGCAAACTATACGACGAAGAAGTAGAACTACTTCCCAAAAAAATCAAAAAATATCGCATAAGATGGCATAAAGAAAACGAATACTTTATGTATCAACTTGAAAGCTATCTTCACGTAGATTGGCCTCCCCGCACCAAAGAAATAAAATGTTATGTCGGTCTTATTCCCGATGCCCTAACCGATTTAGAAAACATGACAATGTATTTAGATTGCAATTTAGAAATAAAATCAGCCAAATTCAAGATAGCCAATAGTCTTTGTCAATTCCTATACTATGAAAAATGGTGTAAAATATACCCAAGTTCCAACTATGAAGATTTCAAATACCCATCACTTGTTTGGCAACTATCCCAAATATCAACCGACCCCATATTAAATAGCAATGTTCTAAATAAGGCCTTTGATAACCTAGATTTCAATTATAAAACCTATGATTATTTCTATAACGATGACAATATAAAAATAATGAATGAAATAAAAGAAATATATATGAGAGACGAAATAAAACTATCAATTCCCAATAGTTACAACTACTTAGTACAAGAAAGAGGAAAAAATGAAAAAGAAACTAAATATAATATATGAAGATAAACACCTATTAGTCGTATCCAAACCCGCCAAATTACTCTGTGTATCCACTCCCAAAGAAAAAGAACGAACCCTATACCACGAAGTATACACCTATCTAAAACAAAAAAATAAACAAAATAAAGTATTCATAGTCCATAGATTAGATAAAGACACTTCCGGTATTGTCCTCTTCGCTAAAGACATCAAAACCAAAACCCATCTCCAAAACAACTGGAACAATATAGCGATTGAACGCAAATACCTAGCCCGTGTTGAAGGAATTACTCCCGATAAAGGAACTATCCAAAATCACCTTCAAGAAAATAAAACCCATATTGTATATGTAACTAATAACCAAAACGCACCCTTAGCCATAACCAAATACCAAAAAATATCAAGCACCCAAAATACAACACTCCTAGACATAGAAATAAAAACCGGAAAGAAGAACCAAATAAGAGTTGCTCTAAGCAGTATTGGCCACCCCATAATCGGAGATAACAAGTACGGAAGCACTACCAAATCGCAAAGATTACTCCTTCACGCCTATAAATTAACCATAATTAATCCCTATACCCACGAAAAAATGATTTTCACAGCCCCACCACCACCCGAACTAGCTCCGTAGTTCTTTTACTTTACACCCCCTCTCAAAAAAAATTTACAATTTCGCCCATTCGTGATATACTAAAATAGAGGAGAAGTTATGAAAGAAGAAGGAAAAATCAATCAAATAATACTACTAATAACAATATTTTTTATCGGAGCCTTCATCGGCTTCATTTACGAAGTAATATTTTACAAATTTACCGAGGGCGTATTCGCTAATCGCGGGTCACTATACGGCCCTTGCCTTCCCATTTATGGAACCGGCGCGGTACTAATATATTACCTAAAACCCCTAAAAAAACATCCCATTTTACTATTCCTAAGCATAATGCTTGTAACCGGATTATTAGAATATATCGTCGGAATATACATATTAAAATTTCAAGGATTAAGACTATGGGACTATAGAGGACTCTTTATGAACATCCAAGGCCTAGTATGCCTAAGAAGTGTCCTAACATTTGCTGTCGGAGGAATGACGCTAATCTATGAAATAGAACCCCATTTATTAAAAATACTTCCCCAAATAAAACTCACTACCCAAGTAAAAATATGCACATGGCTAATAATAATATTCTTAATAGATGTAATAGTAAGCACCCTCTTCCGAACCCCAATAACCTATTAGAAAGAAGGAATAAAATGGAAACAAATATAACAATAGGAAGAAATAAAAATAAACACCTAAAAATAGACTTAAAAAACTATCCCAATATCCTAATAACCGGACTTGATGATTACTCAAAAAGCGATTTAGTAAGTAATATTCTATATGAACTAATATCCAAAAACAAAAAAGAAGAAGTAAAAATATTACCAATAGACGTTAAAGGCATAGATTACAAAATATACGATAACAGTAGTCACTTCATAAGCCCCATCATCAAGGAAACAAAATACATACCTGAAGTATTAAAAGGCCTTTTAAAAGAAATAGAAACCAGAGAAAAGTCTCCTGATTTATCAAAATACCCCCTAATAATAACCCTAATATCAGAATTTGATGACCTAATGCTCGAAGAACCCAAAGAAATACTCCCCCTATTAGAAGAAATACTAGAAAAAGGAAGAAATGTTAACATCTACACAATTCTCTCAACACTATATTTAGATGAAGAAAATTATCAAAAATACATATACCGCCACTTTGATATAACCGCATCATTCTTTGATAGATCCAAATCAAAATACAATAAATTCAAATTTACAATTCCAAACGATAAAGCCTTTAACCTAAAAAGCAAAGACAATAAAGTAAATATTAAACTAAAAAACATCACCATATCAACCAATAAAATAGAACAAATGCTTCATTTCGACAAATAGTTACAAAATTTCAAAAAAAGTATTGACAAACCCCCAAAAATATATTATAATAAAATTGCTTAGATAGAAGGTAGACAAATTAACCACTTTCTAAAATATATATTACAATATTAAGTTATTGATAGAAAACTTAAAAGTGCTATATATTTAGTAAAAACTAAATATTAATAATATATTTGCTGATTGGTTAATAAGCTATCAAGTAAAGAAATAATCATTACAGTAATTCAATATTGTAAATGAAAATCTTATCGCAATCTAAGTATAAACAATTGTTATGAGAAAGAAAACTCAAAAGATAAGAGGTTGTACTAAGTACTGATAATATTTAGTTGTCATAGAATAAATATCTATGATGCTCTAACGACTTTTCTTGAAACTAGAAATTAATTTATTTTATCAGAGTAAATTAATTTTTTTGTACCTCCTTAACTAGGGCTAATATAATATAACCAAAAACAAAAAAAACATATTATAAAGTAGATAAGGAGGAAGTAGTAAAATGTATAACGAAAATTTAAGAAACGACTTCGGTTTAAGACCAGACGATATAGATATAAATATCACTAATCAAAATCTAAATACAAACACCAATACCAATATGAATGTAAACCAAACAGATATGTCAGGACAAATGACTTACCCAATAGTAGAACCAGGTAGGGAAAGATGTGTATACAGAAACATCTATCACGAGGTACCTCACGTATGCCCAATAAATACCAAAGTAATAAACAATCACATTTATAGACATACATATAGCCCAAGGTATACTTGCAGTGAAGAAAATGTCATAACCAATCAGCAATGTGGTTCTTGTTGCCAGTTCAAATAAAAGTACTTCAAGGTACTTTTTTTCATTATAATAAACATTAGCACTTTCTAAAAACCAAAACCAAAATAAAATATACTGAAAGGAAGTGAAAAAATGAATGATAAAATAATGACGGAAGAAGAACTAATAAAATACGTAAAAGAACACCAATTAGATAAAATCAAAGTATCAAAAGAAGGTGAAGAAAATGAGTAAAGTACTAAAAAACTATAACGCCAAAATAACCCAAAACTATTCCCAAAAACATAAAGCTCTCGATATAGTAGGTCAAGGAAAAACAGGAAGTGTCCTAGATTACATCACAGCTCACACTAGCGGAGTAGTCGAAGAAGTAAGAAAAAATGCCACCGGTTTTGAAACCGGAGGAAGCTATGGAAACTACGTTCTTATAAGACACGCCAACGGATATAAAACAAGATATGCCCACCTTGCTTATGGAACCATAATCGTAAATAAAGGAACAACAGTATCTGCCGGTCAAGTAATCGGCTATATGGGAAATACCGGAACAGCTTATGGAGGCCACTTACACTTTGAAGTAATATCTCCATCAGGAGAAAAACTAAACCCCTATTCATACTTAACACACTCCCTCCCATCTACTACCACACCATCTAACCAAAACGTCAATGTCTATTATAGAGTAAAAACCCAAAAACACGGCTGGCTTCCCGAAGTAAAAAATCTTGACGACTATGCCGGATACCAAAACAGCCCCGTAACATCAGTTGCCATTAAAGTAAGCCAAGGCACTATAAAATACCGTGTCCATAACAAAGGGGGAAAATGGCTCCCTTACGTAACCGGCTATAATATAAACGAATTCACTAACGGTTATGCCGGAAATAACAATATAATAGATGCAATTGAAATATATTATTACACTCCAAATAACATCCGTCCCTACAAAAAAGCCCGTTACAAAGTCAACGGATATCCCTATCAATATGATAACGAAAGAAAAAACGGAATGGACGGCTATGCCGGAGTTATCGGCGTTCCCATAACAACTTTGCAAATCAAGGTGGATTAAAATGGCTGATTTAGTAAGTACAATTGACGTAAACACAATCATTCTCACCATAGTATCTTCTGCTCTCACGCTACTCGGGGCTTGGATAAAAAAAGAATACAATAGAAAGAATCGCACTGCAACCATTCGCGAAGTAGTTGAAGACTGTGTCAAATACGTAGAACAAAAATCCAAAACCACACCAATAGAAAATAAATATCTTCTTGCTAAGGACAAGGCCCAAAACATATTAAAATCCAAAAAAATAAACATAACAGATGATGAAATAGACCTCTTAATCGAAGCCTTTGTAAATTGCATAAGTAAAGGAAAAGACAATCTCGAAGCCGCCCTAAAAAACTGTCTTAAATAAAAAAAACAAAAAATATTAAAATTTACTATATCTATTTTTAAACTTATATGTTATAATTAATAATAGAAGGAAAGGTGAAGTTAATGACATTAAATAGCGTATTAACAATTATGCAAAAAATAATAGACATATCCCTTGTATGGTTACTAATATATTTCGTATTAAAAAATCTAAAAAACAACATAAAAATGGTCCTACTATTCAAAGGTGTACTCATAGTAATAATAATAAAACTATTAAGTGACTACCTAAATCTAACAACAATAGGACTACTATTAGAATATGTAATAGAGTGGGGACCCCTAGCCCTAATAATAATATTCCAACCAGAAATAAGAAATATCCTTGAACACCTCGGCAGAAAACAATTATTAGGAAGACACAAAATACTAACTCTAGATGAAAGAGAAAAACTAGTCTATGAAATAATGAATGCCGTAGATTACTTAAGAAAAGCCCGTATTGGAGCTCTCATAGTAATAGAACGTGACATAAGTTTAAATGAATATATACAAAGAAGTAAAGCAATATATGCCGATATATCATCGGAACTACTAATATCAATATTCTTTCCAAGAAATCCCCTCCACGATGGCGGAGTAATAATTCAAGGAAATAAAATAACAAGTGCCGGAGCCGTATTTCCAATAAGCCTAAACAGTAAAATAAATAAACGACTAGGCACAAGACATAGAGCAGCACTTGGAATAAGTGAAGAAAGCGACTGTATAGCTTTAGTAGTATCAGAAGAAACCGGTAAAATATCAATAGCAATAGGAGGAGTTCTAAACTATAATCTCTCCCTAGATGATGCCAGAATGATACTAATAGAAGAACTAAAACCAAAAAAAGAAATCCTATTAGATGACGAATTTGAAGAAGAGGAGGAGGATAATAGTGGCGAAAACAAATAAAAATCGAAAAGAAAAAACTCCATTTTTTAAAAAACTGTATAAACCCATTGACAAAATTTTCGTAACCCCAATTACCAAATTCATACTCCTAATAGGAGATAAAACCGGTAAAAAAACAGGAAAATTTGAAAAATGGTTAGTTCGAAGAAATACCCTAATATTCATATCACTAATACTAGCCCTTGGCCTCTTCTTTATTGTCGATAGCAAAGCCATTGTCTTAGTAGACTCTTCAGCCGAAGTACTATATGACCAAAAAGTAGAAGCAATATACAATAGTGAAGACTACGTGATAGAAGGCCTACCCAAAACCGTCGACGTAACCCTTATCGGAAGAAAAACCGATATGTACTTAGCAAAACAATTATCAAACGGAAGTGTAACGGTCGATGTATCCAAACTAGGCGTTGGAACCCATAAAGTAAGTCTAAACTACGATAGTGTCATCAATTCCATAGATTATAAACTAGACCCAGGAGTAATAACAATAATAATCTATCCAAAAACATCAATAGAAAAACCAGCCACTATCGATGTCATAAATAAAGATAAACTAGATCCAAAACTATCAATATCAAATATAAGTATCGATACACCAAACATAATAGTCAAAGGAGCTGAACACACCCTAAATAAAGTAGCATCCGTAAAAGCCCTTGTAGATATCGAAAAACTAATCGACCCAACTGTCGGAGTAACAACTCTCGAAGACGTAAAACTAGTAGCCTATGATAGTGAAGGAAAAATAGTAGATGTCGAAATGGTACCAAATAAAGTAACCGCAACTATAAGTATAGAATCACCATCCAAAGAAGTACCAATCAAAGTAATACCAAAAGGCGAAGTAGAATTCGGAAAAGCCATAAGCTCAATGACTTCAAGTGTAAGTAAAGTAACCGTATACGGAGATGAGGAAGTCCTTGATAAGTTAGAATACATCCCAATAGAAATCAATGTAACTAACTTAAAAGGAAACAAAAACTACGATGTCATTATAACACCACCATCAGGAATACGAAGCATTTCCGAAAAATCAGCAACCATATCCGTATCCCTTGGTGATGAAACAAGTATGGAAGTAAACGATGTATTAATCGAAACCATTAACCTAGATTCCAATTACAAAGCAGTAGCACTTGGAGAAAACTCAAGTAAGACAAGTGTTGTAATCAAAGGAACCAAAGACGTTCTCGATACAATCGATACATCAAACATCAAAGCCGTTGTCGATTTATCCGGTTATGGAGAAGGAGACTATGAAGTACCCGTAACCGTCAAAGGTGATGACGCAAAAGCCAACTACACCGCCAAAACAACCAAAATAAAAATAAGGATATCACCAAAATAGATAGACAGATAGACCAAGATAGACCAAAAAGGTCTATCTTTTTTTAACAAAATATGATAAAATATACATAAAAGGAGCAATAATATGAAAACGTGTACAGTAATATATAATCCCCTTAGCGGAAAAAAACTAAAATACGAATTTTTGCCCAAATTCAAAAAAATACTAGAAGACCACGGCTATGAAACAGAAATAATTCACACCGAATACAAAGGCCACACCATTGAAATAATCAAAAATCTGCCTCATAAAGACTTAGTAATTTCTATCGGTGGCGACGGTACATTCAACGAATCCGTAACCGGCAACTATGCTCGCCAAGATAAACTAATACTTGCTCACATGCCCGTCGGAACCACCAACGATATCGGAAAAATGTTTGGATATGGCAAAAATATAATAGAAAACCTAAAAATAACACTCTCCGGCACCATAAAAAAAGTAGATATCTGTCTAATAAACAACAAACCATTCATATATGTAGCTTGCCTAGGCAAGTTCGCCGAAGTACCCTATGAAACCCCTCGCGAACTAAAAAAGAAACTCGGCTATTTCGCCTATATAAAAGAAGGAGCCAAATCCCTTTTCCAAAAAACAAGCCTAAACGAAGTAACCTATGAAATAAACGGCGAAAAATACCACGGACTATTCTCATTTATGATAATATCCTCTGCCAATCGCATTGCTGGTATCAATAAATTCTATAAAGATGTAAAACTAGATGATGACAGATTCGAAGTACTACTATGCAATATAAATAAGAAAAAAGACATCATCAAAAGCTTCTATTTCCTAACAATGCATGATGCCACCAAAGTACCAGGAATATACACCTATAAAACCAATAACCTCAAAATAAAATTAAACAACAAACCCCGTAAAAACTGGTGTATTGATGGTGAAGAACTAAAAGACGATAAACTAACATTCGATATAAAAATATATAACGAAATGCAAATGATGGTTCCCAACAAAAATATAAAAGAACTATTCACAAAATAAAGGAGAAAAAATGAAACAAGAATTAAACAAAAATCGCAAAAATTACTTAACTTGGGACGAATACTTTATGTCAGTTGCCAAACTATCCGCTATGCGTAGCAAAGACCCATCCACTCAAGTCGGAGCTTGCATCGCATCAAATACCAATCGCATTCTATCAACCGGTTATAACGGAGCCCCTAACGGGATTGAAGACAAATACTTCCCTTGGGATAGAGAAGGAGAATTTTTAAACACAAAATATCCCTATGTATGTCACGCCGAAATGAACTGCATACTAAGTTATCGCGGTGATAACAAGGACTTAGAAAACGCAAGAATATACGTTGACCTCTTTCCTTGTAATGAATGTGCTAAAATAATAATCCAGTCTGGAATAAAAGAAGTAATATATTTGTGCGACAAATATGCCGATACCGACGGCGTAAAAGCCTCAAAAAAAATGTTCGATGCTTGCGGTGTCAAATACAAACAAATAAATATGGATAAAGAGATAACTATAAAATTATAGTTTTTTTCTTTACTAAATAAACCAAATTTGATATAATAAACATATAATAGAAAGAGGTTGAAATAAATGGATACAATTACAATAACCTTTGAAAACGGTATCAAAAAAGAATATCGCAAAGGAATAAAATTCGAAGAAATAATAAGAGAAGTACAAAAAGAACGCAAATTCCCCATCATAAGCGGAAAGTTCAAAAACCAATTCATAAACTATGAAGACAGTATAGAAAAAAGCGGTCCCCTATATCTATATGATATAAATACCAAAAGAGGAAATATGCTTTACGAAAAAGGCCTATCAATAGTCTTCAAAAAATCACTCCTCGAAGTCTATGGCAACGACGTAAAATTCAAAGTAAAACACTCCATAGACAAAGGAGTATACTATGAAGTAGAAGCACCCATCACCAAAGAAAATATCCAAAAAATAAAACAAACAATGAATGAAAAAATAAAAAAATCAATCCCATTCCAAAAAATAGAAACATCCCGAATGGAAGCCATAAACTATTTCAAAAGCATAAAAAGACCCGATAAAGTAAAAACACTATGCTACGATACATCAAAATTCGTAACCCTATATAAATTTGACGGCATATACGATTACATAATAGGCGACCTCCCCAATGACAGCAGTGTCCTCACATCCTTCGATTTAACCCCTCTCGAACACGGAATAGTCCTAAGATTCCCATCCATATACGATAACGGAAAAGTAGTAAAATACACCCACCACGAAAAATACTTCACCGCCATTGACGACTATTCCAATTGGGGCACAGTCCTAAATATGACCAGTATAGGCGACCTAAACGATTTAATAATAAACAGCAAATCAGGAGAAATAATAAAACTATCCGAAATAACTCAAGACCATAAACTCCTAAACACCGCCGAAAGAATAGTCAAAAACAAATCCGACATAAAAGTAATACTCCTTTCCGGCCCATCATCATCAGGAAAAACCACCACATCCAAAAAATTAGCCCTATATCTAAAAACACTAGGACTAAATCCCCAGCCCCTCTCCCTCGATGATTACTTCCTAAATAGAGACGATACACCACTTGATGAAAATGGCAAACCAGACTACGAAAGCCTAAGAGCCATTGACGTAAAACTATTCAATAACCAAATAACCAAGTTGCTAAAAGGAAATAAAGTAACCATTCCAACTTATGATTTCATCTCCGGAAAAAAAATATACAATAGACAACTCGAATTAGCCGAAAACGATATCCTAATAGTAGAAGGCCTCCACGCCCTAAACGAAGAACTCCTCAAAGACATTCCCAAAAAACGCAAATACAAAATATATATCAGCCCCCTTGCTTACCTAAATATCGATAACGATAACCGCATAAATATGACTGATATCAGATTACTAAGAAGAATAGTAAGAGACAATAGAGTAAGAGGATATAGCCCAACCCATACCATAAGTACTTGGTCCGATGTCCGTAAAGGCGAAGAAAAATACGTCTTCCCCTTCCAAGATTTATGTGATGAAATTTTCAACTCATCCCTAGCTTATGAACTCGCTGTCCTCAAAACATATGCCGAACCCCTCCTCTTCTCCGTAAAACAAGAAGACCCCGAATACGAAGTCGCCCTAAGACTCCTAGAACTATTAAAATACGTTCTACCAATCCCCAGCGACGCCGTTCCTGATACCTCAATCCTAAGAGAATTCATCGGTGGCAGTTACTTCGAATAACAAAAAAGAAGTTATATCCCCAAAATTTAACTTCTTTTTTTCTTCCTAATAATAAAGATAAATGCCACAATTATACCAATCAAAATAAAACTACCAACCACAATTCCTAAAACCCTAAACAAATATTTAAAAAACCCTTCTGTCGCCTCAAATACCTTATCAGCTCCCACATATTCAAACAAATTAGTATTAATAATTTTATACTCATCATTAGTATAACCAATATCAAAATAGACACTCACCCCAGATATATTCCACCCCACACCACTAGCACCAAGCCTCGTATTAACCCGATAAACATTACTGCCAACCTGTTCATAGCTACCAATTTCATACGATATGTAAACCCCATTCAAGTACTTTGCAATCTTTCCCCTAAGCTCCAAATTATTCTGATCAATTACTCCATAAATGCTCACATCACCACTATTTAAAAAATGAGTAAAATCATTTAAAGTAACCTCAGCCCTATCGGGAATGCTAACAATTTCTTTTGCCCAAACGGACATATAACCACTCGCGATTAGCGTAACCACCCAAAACCAAAAAAATCTTTTCATACCGCCAACTCCTTTTAATAAAATTATATCACAAAATACTTAACAATTCCCAAAAAATAATAATTTTTTTCTCAAAAAAACTTGCCAAATATCCCTAATACATATATAATATAAGAAGAAAGAGGTGAAACAATGATAGTACTATCAGTAAACGCAGGAAGTTCTTCTCTAAAATTTACAGCATATAAAATGCCGGAAGAAGAAGTTCTAATTAGCGGAACATTCGAAAGAATAGGTATAGACGGTGGTTTCTATACAATAAAAATAAACGGTGAAAAAATAAAAAAGGAGAAAGATTTACCAAACCACGAAGTAGCAGTAAATACACTATTAGACGAATTATTACTAAACAAAGTAATAAAATCATTTGATGAAATTGAAGCCATAGGCCACAGAGTTGTACACGGAGGAGAAAAATATACAAAATCCGTAATTGTCGATGATGAAGTAAAAAAAGCAATTAGAGATTTAAGCGATTTAGCTCCTCTCCATAACCCAGCTAATCTAATGGGTATCGAAACATTCTGCAAACTATTACCAAATGCCAAAAATGTAGCAGTATTCGATACAGCATATCATCAAACAATGCCACCATCATCATACATTTACCCTGTACCTTATGAATGGTATACAAAATATGGCGTAAGAAAATACGGTTTCCACGGAACAAGTCACAGATACATAAACAACAAAATTCAAGAAATTCTAGGAAGAAAAGACCTAAAAGTAATAAGCTGTCATTTAGGAAATGGTGGAAGCCTAACAGCCATTAAAGATGGTAAAGTAATAGATACATCCCTAGGATTTACTCCAAATGCCGGATTAATGATGGGAACAAGAAGTGGTGGAATAGATCTAAACATCATTCCTTATGTAGTAAAAAAGAGTGGATATAACCTAGAAAAAATAGTAGATGATTTAAATAAAAAAAGCGGTTTTCTTGGTGTAAGTGGTATAAGTAGTGATGCCAGAGATATCGATAAAGGAATAGCTGAAGGAAATACAAGATGTATCCTTGCCGAAGAAATATATGAAGGAAAAGTAATAAGATACTTAGCAAACTACTTCGTTGAATTAGGTGGAGCTGACGTAATCTGTTTTGCGGGTGGAATTGGAGAAAACGCAGTTGATACCCGTGGAAATATAGTTAGAAAACTAGAATGCTTAGGAGTAAAGCTAGATGAAGATGCAAATAAAGTACATGGTGAATTAAGAAAAATTTCAACTGACGACTCCAAAGTATTATGTTACGTAATACCAACAGATGAAGAAGTAATGATTGCTAGAGATACTTATGACTTGGTGCACGATGAACGAAAATAAAAAAATATTAAAACAGATAAAAAAATACGATACCATAGTTATAGCACGTCACATTGGTGCTGACCCCGATGCCTTAGGAAGTCAACTCGCACTTAAAGAAGCCATAAAAAATACTTTTCCTAACAAAAAAGTATACGCTGTCGGTGCCCTATCAGCCAAATTCAAATATATGGGACTTCTTGATACAGGTGAAGTTATAGAAGACGAAGAAAAACTATTAATCGTTCTCGATACTCCTGATAAAAGAAGAATTGATGATGCTAATCCCGAGGATTATAGCTATGTCATAAAAATAGATCATCACCCATTTATAGAAAAATTTGGAGGCATTGAAATTATTGATGAATCCTCATCCAGTACCTGCCAGTTAATAATAAAATTCTTACTAGAAAATAAACTAAAAATAACACCATCAATGGCCGAAAACTTATATACAGGTATAATAGGTGATACCGATAGATTTCTTCACGACTACACAACGGTAAACACATTCGATTTAGTAACCAAACTATTAAAACAAACCAATATAAATTTTACTGCCCTCTATGAGCCTCTATACAGTAGACCCTTTGCAGAAGTAAGATTTCAAGGTTACATATATCAAAATCTAAAACTAAATCAAAATGGCCTTGCTTACATAAAGTTAACTAACGATATTCTCAAAGAATATGGTGTGGATTCCGCTAGTGCTGGAAATATGATAAACAATCTAAAATTTGTAAGTGAAATTAAAATATGGGTTTTCTTATCTGAGGATATAAATAATAATATTATAAGAGCAAATATAAGGTCAAATGGCCCTATAATAAACGGCGTAGCTTCCGCCCACGGAGGTGGTGGCCACAAATACGCATCTGGAGTTAGAATGAAAACTTGGGATGAAGCCGATAGTCTCTTATATGACTTAGATAAATTATTACAAAACTATAATGATGAGAAGTAGCATACTTCTTTTTCTTTTATATGCAAAAAAGTTGTAATTTTGGTTTCTTTTCAAAGTAATGGAAATAGATATTCTCAAAGTAATGGAAACTGGTTTTTAAAGTGTCCATTACACTGAAAATTAAGAAAAATTGTAATTTTATCAATTTTATGTTGACAATACAACTAACTTATGATAACATTGACCCATAAGGTGGTGATGTTAATGTATAAAGCGTATAAATTTAGATTATATCCTAACGATATTCAAACAGAATTAATAAATAAAATCCTCGGATGTAGTAGATATACATATAATCACTATCTAGATAAAATGATAAATAACGGTTATACCACATCCTATAATAACATAAAAGACTTTACCAATACTCTAAAATATGAAGCCCCCTTCCTTCAAGAAATAGATAATATAATAATACACAAATCCATTTATAATTTAGGTGACGCTTTCAAAAGAAATTTTAACCAAATTAGCGGATATCCCAAGTTTAAAAGCAAATACAAGAGAAATAGCTATAATACCCCCGCCACATACACAGGAAGTTCCTGCAATATAGAATTAGACTTAAAATCCAGAAAATTAAAACTCCCCCAATTAGACTGGATAAAAGTTCGTGGATATAAAAATATAAAAACAATCAACGGCAAAATAAGAAATGCCACTATCTCTAAAGAACCAACCGGCAAATACTATGTATCCATCTTATACGAAATGTATGAAAAAATTCCAGGCTCTACCCCCAAAAGCATCGTTGGAATAGATCTAGGCGTAAAAAAACTATTAACCCTATCCGACGGTATAACTTACGATAATAATAAATATATAGATAAATACCAAAAAAGAATAAAAAGAAAACAAAGAGAATTATCTCGTAAAGAAAAAGGCAGTAAAAACTACTATAAATGTAAAAAAGAACTAGCCATTCTTTATAGCAAACTAGCCAACGCTAGAAAATACTACACCCATAAAATAACTAAAAAAATAACTGATAATTACGACATCATTACTTGCGAAAAACTAACAACCAAAGAAATGATTATTAAAGGAAAAACCACCAAACTATCTAGTAAAATAAACGATGCCACTTTTAGTGAAATAATAAGACAACTCCTTTATAAATCAAAATTCAAAGGTAAAAAATTCTACCAAGTAAGTACCTATTACCCCTCTAGCCAAATATGTAATAGATGCAATAATCAAGATAGAAAATACAAAGATTTAACCGAAAGAGAGTACAACTGCCCTAAATGTGGAGAAAAAATAGATAGAGATTTAAACGCAAGTATAAATATAATGTTCGAAGGATTAAAGTTATATATAAAAAGTTATGCTAATACATAAAATTTCTTTATAATAAAAAAATAAGTACGGTAGCACAAATAAGTACGGTAGCACATATCGGAATTTAAGTCTGTGGAGAAGTCTGGTTACAGGGTCTATGAAGCAGAAAGTATATCACTGTGAAGTGGTTTAAGTCAAATTTGTCTTTAGTTTTAACATCTAGTTAACTTCCACAAAATTATCACAAAAAGTGATATAATAGAACTAGAAAGGGTGATAAAATGAAATACAATATTCGTGGTGACAAAATGGAAGTTACTGATGCAATTAATTCCTATGTTGAAACAAAATTAGGAAAATTAGAAAAATATTTCAAAGATGAAAGTCTTAACGCAAATGTTAACCTAAAAGTAAGAGGCAACAGACAAATAATAGAGGTAACAGTTCCTACTGATAAATTCATATTAAGAAGTGAAGAAGAATCTGATGACCTTTACAGTGCTATTGACCTCGTAATAGATAAACTCGAAAGACAGATAAGAAAAAATAAGACTAGGATAAATAAACAGAATTTGCAAGGAAAATATATGTCCTTCAATCTTGAATACGAACTCCCAAAAGAGGAAGAGACAAAGGACAAAATAGTTAAAAGAAAAACCATTGAAATGAAACCGATGGATGAAGAAGAAGCAATGCTTGAAATGGATTTATTAGGTCACTCATTCTTTGTTTACAAAGATGAAGCAACTGATAAAATATGCGTTCTTTACAAAAGAAAAGACGGTAATTTAGGCTTAATCGAAACCAACTAAAAAGGGTGGGAACAATCCCACTCTTTTACATTTCAATGGTTTTATTAATATCCATAATATACTTTTTTCTAAGAAAGGTTATAACAGCCGTAATAACCTCATCCTTCCTCTTTCCCGTAAAGCAATCATGATTAACACTATCCATATTAACAAGAATATTTACTTTCGATTTAACAACTTTATGAACATACTGACAACTTTCACTAGGAACAATCTTATCACTAGTTCCGTGAATAATCATAATCGGTGCCGTAATATTTTTAGGACTATCGTGGTACTCATCAACAAGCTTCGTAAACTCCATAGCTGTCTTAATAGGCACCTTTAAAATCCTTGACAAAACTAAATGAATATCCAGCCCGCCAAAAATTTCAGGACTCTTTTTAATACTCTTAATAACATCAATCTTATCATTCTTAAAATACATATATCTAAAAGCCGGAGCTGCTAAAACCACTTTCTTGACATATTTATTATACTTACTAGCAATATAACTAGCAATAACCCCTCCCATACTATGTCCAACAACATAAATATTCTTATATCCAATACTAATAATTTTATCCATCATCCTCTCCGCTGAATTAATCCAATCCTCACAACTAACATTAGAAATAAAAGTCTTATTGTGCCCTGGCAGAGTAAAGGTATAAACATCAAAATCTAAATAATATTGAAGTTCATTTCCAAGTTCCCCATAATCAAAGGAATTACCAGCAAATCCATGAATAAGTAATATAGCTTTTCTAAATAACATAAAATCACTCCCATATAATTGTATCAGAAAAAATTAACAATTACTAGTTTTCACCCTCTTTTTTTTAAATAAAATACCAAGAAAAAGTAAAGTGATAATTCCAAAAGCTCCCATACAAATAAAAGAATAAATATTAGAGATAAAATAATCAAATAAAGTATTATTTTTAAAACACACATTTCCTAAAATTAAAATCAAAATAGAACTAATAAGAATAACGATTCTATTAGGATTATCTTCTTCCTTATGCCAAGCAAACTCTGTAATAAAATAAATTACAATCGAAATATACATAACCGCTCCAAATATCCATTGCATTGCAATCAAATTTTCAATTCTATCAATAAAATTCATAAAAGAAATCTTTTGCATAACCAAATACTCTGGATATTGATACATCGCAATTAAATACTTACCCAATGCCGTAACAGTAAGAAATATAATACAAAAACAAACAACTAATGAAAAAATATAAATAAAAGTTCCATACTTTTTCACCTTTTCCTTATTCGTAATCCGATCCATTTTTACCGCTCCAATCAAAAAACTAGGTATAATATTTGTAAACATTAAAAGAATTCCCCCTTTAAAAACATTCCCAATCCCTTCCCCCATAAAAGGCATAATATTATCCATCTTAATATCTGGAATAAGTCCAATACCAGCTACAAAAAATAAAGAAAAATTAATAAACAAAATAATTATTCCAACCCTAGAAATAACCTGAAATCCCTTACTAACATTAAATATAACGACAATAATTAAAAGAACTGAAACCAAAAATAAAGGTGTTCTAGTCAAATACTGTGATGAAACAAAATTAGAAATACTAAACAAACTAGTAGTAGCAATCACCACTCCAATAAGACACAAAACAAAATTACAAACATTTCCCACTTTCTTCCCCAAAATTTCTCTGCTAATATCAAATAAAGACAAATCCCCCCTATAATTAAGAACAAAAAACAACATTTTTAAATAAAATAAACCCAAAACTCCCTCAACAATAATACTAAGATAACTATCAATAGAACTATTTACAAATAAAATTTGTGACCCAATCCCAATAATTGTCCCAATAATCGGAAATGCCATTAAAGCAACATACTGTAAACTATTAATTTTCCACTTCATAAATACCTCCTAACCCATTACCCTTCGAAAATAAATTAACATCACTCTCAACTTCAATCTCTATATTTCTAAAATACTCATCCCAATCCCTTTTCACCGTCTTATAATACCCATTCATCTTCTTATAATACATATCCTCAATACCAAAAATATCCGATTTATACTTATCCCGAATGCTATAAAAACTCTTCTTAACCATCCCTTCAATACGTTCATTAAGCCTCTTATTAATCCTCATAATCACCTTCTCATCCCGCAAATCCATCCTACAATGAGTCTCTGCAATCGATGCACGCCCCCTAATTTTGACGGAAATTTTCCCATCTTTCAAAACATCCATCCCACTCTTAATCTTAATAATATCCAAAACAACAAATTTATTATCATCACATTCATACTCTATGAGAGTCTTATTAAGGTTTCCCGTAATAAAGTTATAAGAAATACTCTCTTCTTCGGTCAAAAATCCCAAAAACTCACTACCCCTAAACACACCCATTGTTGATATTAAAATGTTAGCATCATAATCAGACTTCTTCAAATTCTCGGTACTTTCTCCCTCAATATCCTCCTCCATCTTATCAATATCCTTCGCATCCCCATTATTATTACCCCTATCACTATCACTAATATTACTAATATTTTTCCCCCTATTATCCCTACTATTAATAATCTCAATAGACGGCATCACCACATCCCACCTCGGATTAAGATACTTATTAAGAAGTCCACTAAACATAATGTTCTCATTAATACCCATAATCTCATTACTATTAATCAAACTATTAGCAATATCTTCTCCCGAAATATTAACAAGAGGCGTCATAACCTTCAAAACATCACTAGGACTATTCCCCTTTGTCATTACCATATAAAACTCATTCCTAATATCAGGATTTCTATAAATAAAATCCATAACCTCAGGCAAATAATTCCTAGCAACCTCTTCACTAATAACCACAACTCTAGCGTGCGAAGCAAATAACCTCTTAGAAGTAAGAAGTGAAGCCTCTCTTACCGACTCCTCTAAACTCTTAGATGGATAATCATAAACCACCACACTAGCCTGTTCATACCCCGTATTATTACTAGCATTATTAGAATTAACAATCTGGTATGAAACCCTAAACTCTCCATCCTTATGATCAATCCCAATTGCCGAAATAATAGCAATACTATTCAATTCCTCATAGTTATAACATCCCCCCAAAAAACAAATCATAACAACTACTAAACCAATTCTCTTAATCATTCATATCACCCATTTTCACCCTATTATCAGACAAATAACTAACCCTCTTTTTGATCATTTTCTCAGGAAATTTAACAATACTATTTTTAAGTCCCTCTATATAAGTGGGAATAAACGGCATCAAATAAGGCTTTCCAAAAGACTTAAGACTAGCCATTTTAATAAGATAAACACAAAAAGCCAGCACTAGCCCATACATTCCCATAAAACTAGCCGCAATCATAAAAAATAATCTGTACCACCTAAGTCCATTAATAATTTCCTGTTCTGAAAACGATAAAGCCGCAATCGATGTCAGTGCCACAACAATAATCATAATCGGTGACACAAGCCCAGCATTAACAGCCGCTTCCCCAAGTATCAACGCTCCAACAATCGATAAAGCACTCGATGTAAAATTAGGAATCCTAAGATCACTCTCCCGCAAAATCTCAAAAGAAAGTATCATAATAAGAGCCTCAAAAAACGCTGGAAACGGAATATTATTCCTTTGAGCTGCAAAATTAATAATAAGAAGCGTAGGTATCATCTCCTGATTGTAAGTAGTAATAGCAATATAAAACGCCGGCGTCAAAAGCGAAATATGAAACGCCAAATACTTCACAATCCTCGTAAAAGTAACATTTATCCCCTTATTATACCTATCCTCCGCATCAATAAAACAATCACTAAGTAATCCAGGCATAATCAGAACAAAAGGCGAATTATCAACCACAATTACCACTTTTCCATTCAAAAGTGCTTCCGCGGTCGTATCCGGTCTTTCACTGCTAATAATTGTCGGAAACACAGACTTATCTTCCTTTTCAATTAAATTCTTAATCTGTCCCGAATTAATAATCCCTGAAATATCAATATTCTCAAGTCTCTTCTTAACAGTATCAACAAGTTCCTCTTTAACAATCCCATTAACATAAAGAAGACTAACCTTAGTACCCGTATACTTCCCAATCTTAAAATCCATAACCCATAAATCACTAGAACGAATTCTTCTATAAATAAGCCCAATATTAGTTTCGATATTCTCATTAAAACTATCCATAGCCCCTCTAACACTATTCTCTGTAAGAGGACTAGATATTCCCCTAGATAAGTTTTTTTTCGTTTCAACAGCTATCGGTTTCTTTCCCTCCACCAATATTACCGTAAATCCACTATTAATATGATAAATAATATCATCAAAAGAATTCAAAATCTTAACCTTAAAAACATCAATACTATTAACAATTTCTCTATAAATATTTTTACATCTAACTCCTCTTTCTTCAATACTATCTAAGCTCCTAATAACAAAATCACTAATACTATCACTAGAACAAACCGTTTCATTATAAATAATATAAATAATCTCCTCATTAATAAATTTCTTTCTATATATAAAGTTACCATTCTCATTAGTTTTCCATTTAATCTTTTCTACAATACTATTAATCTTTTCCATACAATTCACCATTTTTATTATTACCAACTATTAAAAATAATATGTATAAATTAATAATGTAAACTATCCCAAAAGACTTGTAAGAAACAGCAAAATATGATAAACTACTATTAGAAAAGATGGTGAGTAAATGGAAGACAAAAAAAGAAAAAACGAACGAAAAAAATTGCAGATTTTCAAAAACTGCACCCCTAAACACGCAAAAAAAAGACCATTATTTCATAAATTACAAACAAAGAAAGAAAAAAACAAAGAAAGAAATACCTATACTTTTGAAGAAGTATTTATAATAATGATAATATCCCTAGTAATAGGATTTTTTACCTGTTTCTCACTAAATAAAATCCTATCAGGCGGAAAAAATTATCGATTACTATCCAAAGATTTAAACAAATTTGTTGATACATATCAAACCATATTAAAAAACTATCCCGATAAACTAGATACAAGTAAACTTGTCGAGAGTGCAATCGAAGGAATGATGTCCTCCATTGGAGATAAATACACCACATATAACGATGTCGACGGAGCAACAACATTTAACGAAACCGTAAGTGGAACTTATGAGGGAATAGGTTGCCTAGTAACAACAACAGAAAACAGTATTCAAATAATTGAAGTCTTCGACGATAGCCCCGCTAGCAAAGCTGGCTTAAAAGAAAAAGATATAATAAAGAAAATAGACGGCCAAGACTTCTCAGATAAAACTAGCTCAGATATGGCAAACTATATAAAAGAATCAGAAAAAAAAGAAATAAAAATAACTATCCAAAGAGATAGTGAAGAAAAAGAAGTAAAACTAAAGCGACAAAAACTAGAGGTACCAACAGTAACTACTAAAATATATGAAAACAACGATAAAAAAATAGGCTATATAGATATATCAATTTTTTCCTCAGTAACTGATAAACAATTCAAAGAAAAACTAAAAGAATTAGAAAAAAAAGAAATTGACGGATTAATAATAGATGTTAGAGATAATAATGGAGGATACCTAAACGTCGTAACAAACATTGCATCAAACCTTCTCAAAAAAGGAGATATAATATATAAGTTAGAGAAAAGTAACAAAAAAGTAGAAACCAAAAAAGATACAACCAAGGAAAAACGTACCTACCCAATAGCAGTTCTAGTAAACGCTGGTAGTGCTTCCGCTTCCGAAATACTAGCATCAGCTATTAAAGAAAGCTATAAAGGCTTCGTAGTAGGAACAAATACGTATGGAAAAGGAACAGTTCAACAAACAATGAACTTAGAAGATGGCAGTATGATAAAATATACTATTGAAAACTGGTTAACACCAAATGGTAACTGGATAAATGAAGTAGGGGTAACTCCAACTAACGTTGTAGAATTAGATGAAATCTATTATCAAAAACCAATTTCAGAAAATGATAATCAATTACAAGAAGCCATAAATTTAGTAAGTAATCAGCAGAAATAGCAAAATTCTGCTTTTTTTATAGAAAATATTACATAAATGTAACCATTTAGGTAACAAAATAAAAAAAGTTGTGTTATAATATAGGTGAATTCATTCAGGAGGAGATATATTATGCTAAGGTTCGTAATATGTGAAGATAAGCAAAAAGATTTAGAGAGGACAAGGCTAGCAGTTAACAAGGCAATGGTGCATTACGATATCGATTACAGAGTAAATACGTATACAGAGTTAACTCCAGAATTAGAAAACTTTATTAAAACCAATAACGACACAAAAATTTACATACTAGATATCGAGTTGAAAAGCACATCCGGAATTGAAGTAGCCAATATTATAAGAAAATATGATTGGAAAAGTTACATAGTAGTAACAACAGAATACACTAATCATAAAAGTGAAGTATTCCATTTTCGATTAATGATTGTTGACTACATCAGTAAAGGAAGTGGCGATTATAGCAAAAGACTAATTGAAACCATAAGTACAATATATGAAAATATTGAAAAAGATGCTATACTAGATTTCAATTTTGGTTCAAGACACCATCGTATTTTATGCAATGAAATAGCTTACATTGAAAAAGAGCCGCAGCAAACAAAATGTACAATTCATTTAATAGACGGTGCATCACTATCTATAAATACAACATTAGTTCAAATCAAAAAGAAATTAACTTCTAAGTTTTATCAATCACACCAAGCATGTATAGTAAATTCAGAAGCAATAAGAGACATAGACTTTTCTCAAAACTTAATTAAACTAAAAAATGATGTAGTAATATCACTATTATCAGAACGACACAAAAAGGTTTTAAGACAGTTTGCAAAGCATTCTTAGTAACATCATTGGTAGTTTAGTATTAAGTATTGGAAGTATATATTATGCTCGTATTGCTCTTAAAGATGAAGAAAAAATTTACAAACCCAAATACATTTTGTCAATCATCTTTCTTACCACAGTTTATACAATAGTGTTTCTAAATTGTGAAGGAGGCATAAGGTCAATAATAAACTTTATAGTTTATGTTGCTGTGTATAGAAGATTATTTAATATAAGTGTCTCAAAGGCCATATTACTAACATTTATTTATTCTATAATATTAATAGTACCAGATTTGATAACTTTATTTGTGGCCGTTGATGTAGTTGGAATTAGTAAAGAATACTATTATAATAAATTTGCAGGTACGGCACTAGCAAATATTGTAGTGTGTTCTGGATTTGCTTTATTAACATTTATTGGTCAAAAACATCTTCAACGACTTTTTAGACATAAACTGGAAAGTAGTATAGTAAATGTAATATATTCAATTGGAACTTTTACTTGTGTAGTAGTTGTATTTTACAAAATTATTGAAGAATTTCAAGAAATAACTCATTCTGACACACTTATATTAGTAATTATGATTATTGTTTTTATAACAATTCTTATGAGTTATTATAAAGCTAAAATTAGTAAACAAAAAACTGTTGCCAAATATGATAAAATGCTTGAATTTATAAAAATATATGAAACAGAGATTGAAACCCAAAGAGTAAATAATCACGAAATAAAAAATCAATTTACTACCATAAAATCAATGATGCTCGATGGAGTAAGTATTGAAGAAATAGTAGCATATATAGATGAAATATATGGAGATATTAGAAAAATAAATAATCAAGAATACGCAAAGTTAACATATCTACCTGCTAATGGCATCAAAGGCCTTCTATACTTTAAAATAGATGAAGCAAAATCCAAAGGTATAAATGTATCTGTAAATATATCTTCCAAAATAACAAACTCTATAATAACCACTCTTGATATCAAGGAATTTAAAAACCTCGGAAAATTACTAGGAGTATTTATAGATAATGCCATTGAAGCAAGTATAAAAACTCCTGAGAAAGCCATTGGAATAGAAATGTATACAACAGGTGGTGGTGTTGAAATAATAATGAGTAACACTTTTTCTGGTACTATTGATGAAAAAGTTGGGAAGGAAAAATATTCTACTAAGGGGAAACATCGAGGTCACGGATTATTACTCGCAAATAATATCATAGAACAAAATAGCATATTTGAAATACATAGGGAAATAATAAATGTAATATATGTTCAAACATTATTAATTAAAGAACAAAAAAATCAAGTCTAAAAAACTTGATTTTAAAATTTTGAAAAACAATTGAAAAAGTTAT
>USTO01000002.1 GCA_900557675.1 uncultured Mollicutes bacterium
ACCAACAGCATCAATCTCATCAATAAATATCAAACACGGAGCAGTCTGTTTAGCTTGCTTAAACATATCACGAACACGACTAGCACCAACACCAACAAATAACTCCACAAAATCAGAACCACTTATGTAATAAAATGGAACATTAGCCTCACCAGCAACAGCACGAGCAAGTAAAGTCTTACCAGTACCTGGAGGACCTACTAAAAGCACACCCTTAGGTATCCTAGCACCAAGTTTTTGAAACTTCTTAGGATTCTTTAAGAAATCAATAAGTTCTTTAACTTCATACTTTTCTTCAACAAGACCAGCAACATTATCAAAAGTAACCTTATCCTTATCAGAATGAAGTTTAGCACGACTCTTACCAAAATCAAACGATTTATTAGCACCACCAACTTGTCTAGTAAGAAAATAAAATGCAAAACCAATCAAAAGTACAAAAGGCAAGAAATTAACAATAACCTTCAAAATAGAAGTTCCTTCAGGATCCTTATTAACAGTAACCTTTAAATCATTATCATTACTAACAGAAAGTATCTCAGAAACAATACTATCAGAATAAGGAACCCTTAAACTAAACTCTTCATTACTCTTGTATCCATCAAGCTTACCAGTAACCTCATATATAGCAGAAGTCTGCTTAGGAGTTATAGTAAGTTCAGTAACCTTTCCACCACTTAAATCTTTCATAAACTCATCATAAGTTAAACTATTTTCCTTACCACCAATAGAATTTAATATTAAAAATATAGCAATAAAGAAACAAAAAATTAAACCATATGATATAAAATTCTTCTTATTATCCTTTTTCAACATAATTCCTCCTTCTTAATAATACCTTAGTATTATATCACACTTTTCATCCTTTTGAACATCAAACTTAGATTTTTTAAGACCAGGAAGCCAAACTATCTTATCAGTAGAATCTACAACCACCGGCCACAAATCCCTTTGATTCAAAGGAACCTTACTATCAATAAAAATATCCTTTATCTTTTTAGAACCATTAAGACCTTTAACCCTCATCTTATCACCAGATTTCCTAGTCCTAACATGAAGAGGAAGCACAACATCATTACTACTAAGTCTACAATAATTATTGCTATTAGAAGAACATTCATTAACAACTCTTATATTCTTACCATTAGGTAAATTAGCATAATCAGAAAGCTCAATCTCATAATTATCAATCTGCTCGGTTTCTCTCTTAAAATAAAAATTATTATTAACATCTGAACTTTCAATACACTTAATATTCTTACCATTAGGAAGATTAGCATAATCCAAAAGTTCTATTTCATAATTATCAATTTGTTCAGTTTCTCTCTTAAAATAAACCTTATCATAACTCTTAATAACTTTAACAGCATTAGGTAAATAAACACTACTATTAGCACGATTAGAATAAACCAAAGACTTAATCAAATCAGTATGAACATCAGAAATAAGAATCATATCATCCTCATAATACCCCTCAAGAAGTCTATTAATAAGCTTACTCTGAATAACACTATCAAGTTCTTTAAACTTAACTACATCAATATAATTATCATTATACAAAGTCCTAGCACTCTCATCAGTAACCATAGACAAATAACTATCACATTCAAACAAAATTTCACTATACTTAAGAAACTTCAAATGAACATTCTTATCCTCTCTCTTAAGAAAAGGAAGAATTTCCTTACGGTACCTATTACGAGTATATTTATCAGAAAAATTAGACTTATCAACAGCATATTCAATACCATTATCTTTATCATAGTTAAGAAGTTCCTCTTTAGTAACATATACCAAAGGCCTTACAATAGAATAATCATCATGAACAGAAATCTTCTTAAAACCAGCATATCCACCAAGAGTAGATCCTCTAACTATCCTCATAAGAACAGTTTCCATCAAATCATCACCATGATGGGCAGTCATTAAATACTTAGCATTATACTTATGAACAAGATCCTCAAAAAAATTATATCTAAAATTCCTAGCTTCATTATGAAAATTATCATCACCATAATTATTAATAATCATCTTCTCAAAAATAACATCATTCAAAAAACAAAACTTCTCAAGCCATACCATCTCATCATCACTTTCAGCACGTAACTTATGATTAACATGAGCACAAATAATAGAAAGATTTAACTTTTTTCTAAGTTTCAGAAGCAAATCCATAAGAGCCATAGAATCCGGTCCCCCAGAACATCCCAAAACAATAACATCATCTTTCTCTAATAAACTAAGTAAAAACTTATTCACATCTTTCAAAATCATCACCACTCATTAAAAACATATATTACATCAAAGTACAAAAATAATCAATAGAAAATAATAACATAAGTTATTACTTCATTCTAATAATATATTCATCATCTCCAGAATACAAAAACTTCTCCCTAGCATACTTAGCAACATATACAGGATCCTTAAGTTTCTTTACCTCAGATTTTAAAACCTCTTCCTCTTCCTTTAAATTACCAAGTTTAACATTAAGTTCCTTATTTTCATTTTTCATAACATAAACATCTTTTAAAATAGTACCAACAGAGTATAAAACATAAGCATTTATAGAAAAACAAAAAATAGTAACCAATATTATACGCTTTACCCTTTTTTTTCTAAGTTTCTTAGAACTTTTCTTTGCCATGATTTATTCACCACCTTACACTATCTCATAATAAATAATAACAAATTAACTTTTAAAATTCAATAAAGACGACAAAAAAAGAATATACTTGACACTATAAGTGTCTAAATACATTCCTAGATAAACAAAAACCAAATATAAAAAATAAAAATAAATAAATATGTAAAACACAATAATTAATAAAAAGCATCCCCATAAAAAACAAAAACATCATTAGAAAACTAAAAATAACATTAAAAATAACCTTATATCTAGAATACACCAAATATCTTTTAAAAAACTTAAATAAAAAGCAGTAAACAAACCCCCATATAAAAGAAAACAAAAAAGAAAAAATCTGTTCATTAAGTATCATTTAAAAAGTTTATCAAACAAAGAACTCTTTGTCCCTTTTTTTACATTATCAAAATAAGCAAAACTATCAACATTACCTTTAATAGAAACAATACCATCCTTAGTATCAAGACGAACTATCTCAAGACCATTACCCTTAATAGCCAAATAACCCATACTAGTATCAAGTAAAAATTCCTCTTCATCAAAACTTTCAATCTTATTTACTCCAGTAATATAAATCAGTTTTCTTTCATTAACACTAATACCATGATTATAACTAATATTTTCTGCAAATTTATCCATATCTTCTCCTCCTAACAAATTTTATGCAAAAAGAAAAAATATATACAAAAAAAAACACCTTATCGGTGTTAATTCCTATTCCTCAGCAGTATTATATGCTTCTAAAATAGCTTCTTCAAATAATGCACGTGTTTCAGGATTGATTGGATGTGCTATATCACGATAATCCCCAGTCGGAGTCTTTCTACTTGGCATAGCTATAAATAATCCATCTTCACCTTCAATGATACGAATATCATGAATTGCAAAACAGTCATCAATTAGAACTGATGCAATCCCCTTCATGCGAGATCCTTCCTTTTCAATTTTACGTACACTTACTGATGTAATTTTCATCGACAATCCTCCTTTTTAAAAGCAAACCGCTTCTACTACAATTTTATATTAATAACACAACAAAAGTCAATAGATTTACTAATATTTTAAACGAAAATGCCATAAAACAATTAAAAAAGCAAGACACTATTTAACTATTGTTTAGGATAACTGTATCTCGCAATAAATATTATAACTCATTTTACTAAATTTATGTCATTTTTTCACATAATAGCTAAGTAGTAACACAAAAACAATAACAAACTATAAATACAAAAAAATAACAATTATCTAAATATCAATTTCTAAAACACCAATAAGAACATCCGAATAAGAAAAAGATCTAATCAAATCACCAGTATCAATAGTAAAAACAAATTTATAACAACAAGTAATAGTTCCAGAGAATTCTTCAATTTGATTTCTACTACCATTATATCTAAACATAACCTCTTTCCCTAAAAACTTACTTACCCTTTCTTTAACCAAATTAATCATCTAGGATACCCCACATACATAGTACCATTAGTAATAATCCCCCCTATACCATCTTTACCATACTTAGTTCTAGACAAAATCTTAATCAAATCAATTGGTTCATTCTTATTAGACAAACATATAGAAGACGCAATAATCGCAGGATCAAGAGCATGAATATTAATCCTTCTAGGACTTGAAGCAAAATTAGAACCAGCCTTAATAAGTTCTTCATAATCAGACTGACAAGCACCAGCAACTATAATAAGCTTTTCATGATCCTTTTCATATTCCCTAGCAGCCTTAACAGCCTTAACAAAATTCTTACTATTCTTATACTTAGAAATCTCTTTATAATCCCCATCACTACCCTCATAATAAGCATCATGACCAGTAATAACAAGAACATCTGGATTTATATCACTAAGATAATCCTTAATCTTTAAATACACACCTTCCTCAGAACTAACAACACCATAACAATAAATATTCATATCCTTATAAAACTTTATACATCTATTAAGATAATCCCTATCAGCATCAATATGAAGAACCTTTCCAGGAAGATAAAAATAATGATCCCTATTAAGATCCAAAGTATTACTCATATTATCAAACAAACTCCTATCATCCTTATATAATTCTTCCTTACACTCTTTACAAATAACCAAATCATCCAAAGGTGCATCAGCAAGAAGTCTTACATTAACACCCTCTAAAATAGCTATATCGCCAGCAAGTTCTTTAACCTTAAAAACCATATCATTATTATAAGAACTCCTAGTAACATAATCACCAACATTAAAAAGCATATGATTACCTCCTACTAATCATATGCTAAGTTCATTAGAAATTTCACAAAAAATATTAACAGCAAGCTCTTCAGCCCGAACACTTAAATCAAATCCATATCTATCAAGAACTTTAGAAACAATATCCAAATCATAACCTCTTAAATTATTCCTAAGAGTCTTTCTTTTAAACCTAAAACTATCATAAACAAGTTTATAAAACAAAGACCTATCACGAATAAAAAGCTTTTCCTTAGGATAAAAAGATACAATAACACTATCAACATTAGGTCTAGGATAAAAACTGTTTCTACTAACAACAAATTCCCTTTTAACAACAAAATTATAATTAAGAAAAACAGTAAAAGAACCATAATCCTTAGTTCCAGTCCTAGCACAAAACCTATCTCCAACCTCCTTTTGAACCATTATCCTAATAAGATCAAAGGAAACATCCAAATCAATGATTCTTTCAATAATCGGAGTAGTAATATAATATGGTAAATTAGCAATAAGATACAAATGATCATAAGAAAAAGTTCCCAAATCACTCAAAACATCTCTCTTTAAAAAATCATCAAAAATAATATCAACATTATCATAATCACTAGTATTAAACAAAAGCTTTTTCTTAACATCTAAATCTATCTCGTATCCCAAAACATGATCAAATTTCTCACACAAAAACTTAGTAAGTCTACCATCACCACATCCAACCTCAATAACTAAAGAATTAGGCTTAACATCAATATCAGAAACAATCTTTCTAACAACATTAGTATCAACTAAAAAATTCTGACCAAATTTTTTCTTAAAATTAAAACTATCCATAATGAATCACCACCATCATTTTAACAAAATAAAAAGAATAAGGCAAACCCCTAATCAAGTGTGCCTTTTTCCTTATATACTATATCATTATTCTTAAATGTAAAAAGTTCATAATTATTACCATCAATAGACAAAGTCCATTCATCATCAAAAACTACTCTATAACGACTTTCAATTTTCTTCTTAAATTTAGGCCAAACACCCTCTACATCATAAAACTTAGCTTTTAATCTATATCTAAATGGAAAATATGATAATGTCCTTTTATCAGAAACACTTTCTTCATTAACTATTTTTACTTTATCATTATTTAATGAAATTTGTAAATATGTATAACCAGATCCACCAGAAATAACATAAGCATAACCCTTAAACTTAACAACAAAAGCACTTGAATAAACACCATATATATCTATCAAATCTCCATTTTTTCTCATACCAAATATATCCAAGTCATCAACACAAAAGTGGGGCAAATTATAAATATCAACATCATCACATTTAGAATTCTGCAATATCTCTTTTAAACTACTCATTTGCTCATCACTCAATAAATCTTGAGAAGTAAAAGCAGAAGTAAAAATATAAAAATAACCCAAAAGAAAAATAAAAAATAAAACAATCCCAAAAATCAAAAAAAATTTACTATTCTTAAACATAAAATCACCACCACCATTTTATCAAAATAAAAAGAATAAGGCAATCACTCTTCCTTACTCTTAGAAACCTTCTTAGATTTTTTCTCAACCACTGCTTCACTATCATCATCAGAAACAACTTCATCACTCACTTTATTTTCCTTAACCACTATTTTTTTCTTCTTATTAACAATATCACAAATTAACAAAAGAACATTGGCACCACCTATCATATAAAGCATAGCCTGTATAGAAGCCAAATTATCAGCAAAATAAGCAGGATTAAAATTAATACCATATCTATAATATAAAATCATATTCTTATCAAACATTGCTCTTAAACAAACAACAATTATAAAAATAAATACAAATACAGATACAAAATTAAATAATAAATTATCCTTCACAAACTTACTTCTAGTAATTAAAGTAATAATAAATACAAGTAAAACAAAAGCAAATGGAATAAACACATCAACCGCATCAGATAAAGGCTTTTCAAGTCTACCATAAGTAGTCATAATACCATAAAACACAAGACCAAAAGCTGCAATAAATAAAATATATTTAAAAAATCCAAAAAAACCACTTAATATTCTTTTCATTAGCTATTACCTCCATATTCACTCACATACCAATCTGCTATATCATCAAGAAGAGAAGCAATAAGCTTATAATTATCAACAGTAAGATCATACTCGTTTTGAAGCTTATTATATATAGTACCACGAGTAATATCAGTAACAAAACCATATGAACTATTGCCAAGTTGAGAATGCACTAAATAATCAGAAATATCAATAATATTTTCTCTCTTTTCATCAACAATCTTCTTAGTTCCAGCAAAAGACTTACCACCATCTATATTCTTATATATCATAGATATATTATATGGAATATTAAAAACACACTTACTATTATATTCCTTAAGAACTTCATTATTAGCATTATAAATATCAAGAGTAGTTATAGACTCCTTAGTATCAAGCTTAGCAAAAGTTCCTTTATTAAGAGAACTAACACAAGACTCATAATACTCATAAATAGGCTTAGCAGTAGTACTATACCTAGCACTCTTATAATTAACAGACTTCATCTTCTTATCAACCTTCTTAAGCATCTTCTTATAATTATTATAATCATTATTTTTAGTATAATCTACACTATAAGAATAAGACACTTCCTTATAATGATAAAAATTAGATATCAACAAAAACGACATTAAAGCCAAACATATAACAAGAACACTATTCGCAAGAACAGTTAAAAATTCAGTAACAACTTCTTTCATTCATATTCCTCCTTAAACATTTATATTAATCTTAAATTTAAACTTAGAATCCTTACCTAAAGCTAAACTCCACAACTTAACACTATATTTACTAGTAGTATTGCTAGGACAATTAGTATCATACAAACTAAGCTCCCTAATATTACCTAAATTACCCTCCTGAACAACAACATTATCTTTATATAAAGCATAACTAATCTTAGTCATATCAATATTCTTATTATCAAAATCAAGAGCAAACAAACTAACAGAATAATTCAAACTAACAGGATTTTTATTACTAACAGAAAAATCATAAGAATATGCCTTTTCTAAACTATTATACTTATCAAAAGATGATATAACTCCACCATAATCACTATTAGAATGAACCACAAACAAATCATATTTAACAGTAGTAACATTCCTCTTATCAGATAAATCCTTATCTAAATAAGCAAATCCAAAAAAGATAGAAAATATAGAAAGCAATATCAAAAGCACTGATAAAAATATCAAAAATCCAGTTCTACGTCTCCTTGCTTTATCATTCTCATAAATGATATCAGAAGTTCCAAGTTTACTATGAAGTTCCTCATCTTTAACCTCTTCTTGAAACATCATATCAGAAGCAGAAACATTAAAATCACTCTTCTTCTTCATCCTTAACCACCTCATTAAGTTTCTTCCTAGCATCCTTAGTACGTTCATCTTCTAAAGTAACCTTTTTTCTTTTTCTAACAATCATCTTAAACATCTTCATAATATCATAAATAACAACACCTAAACATGGAAGAATAACTGCAACAATCCAACCAGTTTTACTAACTAAAAACTGTTGAATATATCCAGCCTTAGGAATTTTCAAAAGAACCTTACCAAGAACATTCTTACCAGAAGTTATCTCACTATCCGCAGTATTATTATTATCACCTTTTGTCTTATAAGAATACTCATCATTAACCTTAAAAGCCTCTTGAACACGGTGAGTAATAGTAATACCACCATTCTTTTCAGAAATAAAAGTAATAACATCACCAGTATTATACCTATTTTGATCCTCTTTATAAGTAATAACAATATCTCCAGCCTTTATCGTAGGATACATACTTTGAGTAAGAATAGTATAAAAGTTAACCTTTACATCACCAAGTTTATCATTATTAGCAAGAACATTTACCCTAACAATATAAACTAAAATCAAAAGAATCAAAAGAACTAATACAACAAATATTGCAGAAGAAATAATCTTTAAAATTCTATTAATTACATTTTTCACACTAACCAATCCTTTCTACGCATAATAAGCATTAACAGCAATTCTACAACCAAAAGACAAAGGATTTTCAGAAACACTAGCAGAAGAAGAAAGCCACATTCTAAAAACATAATTACCTAAAAATTTACTAGATACCTTCTTCTTATAAATAACTTTACCACCAGGACGATACTCACTATCAGGTAAATCACTAAAATTATTTACCTTACTTCCAGTAACAGAAGCAGCTCTACCATTTTCAGTTAAATAAACTCTTACATCCTTTTCCCTAATAGTATTCCCAGGACTAGGTAATAAAGAAATCTCATAAATAATATTTCCTTTCTTCTTTTTCAATAATGAAGAAATAGAAAAATCAAAGAATTCCCTATCACCATTAAGACTCATTCCAATATCATCAGAAGTAGGATACACATTCTTCATATTAATATAATTAGATCCTTCATTAAAAGAAAACATAACCGAACCAACAGTAGAATCTATACCACCATGCGAAGGCTTATTATCTTTATTACCACCTTTATTATTTCCCTTATTGTCATTCTTATTATTATCTTTATGATCATCCTTATCCTTAACAGTGACATCAATACCCACATCAATCAAATTGCCCTTACCACCATTATTATAAGTATTAAAAACTGCAAAAGATATAGAAGATACCAAAAAAATCAAACATATCAAAAACAACAATATTAAAAAGAAATATCTCCTATCTTCATCATCCTTAACAGTCAAAACATCATCAGCAACCTGATCAGCCACAATTCTCTCTTGAAAAGAGAACTTTTCCTTATCTTCCTTCACATAATCACCTACTATTATACTTATACTAATATACTACCACAAAAAACAAAAATTTAAAAGAAGAAAAAGAACAAAAAAACTATCTTTACATAAAAAAAACTTCCGAAGAAGTTTTAAATTTCATTAAGCTGTAGCTTGAGCAGCAGCAACAGTTATTTTGAAAGAATAAGTTTCAGAACCAGTTGCTTTCTTTTGTTCTACTCCAGTTTCAGTTGTAGTAGCATTTTCTCCAGTAGTATCAGTAGCAGTTGGTAATTTATAATCATCAGCAACATAAGCAACGATACTATATTTATCAACTTGACCAGAAGTAGTAAGTTGACCACTAGTTAAAGCATACTTAGTAACTAAACCATAAGTACCAGCTTTACTTGCAAGTGATGCGATTGTAACACCAGCAGTGTCAGTACCAACTACAGGTTCACCAGCACCATTTTTAACAACTACTTTAATAAAATTACTCTTTAAAGTAGCACCTTCACTGATACTAGAAATACCTAAATCATAATTAAAAGTAATTCCAGAAGATGTTCCCCAAGTACCAGTTACAGCAAAATCTGCCTTAGTATCAGTTGAAGCAACACCCTTTGCATCACTCATTGGATATTTATTTTCGACAGTGAAGTTATTAGTATTAGCATCATCAAAACTTAAATTGATTTGACCAGCAGTAATGACATTTTCTTTTGTACCAGTACCAGTAAATGAATACATAGCAAATGAAACACCAACAACTGCAATAACTAAAACTAAAATACCAACAATTGATAAAATTAAAGTCTTTTTATTGTTATTTTCCATAATTTCTCCTTTCATAAATTTTTAAGATATACCCAATTATTGAATTGGAGTAACATTTGAATCAACATTAACTTTTGCTTTATAAGTTTTACCTTGAATAGTAGCAGCATCAACATCATCAGCAACCCACATTCTAAGTACGAATTTAGAAGTTTTGCTAGCTTCACCAGTAGCAGTATATTTGTCACTACCATCATAAAGCTTTTTAGATGTAGTACGAGTGGCATCAGCAGCTAAAGCACTAACTTTTGTTGGAGCTAAAACATCAGTAGCATCCTTAGTTAAGTAAACTTTTACTTGTGCATCAGTAATAGTATTGTTAGTATCTGGTGTAAGAGTTACAACATAAGGTATTGTTAGAGCATTACTAGCATGTGTAGCAACTGTAAAATCAAAAGTTTTATTTGCTCCAGATAATGCCTTACCAGTAGCATCAGCGATTGGTAGAGCATCAGTTATATTAATAGCATTAGTAGGTTCAGTATAACTTACCATAACTGTACCAGTTGAAATTGAATTAGCATCAGTTTCAAAACTAGTTGAATAAATAGCAAATGAAATACCAACTACTGCAACTACTAAAATAGCAACTCCTAGAACAGACAACAATACTTTCTTTTGATTGTTTTCCTTCATTTCCATAACTTTCCTCCTTTACTATAACAATAGTACAATATCAAAAAACAAAAATCAATATTTTTTCATCTTTTTTTTCATCTTTTTTTCACAATAACAAAAAAAACGCATATTTTGCGTTTAATAACCATATCTTACAATGTCAAATTTTACATTACTTACACTCGAAACAGGAGAGCTAGCCCTTGCACTAGTCTTAAGTAAGTCAACCATATTACCACTTACACCTCTATCCATTACAATAGCATACATTCCATCTGGATCATAAGCATTAACATTTATTCTAATAATACTACCACAAGGTATAGTAGAACTCATAGCAACTATCCTAACTTTACCATATTCCTTATCGTTATAATAAATATTCCCATTCCTAGCATCTTGCCCATTACAACCTAAATGACCACTACACTCTGGACAATCAGGCCCATAATGTACAAGTTTTCCAACAAAACTAGTAGGATAATACCTAGAATTAGAAACAGCAGCCTCAAAACTATTATACATAACCGTAGATAAAGTTTTCTTATCTAATTTTTGAAAAGAATTAACAAGTTCCTTAGTCGAAACAGTTTTATCCATATTTATATTAATAGCTTTAGAACCCTTAAAAGTCTGATTATCTACACTAATAACCCCTACAACACCAGCACATATAAAGACTATCCCAAAAATATATAAAACCGAAGCAACCACAAGTTTACTAGTGCTTAATTTTAATTTACTTTTCTTCGCCAAAAAAGCCACCTCCAAGTAACTAAAATATTATCACATTTTTATATCTAAGTCAAACAAACTACAAGCATTACCAGTAGTTACCAGTTTAGCTTCTTCTAAAGAAACCCCAAGAAGCTTAGCAACATAAGAACAAATATAACTAACATTACAAGGTTCATTTACCTCTCCTCTATAAGGAGATAAATAAGGAGAATCAGTCTCAAAAACAATCCTAGAAAGACCAACACTTTTAACAACTTCACCAAGTTTACTATTTTTAAAAGTCACAACACCACCAATACCCAAATAATATCCCAAATCAATAAACTTCCTAGCAACTTCAATACTACCAGAAAAACAATGAATAACGCCTCTAAGAGGATATTCCTTCAAAATATTATAAGTATCAAGAAAAGCATCCCTAGTATGAATAACAACAGGAAGATTATGTTTAACAGCTAAATCAAGTTGTCTCCTAAAAAGACTAATCTGAGCATCTCTATCTTCCTTACCATAATGATAATCAAGCCCAATTTCCCCTATTGCAACAACTTTAGAATTACCAAGCATTGAATCAAGAAAAGAAAAATCATCTTCATTAACATCACCAGCACAACTAGGATGATATCCAGCACTCAAAAATATATTATCATACTTAACAATAAGTTCCTTATTTAATCTATTATCGATTAAATCACTACCACTAACAATCAAGTATTTAACACCAACATCATCTGCCTTTTTTATAACATTATCAATATCAAAACCCTCATTAACCAAATGTAAATGCGTATCTATAAGCATAATATCCCTCCCAAAGAAAAAAGATACCCTAAAGTATCCTATTGCATTTTAATTTTCAAAACATAATAAAATAGTATTAGAGAATATAAAACATTCCAAATTGTTAAATCAAATACTATCATAGTTAAAAACAATACTACGGCCAATGCATTAACTGCGGTCATTCCCTTAGATAACATATATATAGCTCCCTTCTTATTATTCCTAACTGCCCTTTTATTATAGAAACAAATACCAAAAAATACAATAGAAAAAGAGCATAAACTTAAAGGTTTACACTCAAACTTTACTATTACTAGACAATTCTTTCAAATAACACTTTTTGCTTATTAACATTAAACTCACATTTTTTACTAATATCATTAAAAGTAACATTAGAAACCCCAAGTTGAGCAAATATTTTCTCACAAGTACCAGGTATAAATGGCTGAAGCAAAATACTACATACCCTTATAGCCTCAAGTAAATTATAAAGAACCTTTTCAAGCCTATCAAACTCACCATTCTTATATAAAATCCAAGGAGTAGTCTCATCAACATACTTATTACTTCTTCTAAGAACATCAAATATAAGAGCAAGAGCCTCATTAGCCTCATACTTGTCCATTTTTAAACAAAACTTTTCCTTAAGAGAATTAACCTCATCCTCAAACAAAGTATCTTCATCATAAGTATTTTTGTTAGAAACATGACCATCAAAATACTTATTAGTCATTGCAATAGAACGATTAACCAAATTACCAAGAACATTAGCAAGATCACCATTAGTTCTTGCAATAAGTGCTTCCTCAGAAAAATTACCATCACTTCCAAAAGGAACCTCTCTAAGAACAAAATATCTAATAGCATCCACACCATATAAAGAAATATACTCTCTAGGATCCTTATAATTACCCAAAGACTTAGAAATTTTACCACCATTAACTATTAACCATCCATGCCCAAACACCTGTTTAGGAAGAGGAAGATTAAGAGCCATCAAAATACAAGGCCAAATTATAGCATGAAACCTAACAATTTCCTTTCCAACCAAATGCAAATCACAAGGCCAGTACCTATTAAATCTATTACAATCATCAGGATAACCAAGCGAAGTAATATAATTAGTCAAAGCATCAAGCCATACATAAATAACATGCTTTTTATCAAAAGGAACAGGAATTCCCCAATCAAAACTAGTCCTAGAAACACACAAATCCTGAAGACCTGGCTTAATAAAATTATTAATCATCTCATTTTTCCTAGAAATAGGAAGTAAAAACTCAGGATTCTCATCATAAAACTTAAGAAGCCTATCAGCGTACTTAGATAATCTAAAAAAATAAGCCTCTTCCTTTATTAAATGAACATCCCTACCACAATCAGGACACTTACCATCAACAAGCTGAGATTCAGTCCAAAAAGATTCACATGGCGTACAATAAAGGCCAGAATACTCACCCTTATAAATATCACCCTGTTCATACAATCTCTCAAAAATCTCCTGAACACGTTTAACATGATAATCATCAGTAGTCCTAATAAAATAATCATAACTAATATCAAGAGAAGCCCATAAATCCTTAGCATCTCTAATTATCTCATCAACATACTCCTTAGGAGTAACACCAGCATCCTTAGCCTTATTCTCAATCTTTTCCCCATGTTCATCAGTACCAGTTTGAAAATAAACATCAAAACCAGCAAGTCTCTTATATCTAGCTATAGCATCAGCAATAACAGTAGTATAACAATGACCAATATGAAAATTAGCACTAGGATAATAAATAGGCGTACTAATATAAAACTTTTCCATAACATAACTCTCCTTTATAATAAATTTATGACAAAAAAAAGAAACATTTCTAAGGACGAAATATTTCCGCGGTACCACCTTAATTCAAAAAGCAACTCATAATAATAACGGTATTAACCGAGAAAATCCAGTTCCAGAAATCATACACAAAATAACAACATGTACCTATTCACACCAAACATAAGCTCTCTTAAACACACTATTATTTAAACTTTCCTTCATCACATTTATAAAATAAATTATAACACATATACTCATACTATTCAATGTATTTTCCTAAAAACTTAGCAGCAATAACACCAGTTTTCATAGAAAAACTATCAATTTCCCCTTCAAAAGACAAAATAATAACCGCACCAATCACATCACCATTACTAATAATTGGAGCAATAACATAACTAATATTTTCTACTATACCATCTATAATAGAAATATTAGAAATAGCCTTAGAACTAACAACAACTCTCTTTTGAATCATTTCATCAAGTTCCAAAGAAATAGTTTTATCAAAATAATTCTTTTTTAAATCACCAGACACCGCAACAATCTTATCCCTATCAACAATAATAACACTATTACCAATCTCAGAATAAATAGAATCAACATAATCCTTGTAAAAATCAGGTAAAGATGAAAGAGGAGAATACTTTTTCAAAACTATATTATCGCTATTTAAAAATATTTCAACTGATTCCCCATCCTTTATTCTAAGCGTTTTCCTTATCTCTTTTGGAATAACAATTCTACCCAAATCATCAATCCTGCGAATAACTCCCGTAGTCTTCATTCAGTAACCTCACTTTCACTAGTTTATTCTTCACAAAATGCAAAAAAATATTCTATTTTTCCAAAATAATTCATAATAATATTATAATATTTACTAGCAGACATATTGCATGGTAATTTTTACCAATTGTTGCGTTGAAACCACAAAAAAAGAACTATAAAAGTTCCCTTAATAAATCATTAAAATACATAACAACGTGCGAAGAAGCATCCTTATACATAAGCTTAATACCTAACATATTATTCTTATAAGAAAAAATAAAATTCTTATTAATCCCTATTCCCTTAACAAAAAACTCCTCATAATTAATACTCTCAGAAATTTTCTTATCAAAAAATACCTCTCTATATATATTATTATCAAAAACTCTTACAATTCCTATCCTACTAACAAAACTTTCAAACAATTGTTCATTCATATAAACAAACAAATCATCATCAACAGGACCAAACCTATCTTCAAGTTCCTTTTTTACCTCAAACAAACTATCATAAGAATCAATAGTATTAATCTTCTTATGAATCTCAATCTTAACATCCTCGTCAGAAACATAACTATCCTTAATATGAGAAGAAATATTAATATTAAGAGGCTCATCAGAAGAATCAGGAATTTCTTCTCCCTTAAGTCTTAAAACCTCCTCATTAAGCATTTTAAGATACATATCCATACCAACAGTATCAATAAAACCAGCCTGTTCACTACCAAGAATATCACCAGCACCTCTGATAGATAAATCCCTAGAAGCAATAGCAAACCCACTTCCAAGAGAAGTAAACTCCTTAATTACTCTAAGTCTCTTCATAGCCTGTTCAGTCAAAACCTTACCCTTTTCATACATCAAATAAGCATAAGCAAGCCTATCACTACGACCAACCCTACCACGAATTTGATAAAGTTGACTAAGACCAAACCTATCAGCATCAAGAACAATTAAACTATTTACATTAGGAATATCTACCCCAGTCTCAATAATAGTAGTACAAAGAAGAACATCAAACCTACCATTAGTAAAATCATTCATAACATTCTCAAACTGATCCTTATTCATCTTACCATGAGCAATTCCAAAAGAAATATCAGGAGCAAGAGTTTTTAAACTAGCCAGTTTCCTATCAATATCAAAAGTCCTATTATATAAAATAAAAACTTGTCCACCACGTCCAATCTCCTTATAAATAACTTCTCTAACAAGCTTCTTATCAAAAGGAACAACATAAGTCGCAACAGACTTTCTATTTCTAGGAGGAGTCTCAATCAAAGACATATTCTTAATGCCCAAAACAGCCATCTGTAAAGTCCTAGGAATAGGAGTAGCAGTTAGTGTTAAAACATCAACATTAGACTTAATTTCCTTAATTTTTTCCTTATGTACAACCCCAAAACGCTGTTCTTCATCAATAACCAAAAGACCAAGATCTTTAAAAACAACATCATTACTAAGACCACGATGAGTACAAAAAACAATATCAATAGAACCATCAAAAAGCCCCTTCAGAGTCTTAGTAATATCCTTAGAAGATACAAATCTATTAAGAACACCAATATTAACAGGATAATTCCTAAAACGATCCAAAGCAGATGTATACTGTTGATTACATAAAAGAGTAGTAGGACACAAATAAAGAACCTGCTTATTATCCAAAACAGCCTTAAACATAGCCCTAAAAGCAACCTCAGTTTTACCATAACCCACATCACCACACAAAATCCTATCCATAGGAACAGAACTCTCCATATCAGCTTTAATCTCAGAAATAGCCCTCAATTGATCAGAAGTAGCCTCATACTTAAACTCATTCTCAAAAAGTTGTTGAAGAGGAGTATCCTTGCTAAAAGCAAAACCCTTCCTAAGTTGCCTTTCAGCCTGAACCTTAATAAGACGACTAGCTTCATATTTAATCTTTTCCCTAATCCTTTGCTTAGTCTTAACCCAACTAGTACTATTAAGAGCATTAACATGAGGAACATAACCATCCTTACCATTATACTTACTAATAAGTTCAATTTTAGAAGCAGGAATATAAAGCTTATCCCCTTTAGCATACAAAATCTCTAAATAATCAGATAAAACTCCGCCTTTCTTAAGAACCTTAATACCATTATAAATACCTATACCATGAGTATTATGAACAACATAATCTCCAACACTTATCCTAGATAAATCACGTATCCTAGATGTATTCCTAAATCTAGTTTTCTTATACTTAACACTCTTCTTACCAAAAAGTTCATGATCAGATAAAAAAACATATTTAGAAACCTCAAACCCAGAAGAAAGATCACTCCTAACAACATTAACCTTACCATCATATATTGCATCAAAATCAGTAATCACATAAGGTAGAGAAATCCCCTCCAAAAACTCATTTATTCTACCAGTCGAAGTACATAAAACAACAGTCTTACATTCAGAAATAGAATCACTAATATACTTATTAATTAAAGAAAAATTCTCACCAAAAACAGGAACAGTAGAAACATCAAAAGAAACAAAAGATGACACATAATCAATATTAATAGGCATATCAAAATCAAAATAATATAAACTATCAAAAGACCTAAAATTCCTTATATCAAAATAATTAACCCCAGTATCAATATTAAACTCATAATCGGAAACAACCATCCTATCATAAGAAAACTTAATTTGCTCATAATCCTTAAATATAACAATAGGATTACCTAAATAATCACACAAACAAGAATCGAAATACCCAAACCCTTCAGAAAAAGGAATAATATTCACTAAAGACACATCAGAAACAGACTTTTGAGAAGAAACATCAAAAAATCTAATAGACTGAATATCATCTCCGAAAAACTCAACCCTAACAGGATTATCACAATTAACAGGATAAACATCCAAAACAAATCCCCTAAGAGCAAAATCCCCCATTTGCGATACAACAGAACATCTATTATAACCAATATCACATAATCTTTTTATAATATCATCATAAGAAAAAGAACCTCCAACAGAAAGATTAATACAGTTATTATTAAAACTATCAAGTGAAGGAAGTTTCTTTAAATAACCACGCATATCAGTAAAAACAATTTTTTTACCACCAGAAGCAATATCATTAAGAACATTAATCCTATCAATTCTAGCTTCTGGACTAATAGAAATATCATTACCTACAGAAATCTCATCATCCTCAAACAAAAGAACATCAGAATCACCACAATAATTATAAAGCTTTCTAGCCTCATATTCATTCGAAGTAACAACCAAAAAAGAACGATCCATCTTCTCAAAAAGATTCTTCAAAAAAATAACAAAAAAACCACCCGTAATATTAACAATACCTGTGTTATTTTTATATTCAAAATCAGCAATCTTCTTAAAAATATTCATAAGAACCACCTCTTAATTATACTTATTCATAACCTTATCAAAAGAAAGAGCACAAAAATCATTTAATACATCACAAGTTCTAGGCAAAATAGAATCTATAAGAGCAAGATCATCTTTACTAAATTTACCTAAAACATAATCAGTAGCCTCCCCATTACTACTAGAAATCCCAATCCTAAACCTCTTAAACTCATTAGAACCCAAACACTTCTCTATATTCCTAAGACCATTATGTCCACCACAAGAACCAAAAAGTCTAAGACGAAACTTTAAAAAAGGTAAATCTAAATCATCACTAACAACTAAAATATCATTAATATCAATTTTAAAATACTTAACAAAACTAGAAACAACCTCACCAGATAAATTCATAAAAGACATAGGTTTAAGCAAAATAATCTTTTCACCAGAAACAAAAATCTCCGTATAATTACCATTAAATTTAAACTTATCAATACAAGTGTCATGAAACCTAGCAAAATTATCCAAAATCATAAAACCAAGATTATGTCTAGTATTTTCATACTCCTTACCAGGATTACCAAGACCAACAATCATCTTCATAAAATCACCTACTCATCAACATTAACAACAATAACTTTTGAATTTTCTGTTTCAACTTTATAAGTTCTAGAAAAAAGATCAACAGAAATAACCTTTCCAGGCTCTCCAGAAACAACAACTTTCTCATTAACTCTAGGAAGACCCTTCTTATACTCACAATAACAATCATTTTCATAAGTAAGACAACACATTAACCTACCACAAACACCATTAATCTTCTGAGGATTAAGAGCCAAATTTTGATTCTTAGCCATATTAATAGAAACACTATTCATATCATCTAAAAAAGAAGAACAACAAAGCTTTCTACCACAAAGTCCATATCCCCCAACAGTTTTAGCCTTATCCCTTATGCCAATTTGACGAAGTTCAATCCTAGTTTTATAAACATATGCAAGTTTTTTAGCAAGTTCACGAAAATCAACTCTCTCATCAGCCAAAAAATTAAAAATAAGTTGTTTCCTATCAAAAGTAAAATAAGTACTCAAAATTTTCATTTCAAGTCCAAGTTCATAAACAAAATCCTTAGCATCTTCAAGAGCCTTTTTAGCATCATCAAGATTCCTTTCATTCATTACAACATCAGAATCACTAGCAATACGAATAACATCCCCAAGAGGAACATTAAGCTTAGACTCATCAACATTAATAATATCAGTAATAACCTCACAAAATTGTTCACCACGATCAGTAGAAACAATAACAAAATCACCTTTCTTAACAATTAAATCATTTATTAAAAAATAACTAATCTTCTTAGAATCATTAACCCTAACACCAATTACCTTTTTCAAAATACATCACTTTCCTTCCAACGAAATAATAAAATTATCTAAAAACAAATTAATATTAACATTAAATCTTAACTTTTCAATAAAATCAGTAAAAACATCAACCTTCCTAAATAAATCATCAACACTATTACATGAAGTAAAACAAGAAAAATCAAAACAATCAGAAAAATATCTATACTCCCCAAAAACTAAAAAATTAAGAACATCACAATAAAGATAATAACCAAAAACCAAAAATTCCCTAACACAACTACTTAAATCATAAAAATTGTCTAAAGTTAAAACAAAAGAACCATTTTCTTCAAAATAATTATAAATACTAATAAATTTATTACTATAAATATCATAAAATTCATTAAAATCATCAATAGATTCATCTTTATCAAACAAATCTCTAAAAATATTATAAATTACATTACTATCATTAACAAGCCTAATAACCTGGCACCTAGAAACAACAGTAGGTAAAACATCTCTAATACTATTACAAAGTAAAATTGCCACAACATCAGAATCAGGTTCCTCTAAAAACTTAAGCAAACTATTCGAAGCAGATTTATTCATCTTAAAAGCATCTCTAATAATATAAACTTGTTTCTTAGAATCATTAGATTTCATAGAAAAAGAACTTTTTAAAAAAACAACATCATTCTTCTTTATCCCCTTATCATTACCTATAACCTTAAAATTAGGATAATTACCATTATCTATAAGAAAACAAATCTTTTCATCATATACCCCATTACAAATTATAAACTTAGCCAAATCAACAGACAAATCATATCCATAAGAAACATCATTAGTCTCAATTAAATAAGCATGAGATATTCTTCCGTTACCAAGACCATTCATAAAATAATTATAAAAATTTTTCTGCGATTCCTTATATTTATCTAACATAATTATCCACCACCAAAAAACACTAATAACAACAAAACAAGCATAATAAAACCCGGAACACCTAATAATCCAACTATAACAATAGTAGCAATATTAACAGGAATATAAAGATCAACCCCAACAGCCATAGTATCAAAAATATATATGATAAAAGGTGCTATCAAAAAAGATTTCAAAATTCCATATAACTTTTTCAAAGGAAAACACCTCAAAAAAATATATGATATTTCCCTTAATCTAAAACCTCTTTCCTATTTTTAAGAGCAGATTCAAGCGTCAAAGCATCAATATAATCCATATCAGCACCAATAGGAACACCATTCGCAATTCGTGATATCACAACATCAACATCAGATAAAATCTTCTTAATATATAAAATAGTAGTATCAGCTTCAATACCTGATTTAATAGCAAAAATAATTTCTTTAATACCACCATCTTTTACCCTAGAAACAAGACTAGCAATACTAATATCAGAAGGGCCAATATCATCAAAAGGAGAAATAAGTCCACCCAAAACATGATAATAGCCATCAAAATTACCAATTTTTTCCAATAAAAATAAATCTTTAGAATTTTCAACAACAACTAATACATCCGAATTTCTAGCCTTATCATCACAAACAAAACACAAATCACCATCAGTTATACAATTACAAATTTTACATTTTCTAATATCACTCTTGACTCTTTTTAAACTATTCCTAAAATCATCAACATCTGAATTTTCAAAATCAAAAAGAACAGAAAAAGCCATTCTTTCTGCCGTTTTTTGTCCTATACCAGGAAATTTCTTAAAACTTTCTATCAAATCATTAAGACAAACAGGATACATATTACATCAAACCAGGCATCATACTAGAATACTTACCCATTTTTTCAGACATTTTTTTATCAACTTTTGAAAAAGCATCATTAAGAGCTAAAACAATCATATCCTCAAGCATTGTAATATCATCAGAAATCAATTCCTTAGCAGTATCATCAATCTTAATACTAACAACCTCTTTAGTCCCCTTAACTGAAACAGTAACAAGAGAACTCCTTCCCTCAAACGTAGCAGAATCAATCTCATTCTTTATATTAGTAATATCCTTTTGCATAGCTTGAGCTTGTTTCATTAAAGCTTGCATATTCATAACTATTCCTCCTTATTTTATTTCAACAATATCATTACCAAATACATCATTAGCAACACTAACAATATCAGATAAATCACTTGTCTCTTCAACAATTATATCATTATTTTCCTCATTTTGTTCAATATATTTATACATTTTCCCAGATTTAATGTCAGATACATACTTATTCCTTAACTCAACCCATTCATCACTAAGAACAAAAGCCAAATTATAAAACTTACCCATAACCAAATTAAATAACAGTTCCAATTTCGCCAAATTTTGGCAAGCATTTTCAACAATAGATGAATAATTAGCAGATAAAATAATATCCTTTTCCCCCACTACTTCAACATTAGAATCAAGAAAATACGACACAATAGAAGAAAATTCCTTATTATGAACATAATCATTAAAACCTTGCCATTTGCTAATAATATCTTTTTTTAAATCCTTATTAGCCAAAGCAAAAGCATTATTAATAATAATATCAAAATTCTTATAAACAAAATTAAGTTCATTCCTATTATTTCTAGATTCTTCAATAAACCCCTCCGAAGCAGATTTTTCTTCTTTTTTAACTTCAACTTCATCAGATTTTATTTCTTCTTCATTATTAACACTTTTATTTTCACAAATTATTTCCCGGGAAATAATTTTAGAATTTTTCAATTTATTAATAATTTTCAAAACACCAATTTCAAAACACAACAGAGAATTAACAGCAAATTTCAATTCATAATTAATAGAACTAAACCCTTCGACCAAAATCAAAACACTATCTAAAGAAGAATCAGTAGCAATACTCTTATTTTTCAAAAACAAAAGCATTTGTTCAGTTATTAAATCAACGCTTTTTCCATAATTTACCAATTTTTCTATAGAATGAAATGTACTCTTAATATCTTTATTAACAATACTGTTATAAATATTTTCAATTATATCCTCATTTACCAAACCAACAACATCATAAAATAAATTTTCATCTATTTTATTAGAAAAAGAAACAAGTTTATCCAATAAACCAATAGAATCCCTTAAACCACCATTACAATAAGTAGCAATCAAATTTAAAACTTTATCATCAAAAACAATATCTTCTTTTTCACATATGTTTTCCAAACAACGAACTATATCATCAACACCAATTCTTTTAAAATCATAACATTGACATCTAGAAATAATAGTTTCAGGAACCTTATCCAACTCAGTAGTAGCAAGAATAAAAATAACATGTTTAGGAGGTTCCTCTAAAGTTTTTAATAATGCATTAAAAGCACTAACAGATAACATATGAACCTCATCAATTATATAAACCTTATATTTAGATACACTAGGCATCAAAACAGCCTTTTCACGAATAGCTCTGATCTCATCAACACCATTATTAGATGCTGCATCAATTTCAATTATATCTGGATTACTCTTAGAATTAAACAACTGACAACTAGAACATTCATTGCAAGGATTATATCCATCCAAATTAGAGCAATTAACAATTTTAGCAATTAACTTAGCAATAGTAGTTTTCCCAGTTCCACGCGGACCAGAAAACAAATAAGCATGAAAAAATCTATTGTTTATAACAGAATTTTTTATAATTTCAACAATATATTTTTGACCATATACTTCATCTAAACTTTTAGGTCTATATTTTCTATACAAAGCCACATAATTCACGGTTACACCCCCAAAAAAGATAATATTATTATAGCACACATGCAAAAACATCTTCAATAAAAATAAATACTTTTCAGTCATTAATATAAGTAATGTTTCACGTGAAACATTACTTATTAACAATATAAATTACTTCACCTAACATTACACTTAAAAATAAATATTTATGCAATCTCATGTTTCACGTGAAACATGATCATTTCTCTTATAAAAAAATAACAAAATGCAGATCATATGAGAATATAAACATACCCAAATTATTTCCCGGGAAATAATTTGTTACACATTCAACACAAAAAAATAACATTTAAGAGCAAATACATCACCCTTTTCATATTATTGTGACTTATAAATTAACACAACATATGTTTCACGTGAAACATATATATTGACATCATAAAAATAGCAATAAAATTAAGTATATTAATGAAACAACATCTTCACTTTGTTCAAGACAGAAATATGCTTTTAAAATACAACCACAACATATTGGATAGTTATTAACAATCTATACTCTAGTTACAAGAATAAACTTCAATTTTTCTATCAATTACACTATTTGTATAGTATAATTTAGTTTAAACTAAATATTTCACATTTTTCACAAATATAATAATTGCAAACTAACATTATTTAACACTCTTAACAATGTTTCACGTGAAACATAAAATTTCACTAATTTACAAATTATCAATTACATATACTCCAATATAGCAAATTATTTCCCGGGAAATAATTTTATACACACTAACTATATATATATTAAAAAGATGATCATGTTTCACGTGAAACATGATCATCTTTTATCAATAAAAAATTGTTTTAACATATCAGAATACTCATAATTCCCTACTACACTCTCAACATTAATATATTCACGATTTTTACTTAAATTATTATTATAATTAGAATTCAATAAATAAAAAACATTTCTGATACGTGCTTCCGCTAAAGCATTAATACACATCGCACAAGGCTTTAACGTAACATAAATATCACACTCATTTAAATACCAAGAATTCAAATATTTACATGCATCAATAATACATAAAATCTCAGCATGATTTACTGCTATATTAGAGGTGTTTTTAGTATTATGAGCTTTAGCAATTATAATACCATCCCGTACAATAACAGCACCAACAGGAACATTTCCCTCATTAAAAGCCTTCTCAGCCTCAGAAATAGCAACCTTCATATACATAATAAAACCTCCAAAAAAAAGTGCACACACATAGAGGATTTTAAGGCTGCTATCTTCCGATCCTGACCTAGTTCAACCATATGTGTTGCACTAACAAAATTATATACCAAAGAACAAATAAATGTCAACATAGATATCACTTTTTCCTAAACTAGCAACAAATTATATATTTATTAACAATTGTAATTTAACAAAAATAAATAAAACTAAAAGTTAACCATATATTTATAAAAAAATGTTTCACATGAAACTATAAAAAACAAAATATTTATCTTTTTTTACGGAAAAAATAGACTTATTAACAATTAGAAAGTATTTATAAAAACTTGAATTTACAAATTTTTGAGCAAAAAAAAGAATGTTTCACGTGAAACATTACTCACTATCAACACTCTCTTCTTCTAAAACGTCATCTGCTTGCTTAGCTAATACTGTTACAGATGTAACAATTTGTCTATCTTTTAGATGCATCAATCTAACACCTTGAGTATTTCTTCTCAAAGTAGAAACATTATTAACATCAAGCCTAATTACAGTACCCTCATCAGTAGTAATGATTATATCCTCATCACCAGAAACTGATTTAAATGCAACAATTAAACCATTCTTATCAGTAATATTAAGAGCTTTAACACCTTTACTACCACGATGAGTTAAACGATATTCATTAACATCTGTCTTTTTGCCATATCCCTTTTCAGTAACAACTAGTATTAGTTCAGAGTTATTAACAATTTCTGCTCCAATTACCTTAGCATCAACTAAATCAATACCCTTGACACCAGAGGCCCCGCGACCCATAACACGAACATCTGTTTCATTAAATCTAACCATTCTTCCGACATTTGAAGCAATAATAACTTCATCATTACCACTAGTCTTCTTAACTCCTATTAACTCATCATTATCCTTTAAGCAAATAGCAATTTTACCATTCTTTCTAATAGAATCAAACTCACTGATATCAGTTCTTTTAACAAGTCCAGTAACAGTAAAGAAAATTAAATACTTACTTTCATCTTCCTTTTCAACAGGAATAATAGCATTAATAATCTCATCCTTTTCCAAAGGCAAGATATTAACAACAGGAACACCTTTAGATTGCCTGCTAAACTCAGGTAGCTCATAACATTTAATACGATATACCTTTCCACGATTACTGAAAAATAACAAATAATCATGGCTATAACAATTAACTAACTTTTCAACAATATCTTCATCATTAGTAGACATACCCTTAATACCTACTCCACCACGATTTTGACTTCGATAAGTGTCAGAATTCAATCTTTTAATATAACCATTTTTTGTCATAGAAACAATTATATCATCATTAGGTATCAAAGATTCATCCTCTATATAATCAATTGCAGTCATATCAATATTAGTACGACGTTCATCACCATATTTATCAGCAATCTCCTTCATTTCACTCTTAATAATTTCATTAACCTTATCCTCACTACCAAGAATACTACGAAGTTCCTCAATTAATTTAAGTGTTTCCGCCAAATCTCTCTCAATCTTATCCCTTTCAAGACCAGTCAAACGTCTCAATTTAAGTTCCAAAATAGCATCAGCTTGTGTATCACTTATAGCATATAAATTTTTAAGTCTATCCTTAGCAATTACATCACTCTCACTCTCACGGATAATTTTAATAAAATCATCCAAATGATCAAGAGCAATTTTATAACCCTCTAAAATATGTGCTTTTGCAAGAGCCTTATCCAAATCAAACCTAGTTCGACGAATAATAACTTCCTTTTGATGTTCAATATACTTAACAATAATATCTTTAAGACCTAAAAGCTTTGGAACACCCTGATCTAACATAAGTAATATAATACCAAAAGTATTTTGAAGTTGAGTATGTTTATATAAATTATTTAACACAACATTAGCATTAGCATCCTTCTTAAGAGTAATAACTATCTTAACACCAAAATCACTACCATTTTCCTCATGATAATCAGCAATACCATCAAGAACCTTATCTCTAACCAAAGAAGCAATGCGATTCTTCAAATCCATAGTATTAAGCCCATAAGGAATCTCAGAAATTACTATTTTACTTTTATGTCCACTCTCCTCAATAGAAGCCTTACACCTAACAGTAATAGTACCACGACCAGTTTCATAAGCCTTACGAATACCACTATTACCAAGAATAATAGCACCAGTAGGAAAATCAGGTCCTTTAATATACTGCATCAATTCATCTAATGTAATATCATTATTATCAATATAAGCAATACATCCATTAACAACTTCCCTCAAATTATGAGGAGGAATATTAGTAGCCATACCAACTGCAATACCCATAGTACCATTTACTAAAATATTAGGAAATCTACTAGGTAAAACAACAGGTTCCTTCTCTTCCTCATCAAAATTTGGAATAAAATCAACAGTATTCTTATTTAAATCCCTTAATAATTCCAAACTAATCTTTGACAAACGTGCTTCAGTATAACGCATAGCAGCAGCACCATCGCCATCCATATTACCAAAGTTACCATGACCATCAACAAGCATATAACGATAACTAAAATCCTGAGCCATTCTCACCATTGCTTCGTATATAGAACTATCTCCATGTGGATGATATTTTCCCATAACATCCCCAACTATTCTAGCACACTTACGATGACCCTTATCAGGCATATAACCAGAATCAAACATCGAATACAAAATACGACGATGAACTGGTTTTAATCCATCACGAAGATCAGGTAAAGCACGAGCCACTATAACACTCATAGAATAGTCCAAAAATGACTTTTTAACTTCATTTACAATATTATTTTCTTCTAATCTATCCATTCTTAAACCTCCTATACATCCAAATTATCAGCATAAACTGCATTTTTCTCAATAAATTCACGTCTAGGTTCAACATCTTCACCCATTAACAGTCTAAATACTTCATCTGCAGAAGCAGCATCATCAACAGTTATCTTTCTTAGAATACGATTTTCCTTAGCCATAGTAGTATCTCTAAGTTCCTCCGCATCCATTTCACCAAGACCTTTCATACGAGTAATATTATATTTTGCATTAGAAGGTAAAGTTTTTAAATACTCATCACGTTCTTTTTCATCAAGAACATACTTAATAGTCTTACCATGAACAATTTTAAACAAAGGAGGTTGAGCCGCATAAATATGCCCAGCATCAACAACAGGTTTAAAAAATCTATAAAACAATGTAAGCAATAACACTCTTATATGAGAACCATCAACATCAGCATCGGTCATAATGATAATCTTATCA
>USTO01000003.1 GCA_900557675.1 uncultured Mollicutes bacterium
TGAAAACGATATCGATACCATTCTTCTAAAAAGCGATAAATATCCAACTTACCACTTTGCTCACGTAATAGACGACCATCTAATGAGAGTAACCCATATAATAAGAGGAGATGAATGGCTTTCATCTTTCCCAATCCATTACCAACTATTTAACTATTTCCATTTCTTCTTACCAGCCTTCGGCCATATCTCCCCCCTTCTAAAAAAAGAAGAAGATAGAGTAAGAAAAATATCCAAAAGAAAAGATCCCGAAGCCAAAGTAAGCTACTATTATGAAAAAGGAATACCTTACGAAGCAGTTAAAGAATATCTAATGACTGTTGCCAATACCAATTATGAAGGCTGGAAGAGTGCCAATCCCACTCAAACAATAGACAATTTCAAATTCAGTTTAAATAAAATGAGTTCTAGTGGTGCCATTTTCGATATGGATAAATTATTAAATATTTCCAAAAATTACTTAGCTCATCTTCCCGCTACCAAACTATATGATAATTTAGTAAAATATGAAGAAGTATTTGATGTACCCTTTGGGTCCCTTATAAAAGAAAAAAAAGACTATACAATAAATATCTTAAATATAGAAAGAGAAGGCAAGAAACCACGCAAAGACTATGCAATGTATAGTGAAATAAAAGACAAAATAAACTATATGTATGATGAACTATTTAACTACGACAATTTAGAGTTAAAAACAAGTTATAAAAAAGAAATACTAAAAGACTATATAGAAAATTACTATAATAATAAAGATAATGAAGAAATATGGTATGAAAAAATAAAAAAATTATCTCTAAAATACGGTTATGCCAAAGAAGTAAAAGAATATAAACAAAATCCCGAAAATTACAAAGGTCACGTAGGTGATGTATGCGAGTTAATTAGAGTAAGTTTAACATCTTCCACTAAAACACCCGACCTATATCAAATAATGAATGTTCTTGGTGAAACAAGAGTAAAAGAAAGAATGAATAAATTTATTACATATCTAGACGAAAAATTATAAAAAAAATCAAAAATACCCCTAGACAAACCACAATAAATATGTTAAAATTAATAATGTCAGTGGCTCGTTGGTGAAGTGGTTAACACGTTGCCCTCTCAAGGCAATATTCCATGGGTTCAAGTCCCATACGAGTCACCATTATGATTTTTAAGCCCTACCAAGTAGGGTTTTAATAAAATGCCGAATTAGCTCAATAGGTAGAGCAACTGAATCGTAATCAGTAGGTTGTGGGTTCAATTCCTACATTCGGCACCACTTTATGCAGGGATGGCGGAATAGGTAGACGCACTACTTTGAGGGGGTAGTGACCATTAGGTCGTGGGAGTTCAAGTCTCCTTCCTTGTACCAATTATGATTAATAAGTCCATTATGGACTTTTTTTCTATTTACAATTCAGTGTAATAAATAAAAATAAGTCCCTTTAATCAAAAATTCCTATCTTCCTTACAGTAGGATTTGACAAACCCAAAAACTTATGATAACATAATTTGACAAAGAAGGTGCTATAATGAATACAAACCCAAAATTCCCTTTAAATGAGGAAGAGGAGCAAAGAAAGCAAGCCCTAATAAAAAACTTGGAAGAAGAAATAAGAACTCTGTTGTATCAAATCGGGAACGCCAAATATATAGAGATAAAACAAAAACTATTACGCCGTCTCAAAATCCTTGTAGCTAGCCTAGAAACTATAGCCCCATATACCCTTATAAGTACAGGTACCCTAGTTCTTTTCAGTCTTTTAAATATAACCCCCTTTATGAGAGATAACATCAAAACTCCTGAATACATAACCAAAGATATCGATAATACCGGCATCATAAGATATGAACGAAGCCATACCAAACACCATAGTACAAATAAAATCTACTATTACTCATCTTGGCAAAAATGTGCAATCACTCATAAACGAACCATAAACATATACAACGTCAAAAACATTCCCACTAGCACAATTGAAAAGGTAATATCAGGTCAAATAACTACCACTCTTTATGAATTGTTAGGTGATCCTACGGAAACTATCATCGAAGAAAAAAATAATGTATCCGAAGAAGAACTCTCATCTCCACCAACAATTCGTGCCCTTATATACTCCAAAAACGAAAACAACTATGTAATAGTAAAAGAACCCATCTTAGTAAACAATATGACAACCATTCTATATCTCATACTAACAATAGTACTATCCATAGTCCCAGCCAAAATAAGAGAACTAAACGATTATCCCACTCTAAAAGAAAAAATAGATATAATAAACGATAACTATTTATCAACATCCACCATATCCGCTCGAATTAAACTCGAACTATTAGAAGAAAACTATAAACGATTAACAAGGAGTAAAAATGAATAAAATTTTAAAATACTTACCACCCACAGAAAATGAAATTCTGTCGAATCTTTCCCCCAGCGACCTATTAGATATGATAATACTGTTGGAAAAACTCTACCTCGAACCAAGAACCACTCTAAATCTTCCCCAAAATATAACTTTTGGAGTAGAAATAGAGTTCGAACACGCCAATATGAATAAATTAAGAAATCTACTGGAAGTACGAGATATAACTTGGACTCTTGCTTACGACTATTCCCTAAATGATGGAGCTGAACTAGATTCCCCCGTTTTAACCGATAAAGAAAGCAGTTATAAACAAATAAACAAAGTATGTAATACCATAAAAGAGTGCGCTATAGCGGGTCCAGCCTCAGCCGGTCACATTCATATCGGTAGCCATATATTAAAAGACTATAAATCTTGGGATAACTTTCTAAAAAGCTGGATAACTTATGAAAATATAATATATCGCTTTTTATATGGAGAGTATTTAACACCCCGTGAAAGAATATTAAAATATGCCTTTCCCATTAAACAATTATTAAGTGCAGATTTACAAAAACTGCCCCCCAATAATAACAGTTTAAAAGAATTAATAAATACCATCTCCCACGAAAGATATCAAGGCGTAAACTTCAAAAGAGTAACATCTTACGGGTACGAAGAAAACAATACTATCGAATTTAGATCCCCCAATGCTACTTTAGATGTCACAATATGGCAAAACAACATTAACTTTTTAACTAAATTACTATTATATGCAAGTAGTAACAATTACAATTCTGATATTATTACGGCAAGAAGAACTAAAAACAATTCAAAGAATACCAATATATACTTATATAATCAAATATACTTAGAGCAAGCCCTTGAACTAGCTGATGAAATATTCAACAATAATCTTGATAAATTATACTTTTTACGAGCCTACCTCAAAAACTACGAAGTAGCGAGTGAACCACTAACTCTTGCCAAAAAGTATACGAAAACTTAAAAACTGCATCATATTCGGTGCAGTTTTTAAAAATCTGTAACTAACTATTATCAATTTCTCTAAATCAGTATAAAACAAAGAATAAAAATTCCTAGTCCCATTCCTGTCATAAGAATCAAGAACCATTTTCCCTTAGGTTTAACAATCCTAATATTAAGTATAAAAAGTAAACTCATAATAAGAAGAAAGCCTCTACCTACAAAAATACTATTAGTAAGCAAATAAGCCAAAATAACAATAGGAATAAAAATTCCACTAGAAGTAACAGGAAATCCCAAATATACGTTACTACCATCCCCATTACTAAGTCTTGTATTAAAGTATGCTAGCCTCATTGTTGCACAAAACAAATAAATACCAAGAAATAATACACTAATTAGATCATTAAAACCAACCAAATAAAGAAGAATAATAGGGACTGCCCCAAAATTAAAAACATCCAAAACCGTATCAATCTGTTCCCCAAAACTCTTCTCAAAATCATTTCTTTTACACTTTCTAGCAATTCTTCCATCTATCATATCAATAAAAGCCGACCCCATAAAACAAAGTATGCTAAGTTTAATGTTACCAGTAAGCATTAAATAAATAGAAACAAAATTCAAAACCATTCCCAAGTACGAAAAAAGCACACTAACTCCATAAATACCAATAAACATAAATACCTCCTCTAACTAATATATCAATTATAACATTAATAATTATTCTAAACTATACATAAACCCAAAAAAGTATGATAATAATACATCTGTCTAGCAAAAAATATATATAAAAAACAACAAAAAATTATTGACAATCATACTAATTATAAGTATAATAAATTAGAAAAGAGATGTACAAGTTAGTGCATTATAGAAAAGAGGAAAAAGGAACATGAAAGAATTAATAACACTAAAAAATGTCAAGAAAATATATACAACAGGGGAGAAAAAATACTGTGCACTAGGAGGCGTAAATCTCTCGATAAATAAAGGAGAATTAGTATGCATTTTAGGACCTTCAGGTGCAGGAAAAACAACCCTTTTAAACCTCCTTGGTGGTATGGACACCGTAACAAGTGGAACTATCAAAGTAGGAAATGAAATAATTTCTAAACTAAAAGATAAAGCCCTAACAACATATAGAGCCAAACAAGTAGGTTTTATTTTTCAGTTTTATAATATATTACCAACTCTAACCGTTTTAGAAAACGTTGAGTTAATAAACGACCTCGTCGATAACCCCAAAGATGCCAAAACAATATTAAAAGAAGTAGGACTCGAAAAACAACTAAACAAATTCCCAAGTGAGTTATCAGGAGGAGAACAACAAAGAGTATCAATAGCTCGTTCTATTGCCAAAAATCCACAAATACTATTATGTGATGAACCAACTGGAGCACTAGACTCCAAAACCGGAGCAGAAGTACTAAGATTATTAAAAGATTGTACTAAAAAAGGAACAACCGTCATAATAGTAACCCATAATGCCTTAATTTCAGAAATAGCTAATCATACCATAAAATTAAAAAACGGTAAAGTCGTTGAAGATATTGTTAGAAAAAAACCAAAAAAGATAGATGAGGTTGTGTGGTAATGATGCTAAGAAGAAAAATGATAAGGGATATAATAAAAAACAAATCACAGTTCATAACCATCTTCCTTATGATTTTAATAGGAGTAATGGTATACATAGGAATAGAATCCTATATGACAGGAATGTCTACCGCTTCTGAAAAATTCTATACCAAAAACAATCTTCAAGACCTAAACGTATTAGGTACATCATTCAAAAAATCCGATTTAGACAAAATAAAGCACCTCGATAACGTCAAAAATGCCGAACGAAAAATGGAAATAAATGCTACCGATGCCGATAATAAGGACAAAAACTATCTAGTAACATTTATAGAATCCAATAACATATCAAGATTTCACGTTATAAAAGGAATTCCCTTTATATCATCAAAAAAAGGAGTATGGGTTGACAACACTTATGCGGAAAAAAACAATCTCGTTCTCGGTGAAACAATCAAAATAAAATACGATACCATAGTTCTAGAAGAACCAATATTAGGTTTTATAAATACTCCCGATCACGTTTACGATACCAAAGATAAATCTCAATTAGTCCCCGATCGTCAAAACTACGGATATATCTATATGTCGGTAAATGAAATTCCCGAAGACTATATAAATGACCTTGTTGTAAAAACACTCGGTATATCGACTGTGGCTAGCATTCCCAACTATAACTACAAAGAATACATCCCTTACAACTATGTAATGGTCGATGTCATTGATAAAAAAAATGTAGAATACGTCAAAAATACCATTGAAGACGATGTTGATAATGCACTTGCCGTAGTAAAAATAGAAGACACTCCATCCTACGCAATGTATCAGGGCGAAATTGACGAAGGAAAAGCTTACGTCGGTGTATTTTCCGGCCTCTTCCTCTTCATTGCAATGCTCACAATGATAACAACAATGATTCGACTAGTCTCTGCCGAACAAGTGCAAATTGGAACGCTTGGTGCTCTCGGATTTCCCAAGTCCCAAATAATTTTACATTATGTAAGCTATGGCTTTTATGTTGCCCTATCAGGGACTATATTCGGTATCATTTTTGGTAAATTAATAATAGGAAATATATTTATAAATCTTGAAATGAGTTTCTTTGAAATGCCAAACTGTACCGCCATAATTAACGAAAAATGTTTTATAATGGTAGCAATAATAATTCTTATCATAACATTTATAACATATTTAACTTGTCTCAAAGAATTAAACAAGAAACCATCCGAAGCACTAAGATCAAGCCTCCCGAAGGTAAATAAAAAAATAATAAAGATTACTACCAAGAAACCATTTACAAAACTATCTTTCGGAAATCTTTGGAATATAAGGGATATGCTTCAAAATAAAGTTCGTACTATTACTTCCATTTTAGGCGTTCTCGGTTGTTGTAGCCTTATCGTCTGTGCTTTTGGAATGCTAAATAGTATGACACATCTTGTCAAGTTACAATTTGATGACTTATACAACTTTAAATACAAGTTAACTCTAAAAGAAAACATTTCCGAAGAGGACTATCAAAATCTTCAAACAACCTATGGAGATAGTACTAGTGAAACCATAAATATAGAAATAACCAGTAAAGATAACAGTAGAACAACTAGTAATATATTTGTTACTGATGCCGGTGATAAAATAAGATTTAAAGACAAAAAAGATAAATATATAGACAAATTAGAAGAAGGCGGAGTATACATAACAAGAAAACTAGCCGAAACAATGAACTATAAAGTAGGGGATGAAATAACTTTCCGTATTTATGGTAGCAATAAAGATTTAACCGCTAAAATAATAGGCCTAAATAAAGATCCCCAAAATCAAAATCTAACCATAACTAGAGCTAGTTTTGAAGCCCTTGGATTATCATACAAACCAGATTCCCTATATACAAATAAAGAATTATCCAAAGACTTAGGCGGAGTTGATATAATTCAAGACAAAAAAGAATTAAAAGAAAATATGCAAAGTCTATTAGAAATGATGCGAACAATGATAATTCTTATAATAGTGTTTGCTTGTCTTCTTGGAGCAGTCATAATATACAATATGGGCATACTATCATACAGTGAGAAAAAATACCAATTCGCAACCCTCAAAGTATTAGGCTTTGATGATAAGAAAATCCAAAAAATATATATAAATCAAAATATATGGATAACAACCATATCCATTATACTAGGACTTCCTACCGGATACTATTTAATATTCTGGTTATTCAAAAAATGCCTTGATGAAAGCTATGACTTTTCCGTATATGTAAACTGGACTACTTACTTATTAGGAACTATTGGCACATTTCTTGTTGCTTATCTAGTATCCTTGTTCCTATCAAAAAAAGTAAAAACAATAGATATGGTATCAAGTTTGAAATCAAACGAATAACGAAGCACCCCCAAATGCTTCTTTTTTCAAGGTTTTCTGTAAAAAACATCAAAAAATGTTCGAATTAATCTTGAAAAATTAAAATATATATAATATAATCAAAATGTAAAGAAAAAAACATTAACTTAGAAGGGAAATCCAAAATTAACAAAAAAGTAGATAAAAAAGAAATAATAACCAAAGGAACAAAAACTCTAAAAGAATTCAAAACCTTTATATCAAAAGGGGAATGTCGTAGATTTAGCTGTTGGTGTAATAATAGGAAGTGCCTTTGGAAAAATAGTATCATCCCTTGTAAATGATATTTTAATGCCCATTATCGGAATAATAATAGGAGGAATAGATTTTTCAAACCTGACTATCCAAATAAAAGATGCAACCATTAAGTATGGTATATTTATCCAAAATATAATAGACTTTTTAATAGTAGCATTCTGTATATTTATATTCATAAAACTAATAAATAAAGTAAGTAAAAAAGAAGAAGAAAAAAAAGAGAAAGTTGTGAGTGAAGAAACAAAAATATTAAAAGAAATAAGAGATATTTTAAAAGAAAAAAACCAATAAAACGTACATTTCACACACTACTTTCACAAATAACAAATATATTATATATAAAGGAGGGTTTTATATATGAAAAAAGCAGTGTATGAAACAAAAATGTTTCCATCAAGCGGATATTCCTCCATATATCACTCTTAGCAAAATAAAAACAGAAAGGAAAAAGTGATAATATGGAAAACATAATAACAAAAATAATAGAAAAAATAAAAATAAAATTTATAAATAAAAACAAGTTTCCCCAAAACTATGTTTTAGAAGAAATACCACCAATTTTAACAACTACAAAACCAGAAGAAAATATTACTGAAGAAGAAATGAATATAGATTCATTACTAGAGGAAGATTACAGTAATAACATTGAAAAATTTATTGAAGTTTTGACAACTCATTTTAGCCCCGAAGATTTAACAAGATTTTATAACAATATGGATAGTATAGACATAAAAGTAATATCCAAGAAAAAGTTTCAACAAGTCTCTCAAAATAACACCAAAAAAAATTTAGGAGAATATTATCCAACTTGTAATTCAATGCTATTAGTAGAAGAAGATTACAATAAAGTTATTTATCATAAATTATTTCACGTAGCAAGTTCAAATTTCGATATGGAAAACAGAGTAAGTTTTTTAGGCTTTTCTCAATCCCGTTTAGAAGGAGGAGTTAATGTTGGTGAACCATTAAACGAAGGATACACAGAACTTATGACCAATAGATATTTCTTTCCAAGTACCGAAAGCAAATACTACAAATACGAAGTAAGAGTAGCTCGTCAAATCGAAGAAATAGTCGGCCAAGAAAAAATGGAAAAACTATATTTAAATGCCAACTTATATGGACTATTAAAAGAACTTGAAAAATACACATCATCAGATAATATAAAAATATTTTTAGATAATTTACAATACGTATATAGTAATTATAACAAAAGTGAGTTACATCATAGCATTCGTAAAAATATTCATAACATAATCGAAGAAATAGAAACATTCCTATACGAAACTAAACTAAATAAAATATACATAACAAATCAAACTCTTCATAATAATGAAGAATATATGCAAGAATTTTTAGCTCAAAAAGATACCATAAGCAAAATAGTAATTGAAAAACCAACTGGAACCTATATAATAGACTATGATAAAATAACATCAGCTGTATTAGAAAAATATAAAAACATTTTATTACTAGCCAATACCCCTGTATTAAAATTAAACAAAAATTAGAGAGGAAGAACAATGATAAAAGAAAAATTATCCCTAGTACCTCACACACCGGGGTGCTATTTAATGAAGGATAAAAACGGATATATAATATATGTAGGAAAAAGCAAAAATCTAAAAAACCGCTTAACATCCTATTTCCATCAGACCCATAGTGGTAAAACAAAAGTATTAGTAGAAAATATATATGATTTTGAATACATTTTAACATCATCAGAGTTAGAAGCACTACTTTTAGAAATAAATCTAATAAAAAAATACAACCCAAAGTATAATATCCTTTTAAGAGATGATAAAACATATCCATATATAGAATTAACTAACGAAAAAGTTCCAAGACTATTAATAGTAAGAAATCCCCATATCAAAAAAAATAAAAATCGTAAATTATTTGGCCCCTATCCCAATGTAACCGCAGCACGAAAAACCGTTGAAATCATAAATAGACTATATCCCTTACGAAAATGCAAAACATACCCAAAAAAAGAATGCCTCTATTATCATCTAAACGAATGTCTAGGTTATTGCACACATAGTGTCGACGAAAAAGAAATAATTACAATGAAAAATGAAATAATATCTTTTTTAAACGGAAATCATTCCATTATAACAAACAAATTAAAAGAAAAAATGTATTTATGTTCTGAAAATATGAATTATGAAAAAGCCCAAGAATACAAGGAACTCTTAGACTATATAAGTATTACCCTAGAAAAACAAAAAGTAGAACTTGATGATAACTACAATCGCGATATAATCAATTACTATACCGATAACAACTATATGAGCATAAGTCATCTCTTTATTCGTGGAGGTAAACTTTTAGACAGAAAAAATATAATTTTTCCCCTTATAGACAGCCCCGAAGAATCCCTATCATCATATATAACAACATTTTATCAAAAACATACCATATATCCCAAAGAAGTCCTAGTTCCCTCTAATCAAGATACTAACCTATTAGAACAAGCCCTTGATGTAAAGTTCATAATACCCCAAAAAGGCCGTAAAAAAAATATCTTAGAACTTGCTTACGAAAATGCCAAAAACTATTTTGATGAGCAAATAACAATAATAAAAAAAGATGACGATAAAGCTCTAGCTGGAATGGAAGAATTAAGCCAACTATTACATTTACCAAAACTAAGTAAAATAGAACTATTTGATAACTCTAATCTATTTGGAACCTTCAACGTTTCCGGTATGGTCGTCTTTATTGATGGTAAACCAAGTAAAAACGATTATCGAAAATACAAAATAACAAGTGATATGACAGATGACTATAATACAATGAAAGAAGTAATATATAGAAGATATTTTCGTCTTTTAAAAGATAATGAACCATTTCCTGATCTTATAATAGTAGACGGTGGAGTAGGGCAGATAAATGTTGCTAGAGAAGTAATAACAAGTCTAGGCTTATCAATTCCCGTAGCAGGATTAAAAAAAGACGATAAACACTCCACATCTTCCTTATTAGGGAACTATCCCCTTGAAGAAATACCCATAAATAAAACTAGTGAGCTATTCCTTTTATTAACAAGAATGCAGGATGAGGTACATAACTATACCATTTCCTATCATCGAAGTATTCGTAGTACATCATCTCTTGCTAGTATATTAGATAATATAGATGGAGTAGGGGAAGTCAGAAAAAACAAATTATTAAAAAAATATAAAACAATAACAAAAATGAAAGAGGCAAGTAAAGAAGAATTAAAAGAAATATTACCAAGTGATATTGTTGATAATTTTATTGAAAGCCTTAAAAAAATATAAGGAGTAAAAAATGCAAAAAATAATATTAATTAAGTATGGAGAACTAACTACTAAGAAAGATAATCGTAGTTTATTTATCAATATATTATATGAGAATATAACGAAAGCTCTCCAAAATTATAACGTAAAAATAACCAAAAATAGAGTAAGAATGTTTATTGAAACAGACGAAAATATCGAAGAAATTATTGAAATTTTAAAGAATATTTTCGGTATTCATAGCATTGTAGTAGCCTACAAAGTAGATACCAATATAAATAAAATCCAAACAGAAGTATTAAATATTGTTCAAAAATTAAACTTCAAAACCTTTAAAGTTGAGACTAAAAGAGCTGATAAAAACTTCTCAATCCCTTCTATGGAAATGAACAACATACTAGGCGGTTTAATTCTAAAAAACAAAGAAAATGTCACTGTCGATGTCCACAATCCAGAGTATACTCTTAAAGTGGAAATAAGGGAGGACTACACCTATATTTATGCCATGGAAATAAACGCTAGGGGAGGATATCCAGTGCGCGTTGCGGGCAAAGGACTATTAATGCTCTCAGGAGGAATAGATTCTCCCGTAGCAGGATATATGGCAATGAAACGAGGCGTAAAAATAGAATGTATCTATTTCGAATCACCTCCCCATACAAGTGAAATGGCCTTAAATAAAGTAAAAAAACTAGTAAAAAAACTAACTAAATTTGAACCAGAAATAACATTACACATCATAAACTTTACCAATATCCAAGAAGAAATATACAAAAACTGTGATTCAAATTATATGATAACAATAATGCGTCGTATGATGTATAGAATAAGTGAAGAAATGATGAAGAAAAGAAAGTGTTTAATATTAATAAATGGAGAATCCATTGGACAAGTAGCAAGTCAAACATTAACCAGTATGAGTACCATTAACAATGTTACAAACGTTCCCGTTATAAGACCACTAGCCTGCTTTGATAAATTAGAAATAATCAAAATTGCCAAAGATATTGACACCTATGATATAAGCACCTTACCCTATGAAGACTGTTGTACTATCTTTTTACCACGTCATCCCGTAATTAATCCCAAATTAACCAAAGCCATAGAAGAAGAACAAAAAATAAATTACGAAAAACTAATAGAAGAAACTGTAAGCAATGTAAACACCATAGTAATTACTGCTAGTGAAAATAAAAAATATGACTTTTAAAATGTTTAATTCTAATAAATTCAGTAAATAATATCTTGTGAAGAGAACTCATAAGATATTATTTTAATATTAAAATAAAAAAATATTAGAAAAAATTACCACTAAAAAAAATGTATGAAAAAAATACCGCTCACCATACTAAGAGTGTAGGAGGTGAGTTAAATGAACAACAGCACTAATAACAATAAATTAACAGTACCTGGAGCAAAGCAAGCTATCGAAAGAATGAAATACGAAATAGCTAACGAATTTGGTGTAAACCTTGGTCCAGATGCTACTAGCAGAGCCAATGGTTCAGTTGGTGGAGAAATCACTAAAAGATTAGTAAGATTAGGTCAAAACCAAATAAGCGGTTCAAATAAATAAATAGAATATAATATATTCTTCTAGACTACTGCATAACAGTGGTCTTTTCTCATATAATTAAATATGAGAAATGATAACAGCGAACATTATATGTTTACGTTGACAGCTTTTCTCTTAGCCACAGCTCTAATAGACGAATTATCAGCAAGTGAACAAAATGCCTTAGGTAACTGGTTTATGTTAATAGGGCAGACACTCTGCACTAACGGTTCTATAAAATTTAATAAGGAATATAAACATAACATAAATGCACAAAATTTACTAAACAAAACCAAAAATATTATTAACCAAAATATGTAAAAAAGAAAGAAAATTTTATTTTTTCTCTTTCTTTTTTTTCTTATCTTTTTTGTCATTTTTAGACTTTGTAGTATCCTCATCAAGACTCTTAAAAAATTCACACATAGGTTCATTAAGTAATTTAGATATAATGTAAACAAATTCTAAGCTAAATGTCTGAAAACTGCTGTTTTCTACGTTAGAAACTGTTCCATCATTGTATCCAATAGCTTCTGCTAATTTTACTTGTGTAAGACCGTGTTTTTTTCTAAGTCTCCTGATGTTTTTACCAACTAAAGTATAGATATACTTATTGTCTTCATTTTTGACATCCATTAAACATCACCCAAATACATTATCCTATAAAAAGTGCCTAAATGTTCTGCATTTAGTATATGTATATATTTTTGATGTTTATGAATTATCGTAATAAAGCATAAATAATGTACTAAAAGAATCATTTTTTTAAAATCTGTATATTATCAAAAAAAGCAAAAATGAGAAAAATAAATTTTTTTTAACAATATGTAATGTAATTTATTTTATCGAACAAAAAGTAAAATTTCTAACTTTCCCAAAAAAACAATAAAAATAATTTTAAAAAGTTTCCATTACACTGAGAATTAAGAAAAAAACAAATTTCCCTTTCTATAATGTTGACTTTACAAAATAAAACAAGTATAATTAACCTAGGTGATAAAGTAATGAAAAAAAAATCCATAATAACTATCGTATATCTTATTGGTTTACTTATTATATTTCCAAATAACACCTCTGCCAAAACCCTCCAAGACTTATATAATGAACTAAATAGTCTTCAAACTAAATATAACAATTCCAAAAGTCAAGAAAATCTAACTCAAAGTGAAATAAACAATATAAACGCCGAAGTAATCACCATAAATAACACTATCAAAACAACAGAAAGCGAAATAACAGCAGCAACCGCCAAAATAAAAGACTCTGAAAAACAAATAGAAGAAAAAAAAGAAGAAACCGCCGAACTACTCAAGTTTCTTCAAAAATCTTCCGGTGAAAATATCTATTTAGAATACCTTTTCGATGCCGAGGATATAACAGACTTCATATATAGATTTAATATAGTAAGCCAGCTTTCCGAATATAACACATCCCTTATGGGCGAACTTGAAAACCTTATAAAAAACCTCGAAGCAAACAAAGTAACCCTTTCCGAAAAGCAAAAACAATTAGAGGTTCAAAAAGCTTCTCTTGCTTCTAAACTAGATACACTACGCTTAAATTTAAACAATACCAAAGTAGAGGGAACAACAATAGCCGAAGATATAAGAGACCTCAAAAAAGAAATATCTTACTATGAAAGCCTTGGTTGTAAAAAAAGTTCTAACCTAACATCGTGTGTTGGAACCCCTAGTGCCAGTGGCTGGCGATACCCACTAAGCTACGGATGCGTAACAAGCGAATACTCAGGTAGTGCCGAAAGAGGAGATGCCTTCGGAGGTAGCCATTATGCAATTGACCTATCTTGTACAGGAGAAGGTTCACCAGTTTATGCTGCCGCGGCTGGTACAGTTGCCAGAATAGTATATAAATCAAGATGTGGTGGAAATCAGGTATACATACAACACATTGTAAACGGAACCCCATATACAACCCAATATATGCACCTATTAGATGTAACCGTAAGTTACGGGCAAGCGGTAACCGATAATACCATAATCGGCCATATGGGTGGTGGAAGTACATCATCCGCTCACGGAGGTTATGATAACTGTACCACCGGAGCTCACCTACACTTTGGTATGTCAAACGGACATTACGGATCAAACTATTCCCTTTGGGTAGCACATTCATTCAACCCAAGAAGACTATTCTCTTTCCCAGCAAGTGGCGGAGGCTACTTCTATAGAAAATAAAAGAAGGTGAACAAATGGACGGATTAAATAAACAAGAAATCGATTATAGAAAAAATAACGGTTTAGTAAACAACCAAAAAGACAAAAATTCCAAAACCATAAAAGAAATAATACTTGATAACACCATAACCCTTTTTAACATTCTAAATATAGTCCTATTAGTCCTAGTATTAACTACTAGGTCTTTTAGGAACGGATTATTTGCTATCATAATCGTTGTCAATACCATAATAGCAATCGGAAGTGAATTAAAAGCCAAAAGAATAATCGATAAATTAAAATTAGCCACTAAAAATACTCTAACCGTAGTTAGAGAAGGAAAAAAACAAGAAATAAACGAAGACGAAGTACTACTCGATGATATCATCTATTTCTCTGCTGGCGATACCGTTCTTTTAGATACCATAATTGAAAAAGGCGAAGTAAATACTGATGAATCCGTAATAACAGGAGAAAGTGACGCCATAAAGAAAAAGAAAGAAGACAAACTAATAAGCGGTAGTGTTATCGTAAGTGGTAACTGTTATGCCAAAGTAATTGCCATAAATAACGATAACTACGCCAGTAAACTAGTAAAAGATGCTAGCACCATAAAAACCGAAGATTCGTATCTAAAAAAGAATATAAATAACATCATCAAAATAATAACAATAATAATTATTCCTATCGGAGTATTTCTCTTTATATCCCAATACTGGAGAAGCAACCTGACCTATAATGAAGCCATCCTTTCCGTAGTTGCTGGTGTAGTAGGTATGATACCCGAAGGATTGATACTCCTAACAACTACCGCCCTTTTTGTAGGGGTAATAACCTTAGGAAAGAAAAATGTCATTGTCCAAAAACTAAACGGAATAGAAGAACTAGCCTGCACAGATGTTCTATGTCTAGATAAGACAGGAACTATAACAACCGGAGAATTAGAAGTCATAAAAGAAATAAATCTAAGTAAACATAATTTTTCCAATATAATAGCATCCCTAACTCCCGAAGTATACAATAGTACAGATAAAGCCTTAACAACATACTATCAGAAAGAAACAAGTTATCACGTAAAAAAACACATTCCCTTTACTTCTACTAGAAAATACAAAGCCATATTTACCGAAGATAAAGTCTACGCTCTCGGAGCCCTTGAATATATGACTACCCAAGACATAAAACAATATGATAAAGAAGTAGGAAAATATATCAAAGAAGGATGCCGTGTTTTAACACTAGTAGAGGGAACAAATATTGAAAAAAATAATAAAATAAAAGATGCCAAAATATTAGGTTTTATAATTTTAAAAGACCGTTTAAGAGACAATGCCCAAGAAATATTAAACTATTTCTATGAACAAAACGTCGATATCAAAATAATATCAGGTGATCATCCTGATACAATAGTAAATATAACTAAGGGCCTCCTCAAAGAAACAAAATGCATAACCGGCCCCGAAATAGATGCAGATTTTCAAAATCTGGACAACATAGTAAACAATTTTAACATTTTTGCACGGGTAACTCCCAATCAAAAAAGGGAAATAATCAAAGCCCTTAAAAAAAAGAAAACCGTAGCCTATATAGGTGATGGAGTAAATGATATATTAGCCCTAAAAGAATCAAATTGCGGAATAGCCCTCGAAGGAGGAAGTCCCGCTACTAAAAATGTCTCACAAATAGTTCTAACCACATCCGATTTTTCCGTTCTCCCAAAAGTAATAAAAGAAGGCCGTAAAGTAGTAAATAACATCGAAAGAGTATCCTGTATGTACTTACTAAAAACAATGTACTCGGTACTACTATCCCTTCTATCCATAATATTTACCGTAACATACCCCTTTTATCCAATCCAATTAACTCTCATAAGCACCGTCTGTGTCGGCATCCCATCTCTCTTCCTCGCCCTCGAACCAAATTATAATAAAGTAACCAAAGGCTTCCTCCGCAAAGTGTTCAAAAACGTCATCCCCAATGGAATATGTGTCTTTACCAACATCCTAATAATTGAACTATTATGTATAACATTTCACTTCGATTACGAATTTTTTAGGATTGTTGCTGTTGCCCTAACGGGGTTCGTAACTCTAAATTTACTATATAGAATAAGTAAACCATTAACATTTATAAGAAAAGTACTAGTAGTCGGTTGCTTTACAGCTTTCTTTGCAACACTATTTTTTGCTCCTAACTCCCTTCTTATAAAAAACGTCAATATCTTTAACATAATACTATCTCTCGTGCTAATATATATAAATACCAAATATATCCAAATACTGTATCAAGCCTATGATAAAACCGAAGAATATGTAGATAAAAAAGTTCAAAATATCAAGAACTGGTTAAAAAGTCACCTTTAAAAGCAAAAAATACTAACAAAATCAAAGAAAATATGATATAATGCAAAAGGTGATGAAAAATGAAAGAAGTAAACACAGAAAAAACAATAATTGCCCCTGAAACCAAAATCTTTACCGAATTATCTCCTGAAGAATTATTAAATATCAGAAAGTACTTAATATCTAATCCAAGAAAACAAGGCTTTCAACTCCTTTTACCAACCAGCACATATAGTTCCTTTGATGAAAAAATAAGCAATTTAACAAATCCCCATTTAACACATATCCTTTACGAAAATATGCTATTAATAGACATATTTGAAAAAATAGATGCAAGTTCAGGAGAAATAAAATTACCATATACCAAAGAAGAATTACAAGAATTAAAAGAAATATTATCTTATACCAAAGAAGAAGAATTTCAACAGAAAATGAACAGTGTAAAACGATATTTAAATATAAACGATTTAAACAAATTCTCTCTCCACAGAAATATCATTCTCCACTATTTATACGATGAGGCTGTATCTCTAAAATTACAAAAAAATATCAATAGTATGGTGCAGGGTAGTGGACTATACCATACCAAACTATATTTACGAACAAAAAAACCTCGAACATATCAAACCCAGTCTGGATATACATTAAAACAAATACAAGATTACTAAATACTAACTGTTGCAAAAAAAGCATCAGTTTTTTTCAATTTAACAATAAATACATTACCAAACTGTCTAATTAAAATAAAATACACCAAAAGTCTTGTCAAAATAATCAATATGATTTATAATTAAAATATAATGGAAGGAGGATAAAATGAACATAGTAATAGCAAGTGATTTTGATAACACCATAACCCTAACAAACGATAAAACAGCAATGACAACCTTTGAAGAAGTATTACCAAAAGAATACAAAGAAATGAGAGAAAGAATATACAAAGAAGAAAAACTAAAACAACTAGACCCCACAGAAATACTAGATTATTACGATAAAATATGGGATGAAAAATTTCAAACATTCAAAAAATATAACATAACCAAAGAATTAATAACAAGCCTAACCAAAGAAGTAACCATAAAAAAAGGCTTTTCAGAACTCGTAAATTACTTAAATCAAAAAAACATCCCTTTTATCATAAACTCTGCTGGTCTCGGTGACTTTATCAAAATAAAATTAGAAACCGAAAATCTAATGCTACCAAACATCAAAATAATATCAAATTTTCTAAACGATACGGGCGAATATGTGACAAGATATAACAAAAGCACCAACAAAGAATACCAAAAACAAGTAAATAACGCCGATATACTTGTCATAATAGGAGATACACTGAGTGACTTAACCCTCATACCACCAAATTACCCCCATAAAGTAGTCAAAATTGCCTTTCCCCGTTTAGATTATGAAGACTACAAAAATAATTTTGACTACACAATAGAAGAAGAAAACTTTAATCAAGTACTAAGAATAATAAAGGAGTTAGAAAAATGAAAAAAATACTAAGCATAATACTAATAATATTACTATTAACCGGATGCAAAACCAAAGAAGATACCCTCGTTATGGTAACTGAGGCCGGTTTTGCCCCTTACGAATACTACGAAAACGGTGAAATAGTAGGAGTAGACATAGATATAGCAAACGAAATAGCCAAAAGCCTTGGCAAAAAACTAGAAGTAAAAGATGTCGCTTTCGATTCCATAATAAACGAATTAAAAAGTGGAAAAGCCGACATAGCCTTAGCCGGTATGAGTATTACTGAAGAAAGACTAAAAGAAGTAGATTTCAGTAATCCTTATGTCGAATCTCGCCAAGTAGTAATAGTAAAAGAAGGAAGCAATATAACAGACCTAAATCAAATAAGCAATAAAAAAATAGCCGTTCAACTAGGAAGCATTGCCGACTTAGACTTAACCGAAAAATATCCCAATGCCAATATCAGTAGACAAAAAAAATACCTCTCAATGGCTGAAGACCTAAAAAGAGATAAAGTAGATTGTATCGTTATGGACTACTTACCAGCCAAAGAAATCGTAAATAAAAATAGCCAGTTAAAAATATTAGACGGCTACCTATTTAGCGATACCTACGGAATAGCTGTCAAAAAAGGCAATACCAAGCTAGTAGAAGAAATAAACAAAGTATTAGCCAATTTAGAAAAAGATGGGAAAATTGACCAGTACGTCATCAACCATTCAAACTAGGAAGTGAAACAATGATAGAAAAAATATGGAATAACTTTTACAATTCAGTAATCTTCGAGGACCGTTACAAATACATCTTCGAAGGCCTATTCAATACCATAACAATGGCCATATTTGCCTGTATAATCGGAGTAGTAATCGGTCTCATCCTTGCCATCATCAACGACTATAACAAAGAAACCGGCAAATTAAAAATAGCCAATAAAATTGGAAATCTCTACATAACGGTCATAAGAGGAACCCCCGTACTCTTACAATTAATGATAATATACTACGTAATATTCAAATCCGTTGACACTAACATAATTCTTATCGGAATATTAGCCTTTGGCCTAAACAGCGGTGCCTATGTATCACAAATAATCAAATCTGGCCTAATATCAATCAACGCCGGTCAAAGAGAGGCCGGTAAAAGTCTCGGCCTTAGCTACGGCCAAATAACCAGATATATAATAATGCCCCAAGCCATCCACAACATTAAACCCGCTCTCGGAAACGAATTCATAACCCTTCTAAAAGAAACATCGGTAGCCGGTTACATCGGAATAGTCGAACTCACCAAAGCCAGCGACATAATCGCCTCTCGCACCTACGACTACTTCTTCCCCCTCATCATAACATCCCTAATATACCTAACCCTAACCGTGTGTCTATCAAAACTAATAAATAGAGGAGATGACGAAAATGCTCTTAACAGTTAAAAATTTAACCAAAACCTATAACAAAAAAACCGTATTAAAAAACATAAACTTCAGTGTCGAGGAAAAAGAAATAGTGTCTATCATTGGCCCTTCTGGCAGTGGTAAGTCAACTCTCCTAAGATGCATAAACAGAATGGTAACTCCAACCAGCGGTGAAATCCTTTTTGACCGAAAACTAATAACCTCCGCCAATATCGGAGAAATACGCAAAGAAATAGGAATGGTCTTTCAACACTTTAACCTCTTTGAAAACCTTACCGTCCTTGAAAACATAACCCTAGCTCCCGTAAAACTAAAGCTACTATCTCAAGCGGAAGCAAAAAAAAGAGCCCTTGCAATGCTAAAAGAAATAAATCTCTATGATAAAAAAGACTCATATCCCATAAGCCTAAGCGGTGGAGAAAAACAAAGAGTAGCCATAATAAGAACTCTCATATTAGAACCAAGACTAATACTCTTAGATGAGCCAACAAGTGCCCTCGACCCCGAAATGACCAAAGAAGTAATTGAACTAATCAAACACTTAAAAGATAAAGGCATAACCCTAATTATCGTAAGTCACGAAATGGAATTCGTAAAAGAATTCTCAAATAGAATAATATTCATTGAAAATGGAAAACTAATACTCGATAGCAGTTATAACAAAATCATAAACGGAGAAAACGATAGAGTAAAAAACTTTATTCAAGATATTGAAAAATAAAAAAAATATGATATAATTAAAATAGGAGGATGATAAAAAAATGATACACGTAACCAGTGAAATCAAACCACTAAAAAAGGTCCTATTACATAGACCAGGAAAGGAACTATTAAATCTAACACCAGATACACTACAAGAATTACTATTTGACGATATACCATATCTAAAAGATGCACAACTAGAACACGACGAATTCGCTCAAATACTAAGAGATAACAACATTGAAGTCGTATATTTAGAAGACCTAATGGCTGAAACCCTAAGTTACAATCCAAATGTAAAACCAGCCTTCATAAGACAATTCATATATGAAGCCGGAATAAGAACACCAATGTATAAAGATATGCTCTTCGATTTCCTAATGAGTATCGAAAACAATAAAGAACTAGTTCTAAAAACAATGGAAGGAATCAAAGTAAGTGAACTAAATAGAAAGAAAAAAGACATTGAAAATTCCCTTGTTGACCTAGTTAGTGAAGAAGGAAAATTCCTTGCTGAACCAATGCCAAACCTATACTTTACCCGTGATCCCTTCGCATCAGTTGGAAATGGCGTTGTCCTAAATAAGATGTATTCCGAAACAAGAAGTAGAGAAACAATCTACGCAAGTTACATCTTTAACTATCACCCAGATTATCAAGATAAAGTAACAAGATATTACGACAGAGAAAACCCCTTCCATATAGAAGGAGGAGACGTACTCAACCTAAACGAACACGTCTTAGCAGTCGGAATTTCTCAAAGAACAAGTGCCGATGCTATCGATTTACTTGCCAAAAATCTCTTTAAAGATCCCGATTGCAAAGTTGATACCGTTCTTGCCTTTCTAATACCCGAATGCCGTGCCTTTATGCACCTCGATACCGTATTCACCCAAATAGACTACGATAAATTCACTTATCACCCAGGCATAATGGATACCCTAAGGGTCTTTGAAATAACAAAAGGCGATAACGAAGACGAAGTCAAGGTAAAACAAAAAAAAGGTTCGCTTGAAAAAATACTTGAAGAATACCTAAACATAGATATAACCCTAATACCGTGTGCAGGTGGGGATAAAATACCATCAGAAAGAGAACAGTGGAATGACGGAACAAACACCCTTTGTATAGCTCCAGGTGTAGTCGTAGTCTATAATAGAAACAACGTAACCAATGCCGTTCTAAGAGAACACGGAATAAAAGTATTCGAAATGCACAGTGCCGAACTATCACGTGGACGTGGAGGTCCAAGATGTATGAGTATGCCACTAATTAGAGAGGATTAAAAATTATGAACTTAAAAGGAAGAGATTTTTCAAAACTATTAGACTATTCAAGCGATGAAATAAGATACCTATTAGACTTATCAAAAAAACTAAAAAAAATGAAACAAGAAGGCCAAAACCACGAGTATCTCAAAGGCAAAAATATAGTTATCCTATTCGAAAAAGATTCCACTCGTACAAGGTGCTCATTTGAAGTAGCAGCTTATGACTTAGGAATGCATGTAACATATTTAGGCCCTACAGGATCCCAAATGGGGAAAAAAGAAACAATCAAAGATACCGCCCGTGTACTAACTAGAATATATGACGGAATAGAGTACCGAGGATTTTCACAAAAAACCGTTGAAGAACTATGCAAATACGCAACAGTACCAATTTGGAACGGACTAACCGATATGTTTCACCCAACCCAAATGCTCGCTGATGTAATGACCATCGAAGAACATTTCGGCTACCTCAAAGGAATAAACTTTTGCTTTTTCGGAGACGGAAGAAACAATGTAGGCAATTCCCTTATGGTAATATGCAGTAAATTAGGCATAAATTTCAACTGCTGTGCCCCAAAACACTTGTGGCCAGAGGAAAAATTAACCGAAACCTGTAAAAAAATAGCTCGTGAAAACAATTGTACCATAAACTTTACTGACAATCCCGAAGAAATAAAAAATATGGATGTCATATATACCGATGTATGGCTCAGTATGGGTGAAGACGCATCCAAATGGAAAGAAAGAATAGATTTACTATTACCATATCAAGTAAATAAAAAAGTAATGAACTCTTGTAATAGTAACGCTATATTCTTACACTGTTTACCATCTTTCCATAATACCGATACAATTATCGGTAAGCAAATATACGATACTTACGGTATTAAAGAAATGGAAGTAACCGACGAAGTATTTGAAAGTTCAGCATCCAAAGTATTCGAAGAAGCTGAAAATAGAATGCATACCATAAAGGCAGTTATGTATGCAACAATGATGAGTGAAAATGAGTAGAGTAGTAGTAGCTCTCGGCGGAAACGCCCTCGGGACAACACCTGAAGAGCAACTAAAATTAGTAAAAAAAACTGCCAAACAAATCGTAAAAATCGTTGCAAACGGCCACGAAGTAGTTGTCGTTCACGGTAACGGTCCTCAAGTCGGAGCCATAAAACTAGCAACCGACTATGCAAATAGTGAGGGAATAGGAACACCATCTATGCCCTTTGCTGAATGCGGGGCAATGAGCCAAGGATATATCGGTTACCACTTGCAACAATCCATATCTCGTGAATTAGAACGAAGTGGAATAAAGAAAAATTGTGTGACAATCATTACTCAGGTAGAAGTAAGCAAATACGACGATGCATTTCACAATCCAACCAAACCTGTAGGAATGTTTTATACCCAAAAAGAAGCACAAAAAATAGCAGATGAAAAGGGATATAAGTTTGTCGAAGACGCTGGACGAGGATACAGGAGAGTTGTACCATCTCCAAAACCCGTCCGCATCATTGAAGAAGATGTAATAAATGACCTCATCGATGAAAACAACGTAGTCATAACCGCTGGCGGAGGCGGAATCCCCGTCATAAAAGAAAACGGAAGTTATAAAGGAGTAGACGCTGTTATCGATAAAGACTTCGCTGCTAGCTTGCTAGCCCGTCAAATCAAAGCTGATATCCTTCTCATCCTAACATCCATAGATAAAGTTTATATAAATTATGGCAAAGAAAACGCTAAAGGAGTTAAATCAATGAGTTTAGCAAAAGCCACAGAATATATAAACCAAGGCTATTTTGCTAAAGGAAGTATGCTTCCCAAAGTAGAAGCCAGCTGTGAGTTCGTTCAAGAAAGCCCTAAGAAAAAAGCCATTATTACATCACTAAACAATGGATTAAACGCCCTAAGTGGCAAAACAGGTACAATCATAACACAAAAGGGGGATGGAAAGAAAAGGAGGATTGAAATGGCTAAGGCAAAAAATAAGAAATTTGTCTTATCATCATTCTCAATAATATTACTAATAATAATATTCTTGGGATTGATAACCCACTTCCTACCAACAGCTTCCTTCGTAGGTGAGGAAATAGTTAACGGTAGTGGAGTAGTTGCAGCATCCCTATCTGATATCTTACTTGCACCAATACTAGGATTCAAAGATGCCATAGATGTCTGCATATTCATATTCATTTTAGGAGGTTTCCTTGCCATAGTAAACGGAACAGGAGCTCTTGAAACAGGAATAAAAGTACTTATTAAAAAGATGAAAGGAAAAGAAATTTGGCTAATCCCAATTCTAATGTTTATCTTTTCAGTAGGTGGTACAACTTATGGAATGCTCGAAGAAACAGTTGGATTTTATGCATTACTATCAGCAACAATGGTAGTAGCAGGAATGGATACCATAATCGCATCCGCCATCGTATTATTCGGTGCCGGCGTCGGTGTACTCGGGTCCACCATAAATCCCTTTGCCGTTGGTGTTGCAATTGACGCCCTACCCAAAGGCATAGAAGTAAATCAAGGAATAATAATAGGCCTCGGAGTAGCACTTTGGTTAGTGTCTTACGCTATCGCGACTGCTTTCGTTATGGCCTATGCAAAGAAAGTAAAAGCCGATAAAGGATCAACTTTCCTATCATTACGTGAACAAAAAGATATGGAAAAAACATACCTAAAACCAGCTGAGAAAGAGAAAGAAACCAAATTAACCGGTAAACAAAAATTCACACTTGTCTTATTTGGAATAACATTCCTAATAATGATAATAGGCTTTATCCCTTGGGATAGCTTTGGAATAAATACATTCCTAGAAACAACTGGAAAATTAACAGGTAACCCACTCGGATGGTGGTATTTCCAAGAAGCATCACTTTGGTTCTTCATAATGGCAATAATAATAGGTATTGTAAATAGAGATAGTGAACCAAAATTCGTAAGTACCTTTGTAAATGGAGCAGCCGATATG
>USTO01000004.1 GCA_900557675.1 uncultured Mollicutes bacterium
GGTTAGGGTATTTGACCTTAACAAGGGGTTAGTAGAGTATGATAATGTTAAGTATATTAGAATAACTAGTCAGGATTATAATTTGCTTATTATGGAGGATTATTTGTCTATTATTGGTGAAATAGAGGGTAGTGTTGATATTAAGGGAGAGAGTGTTGATATTAGTTATAGGGATATTAGGGCTTTCTATATGAATAGTAAGAATGTGTTTAATTTGATGATAAAAGAGGGATAGTTATGGAAAAGTATATGAATATTATTTATGGTATTAGTAACTTTGCTATGGTTGGTATTATCTTTTTGGTAGTACTGGCGGTGTTTATAAAGCTTACTTTGAAGAAGTATCAGGTTAATAGTAGTAAGATTAAGTTTTATGGTTTATTTTTGGGAATGGATAACAAAAGTGTGCTTGCTTTTAGTTTGGTTTCAGTGGCTTATATTTTCCTTGTATGGTGTATTGCAACATTCCAAGAAATGAATCCTATATATTTTGTGATTGTTCTTGTTTTGATTCTTTTATCGGATATTTTAACGAAGAATTATGAAAAGATTCCGGATAATTTGTTCTTTGTGGGACTTAGTAGTTTGGGTATTGTTGCTATTAATATGCTTTATACTTATTTAACACACGAGTATGCTAATATTTTTACAATGATTATACTTGGTCTTCTTATTTTGTTTGTATTTTTGTATTTTACTTATTATTTGTTTAAACTTCTTAATGATATTGTTGTAAAACAGGAACATCTTAAGAAAAAGAAGGACTATAAGAAATTATAGGAGGTTATTATGGCGAAGATTAAGAATGTTGTTAAGGTTATGAACTTCCACGCTCTTCTTAATGTTGATAAGTCGAGGAAAAAGGCTGAGAAATATAAGAATGTTGGAGTAGAGATTACGCGGATACTTAGTAGGATTGTTTATAATAAGAACTTGGTTTTGGACAAAAAGGTTCTTACCCCCGATAGGGACAAACCGAAACTTAATATTTATATTGCGAATGATTATGGGTTTTGTGGGAACTTTAATTCAGCGGTTAGTAGGCAGATTCGGAAGGATAAGACGGCTCACAAGATTATTATTGGTTCGAAGATTACATTTATGGACGAGACGGTGGTTTTGAAGTTAGCGAAAGATGAGTTTATTACGCGTTTTAGTGAGATTGAGGAGTACATTGAGAAAAGTGTTTTAGAGATGAATTATAGCGAGATTAATGTGTATTATAATCATTATTATTCTTCGACTTCTTTTGATTTTTTGGAGATTAATTTATTTCCGGTTAGGTTTGAGGGGGAGTATTATGAGGGTGAGGACTTTGTGACTGAGACGGATATTAGGGTTGTTCTTAGTAGTTTGATTACGTTTTATATTTGTTATCAGCTTAAGATGTGTGAGGCTATTTCTTTTGCAGCAGAGAATGTTCTTAGGAGTCAGATTACGAATTCTGCCCTTGACAAGATTAAGGAGAGAGAAGAAGAGGAGAGACACGAGAAATTTAAGGAGAAGAAGGAGAAGAGTATTCTTAAGAGTGTAGAGAATTATAAGAGGATTTTGTGATGTTTACAAATTGGTTAGTAAACTAAAAATGTTTGGTTAATTATTGACTTATTGTTTAATTGAAGTTATAATTAATATAGAATAAAGAGGTGAATCTAATGGTAGATATGAGAGATATTCTTGATAAGAAGTATGATATTTTGAAGGCTAGTCTTAGTTTTCCTAATCCTAAGGATAAGGATAAGCTTTTGGATAGTTATATGGAAGTTGCGAGGTCTGTTAATGATAAGAGGTATACGGCTTATGTAGAGGGGCTTGATGACTTTTATTATAAGACTAATAATTTGGAAGATGAGAAGGTAAGGCTTAATGCTCTTATTAAGTATATTAATGGATATCGTGATGCTTTTAGTAAGTTTAATAATGAGTATAAGGAGATAACGGGATTAGACTTAGAGGATAAGGAGCAGTATAATGACCTTTCTATTTATGAGAATAGGCTTGATAATATTAAGGAGTATTTGAGTAATTGTAATCGTATTAAGTCTTTAGAGGAAGAGGTTAAGAATTACGAAAGGGAAATGGAAAGGTTTACGGAAGAGGCTCTTAATAATGATAGGGTTAATCGCGAACTTGAAGAGAAGCTTTTGGAATTTTTTATGTCTTTTATTCATAATAATAGTTTTTGTGAGGCTCTTGATTATAGTGATATTGGTTTTGAGTTAGAAAAGGTTCGTGATGAGATTGGGCATAAGAGGGATGAACTTGATAATTTTTATATGGCTTATGAGTCTCTTCTTAATCAGAATCTTCCGGATAGTAAGATTAATGAGTATAAGTCTTATGTTAAGGAAGCGAGAATGGATTATTATACTTCGAGAGAGAAGGAATATGTTTATGAGTTATATGAGCTTATTAGTAGCATAGAAACGGAGTATAGTGATGTTGTTAGTAAGAGAGAGCGTATTAGTAGGATATTTGATGATAGGCTTCTTCTTAGGGGACAGTTAGAGATTATTGATGAGGATTCTTTTATGGATATTGAGAAGTTCTGTAATAATCAGTATAGTGTTATTAAGGCTGAGAAGAGGGTTAATGATAATATTAGTGATGCTGAAAAAAGGATAGAGAGTGCTAAGGAAGAGATTAGGGGTCTTAGGGATAAGAATGAGACGGTGGATATTCTTAGTATTTTGAATGAGTTTGGTATTATTGATACGTACAATAGTGATAATGGGGTTAATGTTCGTGATTCGATGGATGCTAATTTTGATACTGATAAAGAGAGTAGTAGTGGTAATGGGGATACTGATAGTGATGGTATGAATGATCCGGAATATTCGGCTCTTCTTTTGGAAGAGGATCTTCTTAATGATGAGGTAAATGAGAATAATCCTTATGGGTACTCTGATTTTCCTTTGAGTGACGAGAATGAGGTTTATGGTGAGATTAGTAATAGGGGTTATGATGGATTAGATGATAATGTTGTTGTTAATGTAGGGGATAGTGGGGATATTGATTTGGATAGTGTTAGGGCTACTGCTAATGGTGTTATGAAGGAAGTTATTGACAATGTTATATTGGATAGTGGTAATGATAGTAATGAAAGTAATAGCGTGGATATTGATACTAGCACTAGTGATAATGAGGATACTGATAAGGGAACGGATGATGTAAAGAGTGATAATGAAGAAGTAGTGGTTCACGATAGTGCTAAGCCAGAAGAAGAGAAAGTTGATGATTTGACACTCACGTTTAATAGTGATGATATTTTCTTGGGTGAGAAGGAGCCGAATATTATTAAGATTGACACGGCGAGGGATATTACGGATAGTGATTTTGAGGTTGTTTCGGATATTTTCCCTAGTACGGATAGCGGGACTAAGGATGCCCAGATTGTGGCTCCGGAAGTTAGTAGTGATGTGAATGTATTAAATGGACAGGAGGCTTCTAAGGAAGAGGCGGATGATTTCTTCTCTAGTACGGAAAAGGCTATTTTAAATGATAATTTAGAGGAGAAGAAGCTACCGGATATGGATGATTCTTTAGAGGGAGAAGATGATATTATTATTGATGAGGATGAGATGACGAGACTTCCTGAAGTTGGGAATATTGGTTCGGTGAAGCCGACGAGTTCTTTTAGGGATATTGAGTCTAAGAAAAGTGAGATTGGTAATATGGAAGTGCCTACTAATGGGATAATGGACCAGTCGGAAGAGGTATTTAATTCTAGTGAGTATATAGAGAAATAGTGATAAAAGGGCTTTAATACAAGCCTTTTTTTTATATATAAAAATGTATAGTGGGAGGGAAATATCGTATTTTGTATATGAAAAAAGAGGAGAAAGAAGGAGGGGGAGAATAGTAATGCAGATATAAAATTGTAAGTATTAAAAATGATGAAAAAAATAATAATAATAAGTAAAATAATTAAAAAATGAATATTTTTGGTATGAGTGTTAATTATAATAGTGGAATACCGAAAAATGGGACTTTTTTGTGTTTTTTGTTTAAAATTATGTAATACTAATGTAAAGTATAGTAAAAATTTTATAAAAAAGTAATAAAAAGGTATTGCAATTTATGAAATATTTTGATATGATTATTAATGTAAAGGAGGATTATAAATAATGGAAAACAATGGAAGAGGCATCTTTTATGGTGTTATTGGTGTAGCAACTTTAATAGTAGCTATTATTGGTGCAACATTTGCATACTTTAGTGCAAGTGCTACTAATGATACTGATGTTAAGGGTTCAACTGCTAGTGGAGCTTCACTTGCTGTAGCTGTTACAAAAGTATCTGATGAAGCTACTTCAAAGAATATGATACCTATGCTTTCTACAGACCTTCAGAAGGGTGTAACTGGTACAGATACTAAATCTTGTATTGATGCTAACGGAAATACAGTTTGTCAAGTTTATAAAGTAACAGTTACAAACGGAAGTGCTGATATCGGTCTTAACGTTAAGGGTACTATGAATTTAACTAGTACTGGTAAGAATATGAAGTGGCAATTATTAACAGATGCTACTACAGTAGATACTAAAGCTACTACAGTTGCACAAGGAACTGAAGGAGTTATTACAAATAACCAAGCATTAACAGCAAGTGGTACTCACGACTTTTATTTAGTAATTTGGTTAGATGAAACTAATGCTGCTCAAGATGCTGATGATGCTGGTAAAACATTTAATGGTACAATTACATTTAATGGTGTAAACAGTGATGGATCTTCATCTACTGGTATTACTGCTAAATTTAATGGTTAATTAATAATTTGCATTTTGTAGATTTTATATAAAATGGATAGTTTATACTATCTGTTTTTTTTGCTTGCATTTTTGGTTAAAATTTGGTATTATTATTGTATAGTAAAGATAGGAGAATTGTATATGGGTAATAAATATTTTGGAATTATTGTTAGTATTCTTACTTTGATTATAGTGATGATTGGAGCAACATTTGCTTATTTTAGTGCTACTATTAGGGGGGATAAGGATTTGGAAACGCAATCTTTTAAGTTTTCTCTTAATATGAGTGTTACTCCTGAGTTTGGTGGTAAGGGGCTTATTCCTATGAATGATAGTGATTTATCTAAGGCTTATAATAATAGGTGTGTGGATGTTAATGGTAATAATGCTTGTACAGCATTTAGAATAAGCCTTATTAATAATGGTGATGATCTTAGTTTAACTGGTAATATGGATTTTAATAAGTTGGATGTTGTTAATATGAGTTATGCTATTATGGATAGTGATGGTAATATTTATAAAGAGGCTACTTCGACGGGTGATGGTACAAATTTATCTCTTGGTAATAGTTTTGATTTGAAAAAGGGAGAGGTTAAGGATTTTATTCTTGTTATTTGGCTTTCTAATTTGGATGTAGAACAGGATGAAGAGGATGCTAGTGGTAGTTTTAGTGCTAGTATAACATATCAAGCATTAGATGGTTCTAAATTGTCGGCTAATATTTATCAGTGATAGTTAAATATGAAAAAAATGTGAAAAGGTATTGCAATTTTCGCGTTTTTTTGTTATTATTATAGTAAAGGAGGATAAGAAAATGACAGAGAGAAAGGGTAGTGGAACATTTTTAATTATAGTTAGTGTTCTTACATTAATAGTAGCAATAGTAGGTGCAACATTTGCATATTTCACAGCTCAACTTAGTAATGATACTCCTGTTGAGGTTCAATCTTATAAGTTCTCAGCTGGTATGACTGTTGAACAGGCTAGACCTACAGCTGCAAAGACTGATTATAAAGCATTAATTCCTTTAGATGATGCTAATGTTATTAAAGCAGTTGATGAGAACTTAAATAACTGTGTTGATAAAAATGGTTACCTAGTTTGTAAAGCTTACAAAATTACTATTTCTAATAGTGGTTCTGCTATGTCACTTACTGGTAAATTGACTGTTAAAAATAATGGATTTACTAATTTAAAATATCAAATTTTAGATAGTAATTTACAAGCTATTAGTGGTTCTGATGCTACTACTATTACTGGTACAACTGATTCTAACTTTAAGTTTGATGGTGGAAGTGATTCATTTACTGTTGCAGAGGGTACACCAGAACTTGCTACTGATGCTACTTATTATTTAGTTTTATGGTTAAGTAATACTGATGGTGCGGCTCAAGATGAAGAACAAGAGAAGTCATTTATGGGTAACATTGTATTTAACTCTACTGCTGGTGGTGGACAACTTAAGGGTGACATTAACCTAGGTTAATAAGACTTTAGAAATAGAGTCTTTTTCTTTTGTTATATAAAGACTCTATTTTTTTATTATTGGTTTTTTATTGTATTCTTGGGGAAGTATATTGTCATTAGTAATTAGGCTATATATACTACTTATTTTTAATTCGTAATCTAGTATTTTGGATGTATTTTTTTTATAGCCTGTTATAAGGGGTATATCTATATTTTTTTTAAGGGTTTTTATGTGTTTTTGCCCCTGTAGGGTAAATCCTAATATTCTTATATAGTCTACATTTATATTATTGGTCATATCTTTGGTTAGGGAAAGGAGGATGTGGGATAGCATTCTACTTATGCGGTTATAGGTATAGCGTTTGGTTTTGATATTTGTGATTAGTTCGTCTTTGGTTTGGGAGGTTTGGATGTATTTTATTATTCGGTTTTCTAGGCCTTCGGTTACATCTACGTATTTGTTTAGGGAATTGGAATTGGTAATGATGTTATATTTTAGGTAATTGTATATTGTTTGGTCGTCAATTTTATTTATATTGTTTTGGTTATAATTTGGTATAAAGGTATGTATGGGGATATTTTTCTTTAGCATTGTTCTTAGGTTAGTAGCACTTGTTATATTGTCTTTTATGTCAGTGCCGTTATAGGATGTGGTTCTTTGGATATTAAGGGGAGTGATGTTACTGTTTAGGTATTTTAGGTAGGATACGGCAAGGAGGTCATTGGGAGAGGTAATGGTATAACCGAGAGTGTTTTTTATTACTTTACTTAGGGAGGTTGGGTAGTTATAGCCAGTGTCTAAGTATTTTTTTACTTCTTTATGGAAGGCATCTTTTTTTTGAAGATTGGCTACTTCTTTTAATTTTGATAGGTCTTTTTCTTCGGTACCAAAAACAAGGATATCGATATTTAATTTATTTAATATGGTAATGGCACCTTTGGCAAAGATATCTGCTGATTGCATTGCAAAGATAGAGGGGAGTTCTACAACAATGTCAATGTTGTTATCTAGGCATATTTTGGTTTTATTCCATTTGTTTATTAGGGATAATTCACCTCTTTGGGTTATGGTTGGGGACATAACGACTATTATGGTACTATCTGGGTATAGTTCTTTGATTTTGTTTATTTGATATAAGTGCCCGTTATGGAAGGGGTTATATTCGGCTACGAGGCCAATTGTTTTCATATTAATCACCAAGGTTATTATATTATAAAGGGGAAAAAAATGCAAATGTGGAATATATTTGTATTTTAAGCAAATAATATAATGTTACTGAACAAAAGTGACGGAAACGGCAAAAATGTTCAATGAAAATGACTTTTATTGCAACGATGTAAAAAAGCAAACTATTTTTTGAATACTAATAGTTTGCTAAATATATAATTTAAAATGATTATTATTATTTGAACTAATAATTTTATTATTTTGTCGTTAAAGTGTAATATACTTACGAATATAAACATTAAGAGGATATCTATTATAAGAGTTGTAACTCTACTTAGGGTGAATTTTGATGCTTCTTTTAATATGTTTTTATCTTTACTTTGAAAGACGTATTTTCTATTTGTTATATAGGCAAATAGTACGGATATTATCCAAGATATTATATTTGCTATGGTTAGTTCTAGGGGGTTATTTGGTGATAGTATGGTTATTGTTAATAGGTAATAGCTTATGAGGCTAACTATGGTTGTTAGAACACCAATTATGAGGTAGGATATTATTTCTCTATTTCTTTTTATTATTTCTTTCACTAATATTGGTCTCCTTTATTATATATATTGGTCTTTTTTTGGTTTCTAAATAGGTTTTGGATAGGTATTGTCCTATTATTCCAAGGGCAAATAGTTGGACACCACTAACTAAAAAGATTATACAAGCTAGTGAAGGCCAGCCTGATGTTGGATCGCCAAAGGCGATGGTTTTTACTATTATTACTATTATCATTATGAAGGCGATTAGACAGAATATTAATCCCATTATTGCAGCTATGGTTAGGGGTGCGGTAGTAAAAGCAACTATTCCGTCGATGGCATAGAGAAATAGTTTCCAGAATGACCATTTGGTTTCACCGGCTACTCTTTGGACATTTTCGTATTCGAGCCATTTGGTATTGAAACCGACAAAACTGAATAGTCCTTTGGAGTAGCGGTTGTATTCTTTTAGGTTTATTATGGTATCGGTCATTTGACGAGTCATTAGTCTATAATCTCTAGCTCCGTCAACCATTTCTACTTTACTCATTTTATTTATTATTTTATAGAACATTCTCGCAAAGAAGCTTCTTATTGGGGGTTCTCCCTTTCTAGTTACTCTACGGGTTCCAACGCTATCATAGTCTTCTTCTTTAATTAGTTTAAGCATTTTGGGTAAAAGGCTAGGTGGGTCTTGTAGGTCGGCATCCATTAGGGTTACGTAGTCTCCTGTGGATAGTTCAAGTCCGGCATACATTGCGGCTTCTTTTCCGAAGTTACGGGAAAAGTTTATGTATTTGCATCTTTTGTCTAATGTAGAGAGTTTTTTTATTACTTCTAGGGTTTTATCTTTTGAACCATCGTTTACAAAGATGAATTCAAATTCTTCGTCCATTGTTTCACTTACTTTATTTACTTCTTTATAGAAGAGTGGTAGTGCTTCTTCTTCGTTATAGCAAGGTACGATTATACTTATTTTTTCCATTTTATTTTATCCTTCTTTCTTTTATATATAATAATGGTTATTAGGGTAATTAGGGTTATTATGGAGATGGTTTTTGATATTTTACTTAGGGGTGGGGTGTATATTAGGCGTATTGTATGTGTTCCTTTATTGATTGGAAAGCCTATAAAGGATGTGTTTACTAGTTCGTAGTTTACTTCTTTATTGTTATCATATATTTTAAAGCCTTTATCATAGGGAATGGATATTGAGAAGTAGCCTTCATCTTGAACGTTTATAGTTCCTTCAATAGTGTTTCTGTTATAGTTTGTTATTTTTAGATTGTTATGTTTTATATTTTTTAGGGTACTGTAGTCCATTGTATAGAGGTTTATATTGCTTATTTCATAGTGTCCTTTGCTTAGTGTTATTTCTAGTTCTTTATTTTTTATATTGCTTATGGTGTAGTGGAAGGTATTGTTTTTATTATTGTATTTCCAGAATCTACCGGATAGGGTATTGGGAACATTATTTATGGTTATTGTACTAGAACAACTTGATGCACATTTTGGGGCATAGTTCATATCAAAGGATATGAGTAAGAGTTTGTTTTCTTCTATGTTTATAGGCACTTTTATAGTGGTATCTTTTTCTATATTGAATATATAGTTATTGTTTTCTTCTTTGTAGTTTATATTGTTTATGGATAATTTTTCTGTATAGGGGTTTATATTGGTTTTATAGGTGTTTTCTATGTTTTTATCCACGATAGTGTAATTTAATAGGGCATCGATGTTATATGGATAGGTAAGGGTGTTAAATTCTTTGGCACTCATTAGGTTGTTTGTACTATATCCGATAGAGAAGTTATCGCTTGTTTCGTATACTTTGTCTTTTACTTTTGTGTATCCGTATAGGGGATGGTTGGTAATTTGGTATTTTACGCCCATATAGAGATTGAAGAGGAGGTCATTTGTAGTAGTTAATTCGTGATAGTGTCTACTTTCTATATTGGGAGTAAATGTTTCTTTTATGAATTTGGTATAGTAGGGGTTTTCAACGGATGAGTAAATGCTTGTTGTTAGATATGATGTGTTTGGGACATTGTTGGAGTTATAGGCAGAAATTAAATTATTGGTACTTCTTTCATACGTTTTTTTAAAATCTGGGGTAATACTTGTTTCAGTTTCTAGTTCTTTTAGATAACTTCGTGGTACTAATTTTTCTGTAGCATTTATACTTATGAAATTGGTAATGCTTATTAGTAATAGGGGTATTAAGAGGATATAGTAATTATTTTTTTTCTTATATAGGTATATTGTTATGGTTACTACTATGAAATCTATTAATAGAAAATGTGTATAGGGTTTTGCTGCTTTTATTACTAGTATAATGGTTATTAATAGGGTTATTATAGTAGTTAGGTTATGATAATTATTTTCTTTAATATTTTGTATAAAGGTACTTATTGTATATATATATAGGGGAAGTAGGGGGATAAGGCTTTTGGCATCTATATACATAAAGCCATTTAATAGATAGTTAAAGAGGGGAATAAAGAGAAATAGTATAAGGGTTATATTTAGGTATTTATCTTTTTTCTCTTTGGTTATTATGTTATTTATCATTGAAAATAGTACTATTAGGGGGAGGCCTATTCCGTAAGAATCGTAGAATAGTTTTTTGATGTTTGTACTTGGTAGTAATAAGTCTTTTAGGGTTATTACTACCGATGATGCTGATCTACCATTTATTAGGGTATAGAAAGTTGGGAGTGTTATAAATAGTGTAAGTAATATTGGTACTATGAGAATGCTTACAAACTTTAATCCTTCTTTTATGGTGTTTTTTATTGTTACTTTTTTTGTTGTTTTTAGGTACACATATAGGGCATATATGGATATGGTTATAATACAGCCAACGCTATATAGATAGCTAATGCTTATGATAAGGGTTGTCCATATTATAAGGGGGAGTTTTTTCTTATCTTTAAAATATGTATCTACCCCCGATAGGGCCAAAAGTAAAAAGGGCATATAGCTTGTAAACATTAGGTGTCTATGGCTATGATAGATGATGGGGCAAGCTAATATGAATATGAATGTACTTAGAAAGGTGATTTTTTTGGAAAAATGGTTGGATAGCCACTTATACATTAGGATAGCATCTAGTATGACTATGGCAATGTTTAGACATATTATATATGTACTCATTTTTATAAATGGTAAGAGGTAAGAGAGTATTATGAGGGGATTAAAGAGGCCGTGATATGTTAGGTAATATATGTTTTGGCCCCCTCCTAGGGAAAAGGCAAAGTTAGGAATTAGGGCTTTTTTTTCATAAAAGAGGGTTCTTAAATATTCGGGAATGGTGAAGTGTTGACTAGGCCAATCTACCATAGATCCGAGGGTATATCCTTTTAGATATATTATGATTAAGTACAATAAGAAAATTGATAATATAATGAGGATGTTTAGATAATCTTTTTTCTTTAACTTCATATTATGGGCTCCTTTTATTCGTGGTTTTGGTTAATGTATTTAAAGTAGTTATATTTTAAAGTTAAGTCATTTTTCTTTATTACATAGTTGATATAATGATTTTTTTCTTCAAGGGCAGTTGGTTCTATTTCTTTTCCGTTGGTAACTACGCCTCCTTCTACATATACGTTTCCATCATACCAAGAGTAATCTGGAAAGAATACATAACCTTTATAATCGGGATTAAGGGCATCGCTTCCTATATAATAGTTGGGATGGTATTCTAATCCAAAGAGGTTAATGGTTGTTGGTAATATGTTTAATTGTGATGTTACTTCTTTTATTGTTTGCTTTTTCATACCGTCTTTCCATATAAGGAATGGTGTATGGTTAATGAGATTGTTATCGGTTTCTTTATACTGGGCTAGAATATTTTGATCTGTTAGGGTATATAGATAGTGGTCCGCGAAAGCGACAATGACAGTATTTTCTAAAAGGTTATTATCGCGTAACTTTGTTATTAAGAGGTTAATCATATTATCTGTTTCACGTGCTTGTAATCTTGAGCATTCTTCCTCGGTATAGGTTTTTTCTTCAATAACGGCATTGGGATCACTTGCTAGTATTTCTTCTTTTTGTTTTTCGAGTAGTAACTGACAGACACCTTTGGTATTTGTAAATGGCATGTGATTAGAGTATGATATGATGTAGTCAACAAATGGTTTATCGGTTGGGAAGAGGAGTTCAGAGAATTTTTCGTTAAGTATTAGTTCTCTATCCAGGATGTATGAGTTATCGGTATAGGTATCTTGGTCTTTTAGTCCGTAGTAATTGTCATAGCCCCAGTTATCATAGTTTGCTCCACGTGAATAGTATTCTTTGGTATTCATATGGAAAGCATTAACGCTATATCCTTTTTTCTTGAATAATCTGGCCATAGAGTAGTCAAAGTTATTTCTACTAAATGTATAGGCATTTTGGTTATATGATACGGGAGTTAGAAAACCTGTATTGACAGCAAACTCAGAGTTAAAAGTTGATCCTCCTCCGTTGTAATATGAATAGTGATTGATAAAGTTAAGGGCATTATTTTGCATATTATATAGGGTTGGCATTGTTTCTTCATCTAAAAGCCATTCATCTATTCCTTCTAATTGAAGATATATTACGTTTTTGCCTTCAAACATACCGGTATAGTTTGTTTGGTAAGGTGGCTCTTCAATGGAATATACTTCATTTAGAAATTCTAGTTCTTTAACGTTATTGGCTTTTTTGGCTTTTAAATAGGTTATATAGAAATTTCTAGTAGTGTATTCGTATAGCCCAGATATTCGCATACTTTTATTGTTATCGTTGAAGTTATTGTATATATCACGTGGATTACTCCAAGTATTCCAAGTTAGGGTACTATTTGACTTTCCATATAATAGGGGAATAAGAGCGTGAATGATAGCAAATATTACTAGTATTTGTAGTATTCTTTTATAGTTGGCAGTAACTCTTGTTTTTTCTTTAAAGTATTTTCTGGCTAATATATATAGTAGTATTACTACTATAGCCATTAGATATATTATTTTATTACCTGTTTTAATGGCATCTATTATGTAGCCACTTCCCTCACTTGCCATACCAAGAAGGCTAAAATCAAAGTATGATGAAGTCATTGAGTAGTATATTCCGTTGGTTAGGAAAAAGCTAAAGGATACGAAGAAAAATATGGAGTATACTAATTTACTTAGTTTTTTTCTAACGGATAGGGATATGGTTATAAAGAAAGTAGTCCATAGTAATGTAAATAGATTTGGTATAATTTTATATACGGGATAAAAATTTATTTTATTTCCGAGTAACCTTATGGTTATGTCCATAACTAAAAAGGGGAGAGCCATAAAGATTATATTTCTATTTTTCTTTAAAAATTTTATTATATGTTTATATATTTTTTTTATTATTTTTTTCAATTTCATAAATTAATCACCACTGCTAATCATTATATCAAAAAATGGCTAAAAAGTAAATTATTGTTCGTATTTTTTTAAAATAATGGTGTAATTTTAGGTGATTATGATTTTATGATTCTTAATTTTTGGTATTAATTAATGAGTCTATAAGTTTTATTTTGAAAATTTTGTCACTATTCTTGTGGGTGTATGGATATAATTATAATAATATATAAAAACAGGCTATTGTTTGTAGCCTGTCCAACCTTTATGCAATTCTTTTAAATTTAGTAAGCTGTTTATGATTAATATCAAGTAAGTTACTTATTTCATTATCACTTAGACCTTTTTCAATAAGTTTATTAATTATGTTTTGTGTGATTTCATTGCGACCTTCTTCACGGCCTTCTTCCCGACCTTCTGCACGGCCTTGTTCAATTCCTTTGGCAACACCAATTTTTTCACCCTCATCTATTCCCATAGCATGTCCATCGGAGTATGCTTCATCAATTTTTTCTTCAATTGGATGCACTGTAACTAAATCATTTAAATAACTGGTGTCATTATTTTTCTCTTTAATAAACTCAATAAAATCTCTTGTCATATTTTTATCAACTCCTCCCTTAATAAGTAATAGTTCAAGTTCGTTAGCCGAAGATGTAGCAAAAATTGCACCTAATAGATGTCCTTTGCTCATTTCATCATTAGTATACATCATTTCACTGCATTTATCAACATTTATTAACCAAATTGTGAAGTTTTTTATTAATGCTCTATTGTATATCTTATTTCTAACTTCATTTTTTATAATTGGCTCAGTATTAAATACACTTGATTTATAGTTGAGATTTACTTGGATAACTTTTGGTGATTTTTCATAACTTTTATTCTTATTATTTTTCTTGTCCTTTTTCTTACTACTATTATTATTATACACTTTGTGAATATGTCTTTTATGTCTATTACCAAGTTCTGTAATGTAGATAAAATTTCTTTCGGCTTTTAGCCAACTAAAATCACCCTTATTTGCCTCGATACTTATAATATCAAATTTATTAACCATTAAAACAATATCAGCAACATATCCTTTTTCTTTTAATTTTCGTTTAATGATAACCTCGTTACAAACTTCGACCACATCGATATCGGGATCGAATGGGTAATCTATTATTTTAGAAATAATAGTCATTAGCATCTCGGGCTTATCTAAAAAGATATGTTTGAAAGCATTATCATAAATTAGTGGTTCAATTTTAGTATCTTCTTTTAGCATTTTTCACTTCCTTTCTTGTAAATTTGTTCCTTATATTCTTTTTGTTAGTTTAGTTATTTGTTTTTTATTTCATCATATCACCCCCTCTATTATTATTATTCCCAAAAAAAACGAAAATTCCCCCCTCGAGAAGGCAATTTATTCCTAAAACATATATTTAATGGAGTAAAATATATTACTTTACATCCTAAAAGTGTAAAGCAATAAAATTTTATATTTATACTAATTTTCTTTTTTTTCCATATATTACATTTATTTTTTAGGGTTGTATCTTACGGATAGTAGTATATATAATAAACAAATTATGACATATTTTTGTGTTAAAAATAGTATTAATTTTGTTATTTGAATTACTAAGTTATATAAAAATGTGATTATAAATATTGAAATAAATTCTATATTTGGTAAGTTAAAACAAAGAATTTATATTATAAATGGTTCCTTATAGGAATCTTTTTCTCTATATATACCCCCGATAGGGCCATAATATAACTGTTATTTATTCCCATTTGCATTATTTTGTAGTATAATGGATATGAAAGGAAGAGATATATGAAAATTTTGATTGCAACAACGAACAGGGATAAGTTTAAGTTAGTATCTTATTTGCTGTCTAGTAGTATATTTAAGGAGGCCGAGTTTTATTCTTTGTATGATATTGAAGGCATTCCTTCGAAGAGAGAGAGCGGCAATGTTAAGAAGAGAAGTTTGGTTAAGGCTCAGAATATTTTTGATAATATTAGTAATAATATTTTTGATTATATTATAGGAGTTGATGATGGTCTTAGGATAATTGGCAAGGTTATTACGGCTGTTAAGGAGTACACGAAGGATATTTTGGATGACCATTTTTTGAAAGAGGGTCAGAGGATAGAACTTGTGAGGGCGTATACTTTTATGGATAAGGATGGTAATACAAAGACGGTTGTTACGGATATTCCTTATATTTATACGGTATGTAGCGAGTATTCTTTGGAGGATTTTTCATTCCCACTTAGTCAGGTTTTTAAGCCTATTAATGGAGATATTCCTTTATATTTAATGGATGAAAAGGAGGGCTTTGATTATGCTCTTGGTTATTCTATTGATGCTTTAAGGGAAGTTAGTGATTTTTATGATGAACTTTATAGGGAAAAATGTTAAGGGGATTGTATTTTTTGTTTCTTTGGTATTGTTTCTATTTATTGCTGAGAATATTTTTACCAAAGAAATTTTGAGTATGGACACTTTAGGATATGAAGTGATATCGTCATTTATTAGTGATAATGTTACTTCGTTTATGAAATTTATTACTTATTTTGGTAGTGCTTATGTGTTAATTCCATTTACGGCCTTGCTTTTTATACTTACGAAAAATAAAAAACTGCACATTTTGATTGTCAGTAATTTGATTTTAGTAACTTTTCTTAATCAATTTTTGAAATTTTTCTTTCAAAGACCGAGACCGGAAGAGTACCGGCTTATTTCGGAAAGTGGTTATAGTTTCCCCTCGGGACACGCAATGGTTAGTATGGCTTTTTATGGTCTTCTTATTTATATTGTTTATAGGTATGTTAAGAATGTTTATCTTAAATATGGTCTTATGGTTATTTTGTTTATGCTTATTTTATTTATTGGTATTAGTAGGATATATTTAGGGGTTCATTATACTAGTGATGTCTTAGGTGGATTTTTGTTATCGATTTGTTATCTTACTGTGTTTATTAAGGTTATGGGTAAGTATACTAATAGTGAATAGGTTTACATTTTTGGCTCCCGATAGGGCAACTTTAAATAAAATTGTATAGATAATTGACATCTTTTTAAAAATAAAGTAAAATTATTCTAGTAAAGAGGTGGTTTCGTGAAGAAATTTGGCGATAGACGCGATGGTGAGCGGCTCAAAGTTGAGGGGGTACATAAGTTTATGTATCATTTGCTCCCGAAAAGGTGTGACAACGAGGTTTATGTTGAGAGGGACGTGGATGTTACGGAATTGGTTAAGTATATTGAGAAGAAGAAGGAGGAGAATGGTGATATTACTTATTTTCATGCTTTTTCTTATGCGATTGGAAGAGTTTTTTATAATTATCCGTCAATGAATAAATTTGTTATGAATGGTAACTATTATAAGAGGAAATTTATTAGTTTGGGATTTGTGGCAAAGACGAGTTTTACGGATGATGCTAAGGAGTGCCTCAATGTATTTAGGGTAGATAATAGTGATACGATTGACACGATTAGTAAGAAGATTAAGAGGGATGTTAAGAGAATTAGAACGAATACGGATAGTAGTACGGATGGAGCGATTGATATTATTGGTAAGCTTCCCCGTCCTCTTAGGGCCTTTGTCATTGGGTGCTTTAAATTTATGGATAGGCACGATTTGATACCGGAAGATTTAACAAGGGATAGTATTTATCACGCAAGCGTGCTTGTTACAAATCTTGGTAGTATTGGTTGTAATTGTGTTTATCATCATTTATCGGAGTTTGGTACTAATGGTGTGGTTATTGCTATTGGTAAGATTACAAAGAAACCGGTTGTTATTGATGGTGAGGTTGTTATTAGGGATGTTTGTGATTTTGGTATTACATTAGATGAAAGAATTGGGGATGGATTTTATTTTGCAAAAGCGGTTAATCTTCTTGAACATATACTTACCCATCCGGAAATGTTAGAGGAAAAAATTGATGATAGAGTGGATTTTAAACAAAGTAAATAAAAAGATTAGTAGGGCTTACAGGTTCTTTTTTCCGAAGAGGCCTTGGTATAGTTTTTATGGTGATGTTCCTGAGCATTTGGATTATCCTGATGTTTCTATTTATGAACTTATTGAAAGAACAGCAGAGAATTATCCTTATTATTATGCTCTTGAGTATTTTGGTAAAAGAATTACGTACAGGGAGTTTATTTTGAAGATTAAGAAGTGTGCTAGTGCTTTAATTGAAATGGGAGTTAAGCCTCGGGACAGGGTTACGATTTGTATGCCTAATACTCCTAGTAGTGTGATTATGTTTTATGCTATTAATTTTATTGGTGCTAGTGCTAATATGGTGCATCCTTTGTCTAGTGAGAAGGAACTTCTGTTTTATCTTCGTAAGACGGGTAGTAAGTATATGCTTGTTATTGATTTTGTTTATGATAAGGTTAAGAGAATTGAGAAGAATACTTCTTTAGAGAGGGTTATTGTTAGTGCTGTTAGTGTGGATATGAGTAACACTAATCATCTTCTTTATTGGTTTTTTACGGGTCGTAAGAGTAAGATTGAGAAGGATGATAAGGCTATTTTTTGGCGAGACTTTATTAAGAGTGGTATTTTGGATAGGGATATGAAACCTTATCAGAGAAATCTTAATGAGGAGGCGGTAATTCTTTATAGTGGAGGCACGACGGGCAGTCCGAAGGGTATTGTTTTAACTGATATGAATTTTAATGCTCTAGCTATGCAAGGTCATCTTATGTGTGATCCTGCTAAAGTGGGTGATTCTGTTTTATCGATTATGCCTATATTCCACGGTTTTGGTTTGGGGGTATGTATTCACACGCCTTTATATATTGGTATGAAGTGTGTGCTTATTCCTAATTTTAGTTATAGGAAGTTTGGTAAGCTTATTAAGAAGTACAGGCCTAACTTTATTGTGGGAGTGCCGACTTTGTTTGAGAGTTTAATTAAGAGTAATATTAGGGATTTGTCTTCGGTTACGTGTTGTGTATCGGGAGGTGATAATCTTTCTCTTAAGCTTAAAAAAGAGGTTGATGCTTTTTTAGAGAGTAGGGGATCTAAAACTAGGGTGAGAGAAGGGTATGGGCTCACGGAGTGCACAGGAGCAGCGTGCCTTACACCGAGAAGGTTTTATAGGGAAAACTCGATTGGTATTCCGTTTCCGGATATGATTTTTAAGATTGTTAAAGTGGGCACGATGCAGGAAGTTCCAAGCAATGTGGACGGTGAAATTTGTATTAGTGGACCGACGGTGATGATGGGTTATCTTGATAATGAAGAGGAAACGAGGAGTACGCTTCGGAAACACAAGGATGGACGGATTTATCTTCATACGGGCGACATTGGCTCGATGGATGAGCAGGGGTTTGTGTATTTTAAGCAGAGGCTTAAACGGATGATTATTTCTTCGGGGTACAATGTGTATCCGAGTAATATTGAGGCGGTTTTGAATGAGCATCCGTTAGTTGCTACATCGGTCGTTATTGGTATTCCTCATCCTTATAAGATGCAGGTTGCAAAGGCTTATATTGTTTTGAAAGAGGGATATAGTGCAAGTAATAGTGTTAAAAGGAGTATTAGGGAGCATTGTGAGAAGTGTCTTGCTAAGTTTTCACTTCCTTATGAATATGAGTTTAGGAAAGTTATACCGAAGACACTTGTAGGAAAGGTTAATTATAGGGAGCTTGAAAGGGAAAATGTGGATGCTAAGTTAAAGGAGTGATTGTTATGGTTATGGACGGTAAGGATATTAAAGAGAGAGTTCTTACGGAATATGAAGAGAAGGTTAAGGGGCTTGGAAAGAGGCTTAGACTGGTTGTTATTCAGGTCGGTGATGATAGTGCGAGCGATGTTTATATTGGGCAGAAGGAAAAGATGTGTAAAAGGGTTGGTTATGATTTTGTTCATATTAAATATGGGGTAGATACCCCCGATAGGGAAATTATTGAAAATATTGAGGAACTTAATAGGAATGAAATGGTGACGGGAATATTGCTCCAACTGCCTTTACCTAATGGAATGGATGCTGGCAAAATTTTGAGTCATATTGATTACCGAAAGGATGTAGATGGGCTTACGGACAGAAATATGGGAAGGCTTGTACATCGTAAGGATTGTCTTGCTCCGTGTACGCCGACGGGTATTATGCGGATGCTTGATTGTTATGGAATAGAAGTGCAGGGTAAAAATGTAGTTATTGTAGGCCGAAGTGATTTGGTTGGTAAGCCTCTTTTTAATATGATGCTTAATAGGAATGCGACGGTTACGATTTGTCATTCACAGACAGAAAATTTGGCTGATTATACGCGAAGGGCCGATATTTTGGTGGTAGCGATTGGTCATAGGGAATTTATTACGGGTGATATGATTAAAGATGGGGCCGTGGTTATTGATGTTGGTATTAATAGGTATGAGGGAAGGCTTTATGGGGATGTGAATTTTATGGAGTGCAAGGATAAGGCTAGTTATATTACACCTGTTCCTGGTGGCGTTGGGGCGATGACGATTGCTAGTTTATGTATGAATATTTATAAGGCTGGTATGTTTAAGGAGGATTTATAATTATGAAGATTGGTTTATTTATGGACGATTATTTTCCTAGTATGAATGGGGTCATTTATGTTATGGATAATTATGCTAAGAGGCTAGGTAAAGTGGCTGAGGTTGTGGTGGTAGTTCCTTATGTGGATAAGGAGTACAAGGATGATTTTCCATATAGGGTTATTCGGGTAAAGAGTAAGAGAATGGGTAAGGTTGGTTATTCTTTTTCTACTCCTTGGAGCGATAAGGGGATGTGTCAGAGGCTTTTGGATGAGAAATTTGATATTATTCATATTCATAGTCCTTTCATTATGGGGAGACTTGGTTTATGGGTTGGAGAGAAGGCTAATGTGCCGGTTGTTGGGACTATTCATACTAGGTTTAGTTATGAGTTTAAGAGGATTTTTAAGGGGAAGGCTTTTAATAGGTTTATGATGAATTTTGTTATTAATACTTATAATAGATGTGATGAGCTTTTTACGGTTAATGAGGCAATTAAGAGGCTTTATATTGAAGAGGGGATAAAGAGAAGGATTAGGATTGTGCCTAATGCTACGGAAATGGTACCGGTTAGGGCGAAAGTTAAGGCAAGGAATTATATTAATGAAACGTACAAGATTGATGAGGACGCACGGGTGCTTCTTTTTGTAGGGAGGATTAATATTGTTAAGAATATTTTGTTCTTGGTAGAAAGTCTTAAGGAGGTACGGAAAAGTGGTATTAAATTTGTGATGTTATTTGTTGGGACGCCTGATGATATTGGGAAGCTTAGGAGTAAGATTAGGGAATGTGAGTTAGAGGATTATGTGCAGATTATTGGGAAGATTACGGACAGGGATATTCTTAGTTACTTTTATGTTAGGGCGGATTTGTTCTTGTTTCCGTCGACGTTTGATACGTCTAGTTTAGTTCAGGTTGAGGCAGCAAGTCAGAAGACACCGACGATGTTTATAGAGGATTCTCCGACGGCAAGTGCGGTTACTGATGGGGTTAATGGGTTTATTACGAAGGCAAATCCCAAGGCTTATGGTAAGAAAATTGTGGAAGTGCTTAATGATGAGGCTCTTTATAAGAAAGTTAGTGAGAATGCTTATAGGGATTTGTATAAGACTTGGGATGATGCTGTAGAGATTTTAGAGGGGTATTATGAGGAAATAGTGAAGTAGTGATGAACTTTACTATTTTTATATATAAAGAAAAAGCAGGCTACAAATTGTAGCCTGCTTTAAAAAATTATAGGGAAAGAGTTTTTTTCATAGCAGTAATCTCAGGTTTACTGACACCAAGTATTTTTTTGATGATACTTTCGTCAATACCATTTTCTAGCATTCCTTTAAGATTGTTATTTCTTTCTTGCAAGACTCCTTGCTTAAGTCCTTCTTCACGACCTTGCTCAATTCCTTGTTCAATCCCTTTTTCAATTCCTTGTTCAATACCTTTTTCAATTCCTTGTTCAAATCCTTGCTCCAGTTTGTATTCAAGAGCATCTTGCCTTTCCTTTTCAGAGTCCCTTACTTCAAATAACATATCTAGAAACTCCTCACTGTTTAATTTACTATTAATAGTATCCGTTAACTTCTTTGCCATATCTTTCTTTAAACCTCCTTTAATCATTAATTCTTCAATTTCTTTCACACTATCAGAGTGAAAAACAGAAACCAGTAACAAACCCTTACTACATTCATTATATCTCTTTTTCCAATCATTTTCAATCATTTTATATGAATTATCTACATTAATTACATAAATTTCATAATTTTTAATTAAAATATCATCCCGCTTATCATCAGCTCGCAAATTATACTTAGTAACAATTTTTCCCGTCTTATCAACTCCCGCATTCAAATGCACCTGAATAAATCTTAACTCTTCATCCTCCTTAATTCCAAACAAATTTTGAATAATATGACTCCTATCATATAACCTATTCAAATATTTTACCATTCTCTCTACCTTTTTAGGATTAAAATCATTTCTGTTAACCTCGATATTAAAAATATCCTTCCCTTTTGCAAGTAAGAGCGTATCAACAAAACGATTCTTATCCATAAATTTTTCCTTAGGTAACAGCTCATTTAAAACCCTTACCTTGTCCCTATCTAGATTAAAATCATATCCAATCGCATCTTTAATTAGACCAATTAAAATATCAGGGTGGTCCAAAAAAATATGTTTGAAAATCATATCATATAATAGATCATCAGTTTGTAATTGTGTTTTTGGTTTTATTTGTAAATCATTAACCATAGTTATCTTTCCTCCTTTTTTACCAATATCTTTTTCCATTTTTCATTCCGTTTTTCACTTTATTTTCCACCTCATCGTCCACCTCCTTTCACCTTATCCCCCAATTTTATTCTTTCTATTATTATTATTACCAAAAATTTCAAAAATTCCCCCCTCAGGAGGCCAATTTCTTCCTAAAACATATATTAAATGG
>USTO01000005.1 GCA_900557675.1 uncultured Mollicutes bacterium
TTTCTTAATTACTTTTTTTTACATCAATCTCATCACAAGTCCTTGTTTTTCGGGCTTTTTCGTTTGATGTAATCTAATAATACTCTATTTTTCGTCACATGTCAACACTTTTTTTAAAGTTTTTTGAGTTTTTTGCTAGTTTTGGTGCTTTTCGACATTTTTAAACTTTTTTTAGACCTTTTTCAGACCTTTTTTAATTTTTTTTTGAGTTTTTTTAATTCTTTTTTTTAAACTTATAATCGAAAAACTGTAACTTTTTTGATTTATAAAATTATATTTATGTATATATTGTATTTAATTGTTGAAAATAAATTTTAAATATATATATTTAACATACATAAGCTATATATTTTTTTTATAGCTGTAATAATATTGACTTTGATATAATGTATTCTAATTTTTTTTATATAGTTTTTGAAATTAGCAATTAATTTAATAATTAATAACTTCTTTGAAATATTTTACTTACAGTTTTTAATAATCTGCAACATTTTACTTACAGTTTTTAAAAATTTGCATTATTTTGTTTATATTTTTAATAATCTGTAGTTTCTCATTCCTTGTTTTTAAAAGCATATTTCTTTTAGCAATTTTTAAAAATATGCAATTTCTTGTTTTCTTTTTTTTAGAATTTGCAACTTTTTTCTAGTAATTTTTAATAATTTATTACTTTTTATTTATTGTTTTAAAAAAATGTGAAATATTTAAATTCAAAAATTTATTTATCAATACTATAATTTTATCAATACTATAATATTGGAAATCTTTTATTTTTTTATCATTCTAATAATTAGGTTACCTTTTTTAATTGTCGGCTTTGTTTGATAATTATTATTTTTTGTAATCTATTAACTAATAATGAAGATTTATGTATTAATTTAGATAAGAGTACTAATTAGTTAAGAGTTTTTTTAAGTTATGAGCTGATTTTTAAGTTATTATTTAACTTTTCCTTATGATTCTAAAAGAAATGAATAAAGAACTATATTTTATGCTTGACAAACTTAAAGGTTTTGGAATTCTTGTTGTTACGGCCTTGTAATCTACTATTTTCACAAGTATATATATTCAGACTTTCCCAACATTACACTTATTATTTATTGAAATTGACTGTTAGATCTTGAGTCCAAATATTTGGGGTTTTGCAAGATTAATTATAAATGTTAGTTTTTTATTATTTATTTCATATTTTATTATTTATTTCTGCTAATAGTATTTTTATATTGTTATATTTAACATCTTCTTTTAAAAAATAAAGTATCTTCTTTTAAAAAATAAAAATAAAGTATCTTCTTTTAAATCACACTATTTGTAATTAATTTAACTTTTGGTTGCCTTTTTTTATTTTTTAAAGAAGAATTTCCTTTTATAAAAGAAAAATCCAACCTTAGAGGTTGGAAATAAATTAATGAAAGATAATATTTTTTTATTATATTTTTAGATGCTTACGAACGGCACTGTAACTTCCAAACATTCCGACTGCAGCACCTATTAATAGTAGTAATAATGATACAAGATAAACGAATGGTACTGGAGGTAATAATTTAGCAAGAGATGAACCGAATACTTGTCCGCCAAAGTAATTATATAAAGTTGTATAACCATATATAGTTAATATTATAGGGATTATTGAACCAAGAATACCAATAAATAGTCCTTCTATTATAAATGGAACTTTTATTGCTATATTAGATGCTCCTACTAAACGCATTATTTCTATTTCGGTTTTTCTTGAGTATATTGCTAGTTTTATAGTATTTGTTATTAGGAAAGCTGTTACTATTATAAGGGCTACAACTGCACCAATACAGACTTTTTCTATGACCTTAAATACTGTAACTAATTGGTCTACTACTTCTTCGCCATAACTAATGCTGTTGATTTTATCTATTTTTTGAATTTGAGCAACTGTATCTTTAATAATAGCTACATCTTTTACTTTTATCATATAACTATCTAAGAGGGGATTAGTCTCATCAGTCCACATATCAACTAATGGGGCAACGGCCTCTATTTTGGATTTTGTTTCCTCGGCAGTTTCAGCTTTGGATTTGAATGTTATTTTATCGACATTATCTATTTTTTGAATCTCGTGTTTGATTTGTTTTAAATCTTCTTCTTTGGCGGTTTTATCGACAAAGACTACCATTGTTACGTCTTTTCTTATTGATTCAGCAAAATTTTCAACGTTGTATGATAGTAATATAGAAGTTGCGACAACTATTAGGGTTATGGTAATACAAGAGATTGAAGCAAGGGAAAGGGAAAAGTTTCTTATAACGCTCTTGAAGGCGTCTCTAAAATATCTTTGTAATGTTCTAATGGATTTCATAGTATTTTCCTTTCTCTATATCTTGTTTTAGTCTTCCCTCTTCTAAGCAAATTACTCTTTTATTCATTCTGTTTACGATATCTCTATCGTGGGTTGCCATTATTATAGTTGTTCCAAGTTTATTTATATCTTCTAATACTTTCATTATTCCCATACTTGTATCGGGATCGAGATTTCCGGTTGGTTCATCGCATATTAGTAATTTGGGATTATTTACTATTGCTCTGGCTATTACTACTCTTTGTTGTTCTCCACCGGATAGTTGATTTGGATATTGTCTTACTTTGTGTTTTAATCCTACTAAATCTAGTACTTCCATAACTCTTTTTTGGATTTTTCTTTTATCATAACCGAAAACTTCCATTGCAAAGGCGACATTTTCGAAAACTGTTAATTTTGGTAATAGTTTAAAATCTTGGAAAACAACGCCTATTTTTCTTCTTAGAATGTATACTTTTCTATTTTTTAGTTTAGCAACATTGATTCCTCCTATGATTATTGAGCCTTTATCGGGTTTTTCTTCACGATATAGCATTTTTATAAATGTGGATTTGCCACTGCCGGATGCTCCAATTACGAAAACGAATTCGCCTTTGGATATGCTTACGTTGAAGTCATATAGGGCGACAGTTCCGGTTGGATATGTTTTTTGGACATCGGCTACTCTTATTAATTCCATACTTCACCTCTTTTATTTCATATTATATTATAGCATTTTTTTTGATACTAATAAATAGTTATTTGTTATTTTACATTTTTTTCGCTAATGCGGGTAAATATTAGTAATTATTGTATTGTAGTTATATTTATGGTAATTAGGTAGTATTTGGTATTTTGGTTTCAAATGTATCTGTGATAAGGAAGAAGGCATCTTTATCGATATTTTTTATGAATTCTTTTAGAATGGTATAATCTTTGGTTGGGATAGTGCATAGATACATTTTTTTGTTTTTGTTTGTATAACCACCTTTGACAGAAAGACGTGTATAGTTTATTAATTTATTTTCTTTTAGGTATTGTTCTAATTCTTTTTCTTTAGTTGTTATGATGTAGAATGTTTTTTCACTTGATATTCCTATTAGGGTTTTATCTATTACGGTACTTATTATATAGAGAGAGATTAGGGCATATAGGCCGGCACTTATTCCAAGGAATAGGCTTCCGGTTAATATTACGATAGTGTTTATTATTAGAGTTGCTTTTCCTAGAGAGATATGGAAATATTTGTTTATTATTTGGGCGAGGATTTGGAGACCGCCAACGCTGAAATTAGTTTTTAGGATGAGGCCGGAAGCAAAGCCATAGAGTAATCCTCCGAAAATGGATATGAGGAGTTTACTTCCTTCTACGGGGATAAGGGTGGCATAGAATTTACTACACTCTACAAAGAGGGGAAAGAGAATGCTTCCAATAAGGGCATTTAGGGTTAATTTTTGGCCAAGTAGTTTATATCCTAATAGGAGTAATAATAGGGATGATGTGAGTATAAAGATGCTTTCGTTTAGGTGTATTGTTTCTCTAAATATTATGGAAAGGCCTGATAGTCCTCCTATTACTATATTGTTTGGGGAAAAGAATAGGTTAAAGGAAAGGGCTAAGAGAAAGGTTCCAAATGTAAAGAGGGATATTTTTTCATATATATTATATTGGTATTTGTTATTCATAGTATTCTCGCTCTTTTCTATTTACTTCATAGGCGTCGCATACAAGGAAGAATACTTCTTTGTCTATTTGTTTTAGTCTTTCCTTTATGTAATAGTAGTTTCGTGTAGGAACGACAGCAAGCATTAGGGATTGGGAATGGCCGGTGTAGCCCCCTTTGGCTTTGATTAGGGTGAGGCCGGAATTTATGTTACTAGTGAGAAATTGTTTGGTTTCTTCTTCTTTGTTTGTGAGGATGTAGAAGGCTTTGCTACTAGATATGCCGAGGATGATTTTGTCAATCATTAGGCTGATTATGTATAGGATTAGGATACCGTAAAACATTGTTTCCCACGAATATACGATGGCTCCGGATAGGACAACGAGGCCGTCGGCAAGGAATTTGTTTTGGCCCATACTTTTCTTGGTTATTTTGGAGAAGATGAGACCGATTACGTCGGTACCGCCGGTTGTGTAGCCGGTTTTGAAGATGAGACCGAAGCCTGTACCGGCAAGGACAGCTCCAAATATGGCGATAACTATGGTTTCGGTTCCAGATAGATCGATAATATTAGTTAAGGGGGTGGTTATGTATACGTAGAGGGGGAAAACGAGGGAACCGATTATGGAATTTTTGGTTGTTTCTTTGCCGAGGACTATGAAACTTAGTGCAAGCAATGTGAGATTGGCAAGGAGAATAAATGTAGCGGGAGTTATTCCGAAGTGTTTCATTACAATAGAGAGGCCAGAAACTCCGAAGCATACTAGGTTGTAGGGTGAAAAGAATATGTTAAATGCTAGGGCTACTATTAGGCAACCTAGATTTAGGTATATTAGTTCTTTTAGTTTATTTCTTTTTTTGATTTTGGTTATTATTTCTCGTACTTTTTTTTGGCGATTAAAAAATATCATTTTATCATCTCCTTATTCCTGCTAATATGAGGTCATCTAATTTTCCGTCTAAAATGGCGGTAACATCAGGGGTTTCGTAACCGGAATCGTTATCTTTGACGAGGGTGTATGGGCACATTACATAGCTTCTTTTTCCGGATCCGAAACTTATTTGCTTTTGGTCTTCAGTCATTTTTTTTAGGTTACTTGCCTCTTCTTCTTCTTTTAAGAGATAGAGTTTATTTTTTAGTATTTCGAGGGCTTTTTCTTTGTTTCTTATTTGACTTCGTTCATTTTGGCAGGTTACTACTATTTTGGTAGGGAGATGGGTTATTCTAACGGCAGAGTCTGTAGTGTTTACGCTTTGTCCTCCTGCTCCACTACTTCTATATACGTCTATTTTTATGTCTTTTTCTTGGATAGTTATATTGGTATTGTTATTTATTTCTGGTATTACTTCGACGGCTGCGAAGGATGTATGTCTTCTTTTGCCGGCATCAAAGGGGCTTATTCTTACTAGTCTATGTACGCCTTTTTCTCCTTTGAGGAAGCCATAGGCATTGGGTCCTTTTATTAATAGCATTATGCTTTTTATTCCTACTTCTTCGCCGTCGGTTTTGCTTAGTACTTCTATGTTGTAGCCTTTATTTGTTAGGTATCTTGAATACATTCGGTAAAGCATATTGGCCCAGTCCATTGATTCGGTTCCTCCTGCTCCTGCGTGTATTTCAAGGGTACAGTTTAGGTTATCGTACTTTCCGTTTAGGTATGTTAATAGTTTTAATTCTTCTAGTTTATGGGATATTTCTTGGTATTCTGTTTCTAGTAGGTTTAATAGTTCTTCATCCTCTACTTCTTCTATAAAGAGGGCTTGGTTGTTTTTTATTTGGGTGTTTAATTCTTCGATGGGCTCTATTTCTTTTTTTAGGGTGGAAATTTTGTTTACGACTTTGTCAGCAACTTCTTTATTGAGCCAAAAGTTTTCTTTGGTTAGTTCTTTGTTTAGGGTAGCTAGTTCTTTCTTTTTGGTATCTAAGTCAAAGATACCTCCATAATTGGTTTATTTCTTGGGATAATTCTTGGTATTTTTCTTTCATTTTTGGATCCTCCTTAATTTTATTATTTGTTTCTATTATGATTATAACAAAAGAAAAGGAAAAATGATATAGTTTTTTCACTTTTCCTTATTTATTTTGTTATTATTTTTTCTACGCCTTTTATAAAGAGGGTTGCACAGCCTTTACGAGAGGGTTGTTTTCCGACATCATTATAGACTTGGGCTTCTTCGAGAATGTTTATGTTACAGGGTTCTTCGTTTATCATTTTGTTATAGTTATCTATGATGTTTTGGGCTTCTTCGAGGGTTTTACCAATGAGGATATTACTTAGTATTGATGAGGATGAGATGCATATTACGCAGGCTTCTCCTTCGTATTTTACGTCTTTTATTGTATTGTTTTCTATTTTTAGATAGATATCTATATTGTCAATACAGGAGTGATTTCTTGAATTGGTCATTTGATATCCTTCTTCTTTTGGTACTTCTTTATTACGGGGATTTTCGTAGTTATCTAGGATTATACTTCTTTTTAAACTTGGGTCTATCATTATAGTATCTCCTTCCATATATTTTCGCTATTTTTGAGGACTTTTATTAATAGGTCTATTTCTTCTTTTGTGTTATAGAGGCTTAGGCTTATACGACAGGTATTGCCAACGCCGACGATATCGGGAAGGATTTTGGCACAGTGATTTCCTGCCCGAACGCATATATTGTATTTATCTAAGTATACGGCGGTATCTTGGGCAAAGACGCCTTTGATGTTGAAGGCTATGATAGTGCCTCCTGAGTTGTAGTTATATACTTCAATAAAGGGGAGTTTTTTTAGTTCTGATTTGAGGTATTTCGCTAACGCGTGCTCGTACTCTTCTATTTTTTCGATAGTTATATTTTGGATATAATCGATAGCACGGCCGAGGGCAAGGACTCCTTCGATATTGGGAGTTCCGGCTTCTAATCTTGTTGGTACTTCTCTTAATTCAACGTATCCATCACTATGGAAAATGGCATTCATTCCACCACCGTATTCTGTGGGGGTTAAATCGTCTAGTAATTCGTATTTTCCATAGAGTACTCCTACTCCACTTGGGCCATACATTTTATGGGCTGATAGGGCTAGAAAGTCTATGTTCATTTCTTCAACGTTTATTTTGGTGTGAGCAGCTGATTGGGCAGCATCGACAACTAGTTTTAGGTTTTTTTCTTTGCATATTTGGCCTATTTCTTTTATTGGACGAAGGTCACCTATTACATTTGTTATATGAGCTATGGATATTACTTTTGTTTGGGGAGTTATGGTTTTTAGTACATTTTCTATTGTTACTTTATTGTTTTTATCGAGAGGGATATAGTTTATTTTTAGGCCTAGTTTTTTGGCAAGATAGAACCATGGTAAGATATTTGAGGCGTGTTCTGATTTGGTTAATAGTACTTCATCACCTTTTTCGAGGTGATTTTGAAAGTATCCGAATATTATTTTGTTTAGACTATCTGTGGTTCCACTTGTAAAGACTATTTCATCGTTACTTGATGCTCCTATTAGTTTTTTTACTTTTTCTCTTACTTCTTCATACTTACTGGATACGATAAGGGAATTTTGGTAATCTCCTCTATGGATATTGGCGGTGTATTTAGTGTAATAGTTTTTTATTTCGTTTAGTACTTGTTTGGGTTTTAGGGTTGTGGCTCCGTTATCGAAATATACTAGGGTATTATCTAATATGGGAAAGTCTTCTCTGTTCATTGTTTCACCTCCTTTGGTTATTTAGGGTTTCTATTATTTTTTGTTTGAAGTCGAATGCGAAGTCTAAGGGAGAAAGGATATGGCCTTTTATTAGTAGTTCAAGGGCTTTTTCTCTTGGCACGCCTCTACTCATTAGATAGAATATGGTATCTTCGGAAAATGTGCCTATTACTGAACCGTGACGGGCTTCGACATCGTCTTCATCTATATACATATTGGGTTTTATTTGACAAGTGCCTGTTCCTAAGGTCATTATTTTGGTTTCTTGATTTAGGTAACATTTGGGTGTTTGTTTGGGAAGTATACTATCTACTGTTACATTTATATTGGCGGTATTTTTTTCTAATATATGGGTATATATATTGGATGTTGTATGGGTATGGTTATGGTTTATTATTATGTGGTGATTAGCTCCAGCGGTATTTACTTCGGAAAAGTTGTATTTTATAGTGGCTTTTTCTCCGTTTAGATTTATTGTTACTTCTTCGTTTATTTTCTTATTGTTATAGTATTTATTTATTGTTAAGTTGCTTCCTTCTTCTAGGTTATAGGTTGTTTTTAGGTCTAAATTGTCATTATTTGAAAATTCGTATATATTTATATGGGCGTTTTTTTTGATGTTTAGGGTTATATTTGCTTTGGTTGTATTTATATAGTCTATTGTTAGGCTATTTGCTCCGATAAGGTAAATGTTATTATCTTTTATATTTACTTCGTTAGATGTATAGTTTTTTAGTTCATTATTTTCTATTATTATTTTATTCATTTTGGCCTTCTTTGTATGTACTATAACCTGTATATCCTTCGGCTTCGATTAGTTTTGCAAGGGTAATATCACCGGTTTTTTCTATTTTGCCATCCTTCATTATATGGACATAATTGGGAATTATGTATTCGAGTATTTTGGGGTGATGTGTTATTATTAGGATGCTGGCTTTGCTTTCTTTTTGGTAATTATTTATATTTTGGGCGGTTATTTTGAGGCTATCTACGTCGAGGCCGGAATCTAATTCATCTAATATTATGAACTTTGGTTTGAGGAGTTTTATTTGTAGGACTTCGTTTTTCTTTTTTTCACCACCTGAAAAACCGACATTGAGGGAGCGGTGGATTAGGTTTTTATCCATAGAGAGATCGGTTGTATTTTTTTCGCATTCTTTAATGAACTCATAAAGGCCGATATTTCGGCCAGCTTTGGCAGACATTGCTGTTTTTAGGAAGTCCTGAGTGGAAACGCCTTCTATTTCGAGGGGGTATTGCATTGCGAGAAATATTCCTAATCTACTTCTTTCATCGGTTTTTAGGGGAAGAAGGCTTTTTCCTTCGAACTTGATATCTCCTTTGGTTACTTTATAATTAGTGTCTCCCATTATTACTTTGGAAAGGGTTGATTTTCCTATTCCATTGGGGCCCATTATAACGTGGACTTCGTTATCTTTTATATTTAAATTGAAGTTTTTTAGGACTTCTTTATTATTTACTTTTACGTTTAGGTTTTCTATATTTATCATATATGCCTCCTTTGATTTCTTTTATATTATATCACAGTTTGGGTATTTTGGTATAAATTTTTAAAAGTTATTGTATATAAAAGAAATGTTTGGGTATTTATGGGAACAGTTTTTGGATTTCTGCAAGTTATTTAGTGCAGTTTTTTAAATATTGTTATTTGTGGTAGAATATATAGTGAGGTGAAGGGAATGGAACTTACTATTTGTACGTTTAATATTAGGAACTTTTATTTGTGTAATAGGGATGAGAGGGATGATTATTTTTATGTACTGAGGAATTTTATTATTGATAATGATATTGATGTAATGGGAATGCAGGAAGTTACGAGAAGGATTGAAAGGGAAATTAGGAAGGGATTTAGTGATTATTTTTTGTTTGGAAAGTATAGATATGGGAAGCTTCCTTCTTTAAGGGGAACTAATGAGGGGGTATTTATTCTTTCTAGGGAGAGGGGAACTGATACTTATAGTAGATATCTTATTGGGGCTAGTTTTTTATATGGTAGTATTGTTCCTAGAGTTATGGTTAGTTGTTATATTAGGGGGATTCTTTTTATTAATGTGCATTTGGAGTATATGAGTATGAAGGCTAAATGGGTTTGTTTAGAGAGGTTATTTTGTTATATTGATGAAAATAGGGATAGGGATATTGTTTTAATGGGGGATTTTAATATGACTTTAAAGAATGGTTATTTTAGGGAATTTGTTATAAGGCTTAAGAATATTGGTATTGGTTTAGTTAATAATACTGTTAATACTTATATTGGGGATAAGGGGGAAAAGATACTTGATTATGTTTTTGTTAGTAAGGGTATTAATGTTACTAGGTGTTATACTGATAGTGGTATTTGTATTAGTGATCATATTCCTTTTATTGTGAAAATTTCTTTGTAGTTAGTCCTGCACATCCAAAAGAAAAATAGCCCGAAGACTATTTTATGATTGTACTTAGATATTTGTCTATTTCTTTTACTTTTTTCTTGAAGATAAGCATATCAACGACATCTAGTACTGAGTATATGATTAGTATTACGCCTACTACGGTTGTGATAACGAGGGCTGATATTATTGGATTTAGTATTAGTACGACACCGCAAATTATCATTAAAATGGATGTTATTACCGATAATATATAGCTTTCTTCGTCTTTAAATATTAGGGCTATTCTGGTTTTGAATGCACCACTTATTATGAATAGTATGCCTAGCATTATTGGTAGTAAACTTTCAAATATACTTGGATTTAGTAATATTGCTAGTCCGAGGAGGAACGTTAATATACTTGATGACATTTGAAATAGGCATAGTACGGGGTTTATTCCGAAGCTATCTATGAAATTGTATGTTCCGTATAATAGCATTATGGCTCCAAGAAAGTATGAGAATGTATCTAGGGATGCTTTGGGCCATATTATTAGTAGAAAACCAGCTATTATGAATAGTATTGATAGTATAATTGATAAGTTTATATACTTATTTATTCTTTTTACCATATCCTTCATCCTTTCTTATTTTATTATAACAAATTTTGGTAATATTACAACTACATTTTTTAAAAATTTGTCTATATTTTAGTGCAATTTTTTAAAAATTGTATGTTAGTTATTGAATCTTAAAAGATAGCCATTTGGATCTTGAATGAGGAATTCGGTATCGTAATAGGTGGTATTTCCTACTTTATAGGGAGTCTTTTTTAGTTCGAGGAATATTTTTATATTTTTTGTCTTGATATATTCGTAGTATTTTTCAATATTTTTTACAGTCATACTTATGTTTATTCCTCTTCCAAATGGGTATTCTAAGGGGGCTGTATTCCAATTGTTATTTACTTCTTCTATCATTATTTGGTTTTGGTATAGTTCTAAAAAATAGAATTTTTCTCTTTTATAGAGAACGTTAAAACCTAGGGTTTGGTAGAACCTTAGGCTTTCTTCAATATTTATCACTGATAGTTCAGGAATTAGGCTATTGTATTTTATCTTCATAATCGCATTCCATACATTTTATCGTGTCTTTTTTTTCTACAAGGGTACTACCGCATTTGGGACAAGGGGTTTCGATTGGTTTATCCCAAGAGGCGAATTTGCATTTGGGGAAGTTAGAACAGCCATAGAATAGTTTGCCTTTTTTGCTTTTTCTTTCAATGATATTTCCGTCACATTTTGGACATTTCATTATTATTTTTTGGGGGGAATCTTCTTTTTCTTCTTTTTTTATGTATTTGCACTCGGGGTAATTGGAGCAGGCTATGAATTTTCCATAGCGACCGTTTCTTATTACTAGTTCACTACCGCATTCGGGGCATTGTTCCCCTACTTGTTCGGGTGCTTTCTTTTCCATTTTGGCAAAGGCTTCTTCGACTTTGGGTTCAAAATCTTTATAAAATCTATCTAATAGTTTGGTTTCTACAAGAGTGCCTTCGGCTACTTTATCGAGATCATCTTCCATTTCTTTGGTATAGGTTACATTGATTATGTCTTTGAAGTATTCTTGGAGTTTATCGGTTGTTTCGATACCTATTTCTGTTGGGTGGAACTTTTTGTCTATTACTTTAACGTAGTTTCTTTCTTCTAAGGTGTCAATGGTTTTGGCATAAGTTGATGGTCTTCCTATTCCGAGGGTTTCCATTTCTTTTATTAGTTTGCTTTCGGTATAGCGAGCTGGTGGTTTTGTTGAGTGTTTAGAGTATTCTACCTTCTCAGCTATTTGTTTTTTTGTGTTATCTAAGTTTGGTAATATTTTGTCTTCACTATCTTCGTATTCTTTATATACTTTTAGGTATCCGTCAAAGATTAGTACTTGACCGGTTGCTTTGAACTGGTAATTGTTATTTTCGAGGTTAATGGTGGTTGCTAATACTTTGGCATCTTTCATTAGAGAGGCAAGAGCTCTATAGTATATAAGGGAATATAGTTTGTATTCATCATTTGATAGGTATGGTTTTACTGCGTCTGGTGTTCTATTTATGCTTGTTGGACGAATGGCTTCGTGAGCGTCTTGGACGTTGTCGTTTTTTTTCATTTGTTTTACATAACCGATATATTCTTCGCCATAGTTTTCTTTTATATATCCGTAAGTGTTTTTTACGAACTCATCTGATAGTCTTACGGAGTCGGTTCTCATATAGGTTATTAGTCCGACTGTTTCGTTACTTAGTGTTACTCCTTCGTATAGTTTTTGGGCAAGCATCATTGTTTTTTTGGAAGTGAAATTTAGTTTAGTTGATGCTTCTTGCTGAAGGGTTGATGTTATAAAGGGGTATTTGGCTTTCTTGGCTTTTTCTTTTTTGGTTATTTCTTTTATAATAAATTCTTCATTTAATTTGTTTAGTATGTTTTGGGCTTCTTCTTCGGTTTTTATTTCTAGTTCTTCATTATTGTATGTTTCTAATTTGGCGGAAAAGTCTTTAAAGTGAGCATCTATTTCATAGTAGTCTTCGATATTAAAGGCTTCTATTTCTCTTTCTCTATCTACTATTAGTTTAAGGGCTACGGATTGGACACGGCCGGCTGACTTTCCTCCGGTTTTGGATTGCATTAGTTTACTTAGGCGAAAGCCTATTATTCTATCTAGTATTCTTCTTGCTTCTTGAGAGGAAACGAGATTGTTATCTATTTTTCTTGCGTGATTGAAGGAATCTAAGATGACGTTTTTGGTTATTTCGTTGAATACTACTCTTTCGTATTTGTCGTCGGTTAATCCGAGTGCATCGTATAGATGCCAAGAGATGGCTTCTCCTTCTCTATCGGGGTCGGTTGCTAGATAGACAAAATCGCTTTCTTTTATGTCTTTTTTTAAATCTTTTACTAATTTGCTTTTTCCTTTTATTATTTTATAGTTGGGTTTGAAATTATCGTCAACATCTACCCCAAAGCCATACTTTCCGGTTGTTGCAAGGTCACGAATGTGGCCTAGTGATGATACTACTTTATAGTCCTTACCTAGATATTTTTCTATGGTTTTACTCTTACTTGGGGACTCTACTATTACGAGGTTTTTGGACATATATTCGCCTTCCTTTCTTTATAAATATAATTTACTATATCATATATATTGGTAATTTACAAGTGTATTTGGAAAAAGTTTTGTGAAAGAAAATGGTGAAGTTATTATTTTTTCACTATTGTGGGCTATTAATTATATGTTAATTCTTAATTATGAACTTTTGGTAATTTATTATCTTATTTATAAGGGGTTAATAATAATTGGCGTTAGGAAAATATATTACAATTTATTTAGTTATATTTTCTTGTAAGAAAATATGTTGATATATTTTGAATATAGTTATATAATTTATATAGAGGTGATTAGTAGTGATAAAAAGAGAAAAATATTTATCACAAATTAGAGATTTTTATGATAAAGACTTAATAAAAGTAATTACAGGTATTAGACGTTCTGGTAAATCTATATTATTAAAACAAATTATGGAAGAATTAAAAGAAAAAGGAATAAAAGATAATCATATTATATATGTAAATTTTGAAGATGTTAAGTATGCAAATATTAATGATTTTATGAAGTTAAATGATTATATTATTCCAATGATTGTAGACGAGGAAAAGTATTATTTGTTTTTTGATGAAATTCAGGTTGTAAATGGTTGGGAAAAAGTTATTAATTCTTTTAAGGCAACACTTAATGTTTCTATATTTGTAACGGGTTCTAATTCTAAATTGTTATCTGGAGAGCTAGCCACACTTTTATCAGGAAGATATGTAAGTTTTCTTGTAATGCCTTTTACTTTCAGTGAGGTTGTTAAACTTAAAGATTTAAAAGGCAAAGAGGAAATTAGAATGGCTTTCTTGGATTATATTTTATGGGGTGGTATGCCACAAAGATTTGAATTTGATAATGAAAATTCAATGCGAGCTTATCTTACTGATATTTTTAATTCTATTGTTTTAAAGGATATTGTGTATAGATACAATATTAAAAATGTCTCTTTGTTTGAAAGAGTTATGGAATATTTGGTTACAAATCCTTCACAGGTGTTTTCACCTAAAAATATGTTAAAAGAATTTGAAAAGGAAAGTATCCCTATATCTACAAAAACTATTTATGATTGTTTGGACTATGCAGAAACATCTATGCTTATGACTAAGGTTTCTGAATATGATATAAGGAAAAAAAGAATATTATCTCGTAAAGATAAGTATTATTTGACTGATTTGGGACTTGGACAAATTTTGAATGTTAATAAAAAGGCTCAATATGGTGCTTATTTGGAAAATATTGTATACAATGAACTTGTTTATAGGGGTTATAGTGTTAGTATTGGCAATAACAATGGTAATGAAGTTGATTTTGTAGCCACAAAAAATGGAAACAGAGAATATTATCAGGTATGTTATTACTTAGCAGATGACAAAGTTATTGATAGAGAATTTGGAGCTTTTAAGGGTATTGATGATAATTATCCTAAGTATGTGATATCTTATGATGATTTTGATTTTTCTCAAAATGGAATTATACATAAGAATATAATTAATTGGTTACTTAACAAATAATGATTTTAGTTGTAGCATTATAGATATTGCTATAACTTTTTTTATATATATAGAAAAAAACAAGTTCAGAGATGAACTTGATATAATCATAATGGCGCCTGATGTAGGACTCGAACCTACGACCTATCGGTTAACAGCCGAGTGCTCTACCGACTGAGCTAATCAGGCATCAATTGCGATTGCTATTTAATTATATAACAAATTTTAAACAATTGCAATACTTTTTTTAATTATTTTTAACTTTTTTTCGGGTTTTATGCGTTTTATGGGGTAATTTTCTGATTTTGAAGCCACTTGTTTCTATATTGTACTCTTCTTCTCTATTGGTTTCATAGGAATGGTCTATTCTTTCACATAATATTTCGAATTCGTGAAGGTTACGTGGTATATCAAAATTGGTACCTATTTCCATTGTTATGGGAGATGTTACGTATACTTCTTTTTCTCCGTAGAGGAAGGCTTTATAGGAGAGGTAATAACTGCCTTTTTTTATGGGAGCTCCGGTTAGCATACAACTGCGAGGACGGGCGGATTTTTTTTCTTCTACTTGAGGACAGTATATTAGTTCTTTACCTGGTAATAGATAATTGCTTATATTTTCTGTTAGGGCTATATCGAGGTTATAGTTTATTTCATCGAGGGATTTTCCGGAGGTTATTATTTCTTCATAATGGGGATAGTTTTTTAGAAGAGTATCTATTATTTCTTTATAATGGGTTATTATTTCTTTTTTATATGGGTAGTCTCTTATTACTAGTTCCTGTAGGGCATAAGACCAATAGTTTTCTTTATTTATCATACTTATATAAACTGTCAGTTGACACTGCATTCAGGGTGAGGTTGGCAGTTACTCCTTTCTTGTAAGCGTAATAGGCAGCTGATGCTATCATTGTAGCGTTGTCTGTGCAATATGCAAGGCGGGGTTTAGAGAAGTTTATACCTCGCTTTTCGCACTCTTTGGCAAGGGTATCACGTAAATGGCTATTGGCTGATACTCCTCCAGCGATAACGAGATTTTTTACTTGGTATTCTTCGAGGGCGTGCATTGTTTTTTTGACAACAACGGAGACGACTCTTTCTTGGAAGGATGTACACATATCTTCTACTCTTATGGTATGGCCGCGTTGTTTTTCGTTATGTACGGTATTTAGGACGGCACTTTTGATACCGCTAAATGAGAAGTTATAGGTATTATCGTTAAGGGGATATGGGAGATTGTAGGTATCTTTTCCTTCATAGTATTTTTTATCGATAATGGGTCCTCCTGGGTAACTGAGACCGAGGATACGAGCTACTTTATCATAGGCTTCGCCGATAGCGTCATCTAGGGTTCCTCCTATTTTTTTGAAGGTATAGTCTTCTTTCATATATATTAATTCGGTATGTCCACCACTTACTACGAGGGCGATTAGGGGGAATTTTAGTCTTGATTCGAGATTGTTTGCATAGATATGGCCGGCTATGTGATGGACAGGGATGAGGGGTTTTCCGGTGACAAGGGAAATGGTTTTGGCACATTCTACCCCGATTAGGAGGGATCCGATTAATCCGGGGCCGTAAGTTACGCCGATTATATCGATATCGTCCATAGTTAGGGTGGTTTTTGAGAATAGTTCTTCTAATACTATGGTTATGTTTTCGACGTGCATTCTACTGGCTATTTCGGGAACAACGCCATTAAATTCTTTATGGGTATCGATTTGGGTTAGGACTACGGTGGCTATTTCTTCTGTTCCGTTTTTGACAATACTCATACTGGTTTCATCACAAGAGGATTCTATGCCGAGGGCGTATATTTCTTTCACTTACATCACTTCTTTCTTCATTAGGATTCCGTCTTCGTCTCCGTAGTAGTATTTTCTTAGGGCTATTTCATTGAAGCCGAATTTTTTATAGAGATTACGGGCTGGGGTATTAGAGATGCGGACTTCGAGGGTTATGTTTTGGGCTCTTTTTTGGATAGCGACACTTACGAGGTAGGCCATTAATTTGGTGCCGATGCCTTTATTGCGGTGGGTTTCTTCGACAATTATATTGTCTATTTCTATTCTATCGTAGATATGGGAATAGTCGAGAGTGCCAAGAAGGGTTCCTTGTTCATAGTATTCTAGTTTATATCCGAAGGGGTTGTGGGTATTATTTTCTTTCTCTATTATCATTTTTTTCCTCCACTGCTTGGGGTTCTTTTAGGTAATTTACCTTTAGTTTATGGGGATGGATGCTGGGTTTATTTTCGTAGTAAGTGACTATATTAGTGATATTTTGGGTATATTTGGGAATTGTTATTTTATCTATAGTAAGGGGTTCACTAGACACTATCGTGGGTTTATACTTTGTTATTAGGGATAGGACTTCTTCTTTTGATGCGTACTTTTCGGGGAGTATTTCGTTATGGTTTTCATCGTATAGGCCTAGATAGTAATGGCCGTGATGGAAGTCGATTAGGCTCATTATGGTTTTTCCTGTTGTTGTTAGGCTTAGGGCTTTTAGAGTACTTATGGGAACTACTTTGATATTTCTTAGATAGGCGAATGTTTTGGCGATGGTTACACCGATACGGATACCGGTAAAGGATCCGGGGCCGTTTACAACATAGATTTTTTGGATTTCTTCGGGAGTGGTATTGGTGTCTTTGAGGACTTTATTGATATAGCTTACGGTATATATGGAGTGTTTATTGGGGATATTTTCATTGATTGTTCTTAGTTCTTGGGTACCGTCTAATAGTGAGATAGATACATCAGCGGATGATGTATCTATATATAGGGCTTTCATTAGATTATGTCCTCGCAGACTTGAATATATTTTTCTCCATAAGGTTTTAGTATTAATAGTCGGGTATTTTCGTTTATTATTTTGATATATATATCTAGTCTTTCTTCTGGTAAGTCTTGTTTTATCATATCAGCCCACTCTATTATGCATACTCCGCCTTTATCGAAGTATTCTGTTATTCCTATGTTAGTTGGTCCTTCTTCTAATCTATATACATCCATATGGTATAGGTCTAGTTCGCCTTGGTATTCTTTTATTATGTTAAAGGTTGGGGAGGTTATTTCGTCTATTCCCATTGCGTGAGCGAAGGCTTTGGTAAAGACGGTTTTCCCACTTCCTAGTTCGCCGTTTAGGCCTATTACCATATTTTCGAATTTTTCTGATTCTATGTTTTGGGCAACGTGAGCCATTTCGGCTTCGCTATGCACCGTTATTTTGTATTCTTCCATTTTTTTCTTCCTTCCTTCTTGTATTTTCTTCTTTATTATATCAGATGTTTTACTCTTTTGACAAGTGTTTTGGTTGTTATTTTGTTAATTCCATATATTTTATATAGTAGTCTTCGACGGCTTTTTTGTCAAAGGGCATTTCTTTGGTACGGACCATTTCGATTAGGTTTCCTAGTTCGTATTTTAGTATGAAATCTAGTCTACTTGAGTAGTGCATTTGTTTTTTGTGATATTTGTACTCCATTCTATCGAGGATTTTAAAGCTTCCATTGGGGAATACTCTTAAGTCTAGATCGTAGTCTATGTATTTTATGATTCTGTTATCGATTAAGACGGGGGTGGCGATATTGCAATAGAAGTATATGCCGTAGTCTTTTAGTTGTCCTATTATGTTATACCATTTGTTTTTGAAGAAGAACATTATGGCTGGTTCTTTGGTTTTCCATATTTTGCCATCTGAGTCTATGACAGTTGTGCGATTGTTTCCGAAGACGATATAGTCTTCAAAGACGTCTAAGACAACGGCTTCGTCCCATCTTCGATGAAGGGAACCGTTATGTTTATAGCAGTGTATTTCGAGTTTATCTCCTACTTTTATATTTTCCATATTTCTCACCTAAAATTCTAAATCTATGTGTATTATACAACAATTTGTTTGTTTAGACAAGAGACTTGGTACAATTTTTGGTTATTTTTTGTGGCCCCCGATAGGGCAAGTGTAAAAAATGTGTCCAAGTGGGGGAATGTGTGATATAATTGTTATAGAATAGGAGGGGATCGTGATGTTTAGGTATTTTGTGCTGGGCGTGCGGGCGGTGCCGATTATTGTTTTGCGGGGGATTAAGTATTTTGTGATTGGGCTGATTAGTTCGCTCACGGTCTTTCCGAAGTACCTTATTATTGGGATTGGGGCGGTGATGAGGCCAGAGAAGACGAGGGATATTAGGATTCGTAATAAGCCGTTAGTTCCTCTTATGGTGATGAGTTTGTCGCTTATTATTTATTTTTCGGGAGTGTTTTTGTTTTCGAGATGGGCGGTACAGAAGTTGAAGATGGATTATCTTTATACGGATATTATGGCGAATACGGAAGTGATTGAGGAAAATGGGGAGAATAGTGGTATGAATGGGGTTAATGCTCCTAATGAGGGAAGTGAGGAGAATGTCGGGGATAATGGGAATGTTTATTATCCGAATGATTACTGGGATTATATTAATGTGCCTTTTATTGATGTTGATTTTAATAGTTTAAGGGGGAAGAATAGTGAGACGGTGGCGTGGCTTAAGGTTAATGGGACTTATGTTAATTATCCGGTTGTTAGGCATAGTGATAATGGGTATTATTTGAATCATGATTTTGGGGGTAGGTATAATCCGAATGGGTGGATTTATAGTGATTATAGGAGTAACTATGATAGTTATGGATATAATTCTATTATTTATGGGCATAATCTTAATAATAGGACTTTGTTTGGGTCTTTGGTATGGGTGCTTAATAGTAATTGGTATACTAATTCTAATAATTATATTATTAAGTTATCTACTCCTAGTAATAATACGAACTGGAAGGTTTTTAGTGTTTATAGTACACAGAATGATGCTTATTATCTTAAGACAATGTTTAATAGTAGTGAGGAGTTTGGGGGATTTGTTAATGAACTTAAGAATAGGAGTATTTTTGATTTTGGAACGGTAGTTAGTGGGGATGATAGGATTCTTACTTTATCTACTTGTGATGATACGGGGACAAAGAGGGTTGTGGTGCATGCTAAGATGGTTAATATTAGTTATAAATAGGAAAAAAGGTAGAAGTATGGGGGCTTCTACTTTACAAAAAAAGCAATTTTTATTTTACAAAAAAGGCTTTTTTTAGTTTACACTTTGAGCAAAATATGGAAGAAGAAAAAAAGAGTGGAAGTTTGGTATACTTCCCCTACTTTTTTCTTTCTTCCATTTCTTTTATTAAGTCATAGGCTATTATGTAGTTTGATACTTGGATGAGATCGTCAGCGTGCTTACATCTTTCTTTTATGTAGTCTTCACTAGTTACATCGTTTTTGATACTGTATATTTCTGAGTTTTCTACGTTATAGTATATTTTATCGGTTAGGTAGGATCCGTCAGAGAATACGACAGTGTTATCTCCATCTGTTATGTTGAATATGTCTGTACCGAGAGCGTATTTGGATGAGATGCCCAACATATTTCCGAGAGTTGGTAAGACGTCTATCATTCCTGTAGGGGTTGTTACCTCTGTATTATATTGGGTGTCTTTAGTCCAAATTATAAATGGTACTTTTCTATCTAGTTCGTATCTGTAATTGTTATAGTCGATATAGCCTTTATCTCCTTCGGTTAGGACTGTGTCGGTTATGGGATCATAGTTATATAGTATATCGTAGTATTGTTTGGATATTCTAGCGTCGTGATCGCCATATATTACGATAGCGGTATTTTCGAGGAGACCGGCTTTGTCGAGGTTTTCTATGAATTCTCCTATGGCACTATCGGCGTAATGGACGGAACGGAAATAGTTTCCAAGAGTGGTATTATTTATGTAGTTTCTTGTTACGGGGGTTCCTCCTATATTTACAGTCATAGTGGTTGGGAATTCTTCCATTAGGTCTAAGTCGCTAAATGGGGTGTGGTTAGATAGCATTATCATTGTTATGTAATAGGGGTTGCCTTCGTTTTTGATGTCTTGTATTTTGGGGATGGACTGGGTAAAGAAGGATTTGTCGGAGAGGCCGAGGCCTATTACTTCGTCGATGTTATAGCTTTCTTTAGCGTAGAGTTTGTCGTAGCCCATTGTTTTGTGCATTACGTCACGATTCCAAAACTTGCCTACGTTTCCGTGCATACTATATACGTTATAGCCTTGTTTTTTTAAGAGGTTTTGGATGGTTACGTATTGGTTTTTGAAGTAGTTTACAAAGACAGTTCCTTTATTAGAGGGCATCATACTGGTTGCATAGGTGAATTCGGCATCACTGCTTGTTCCTACGGCTACTTCGGAATAAAAGTTAGAGAAGAAGATTCCTTCTTTGGCTAGTTTATTTACATAAGGGGTTACTTCTTTGCCGTTAAAGGTTAAGTTCATTGCTATTTCTTGGAAGCTTTCGGCGTGTATGGCTATGATATTTTTTCCTTTAAGGATATCTGTATACTCATTATTTTTGTGTTTAGTTTGGTGTTCGTTATAGTAGGTTGTTACTTTTTTCAAAGCGTGGTCAAAGCCAAAGATATTGGTTACTTTGGGTTGGAGGCTTTGAATAAAATCATCGGTTTGATACGTGTATATTCCATAAGCATATACAACACTTTCTCTATTCCATAATTTGGTTAATCTACTCCAATCTGATGGCAGCATCATTATAGAACTTATAGCTATTAGTAAAAGGGATACTAGGGTTGTTTGGACAGCTATTTTCTTTTTGGGGAGTATTTGCGAAGTTGTGCTTTTGTTCTTTTTCTTCAATACATAACTTGTTACGTAGAGTATTAAAGGGGCTAAAAAGTAGATGAAGTCATAGATGTGTACTACTTCCTTTTTAATGGTATCTGTTACGCCAAAGGCATTAACTGATGATGCTAAAAGAGAGATGGATGCGAAGGACTCATACCAGTTATAGTAAGCTGAATTTATAACACATATTGCACTTAATATTATGGATGTTATGAGTAGTTTGCGAAATCTTTTTTTACGGGGGCCTATTAGATACAGTAATCCTATTAGGAGACTGAATGCTAGATCTAGTAGGAGAGCCCTTATGGTAAAGGGATTTTGCACGGTAAGAGTTCTTAATAGTAATCCATCAAGGGTTGTTACGATTACGAAGAGCCAGTATAAGGGCTCGTTTTTCATATATTTTATTACTCTATTTATCCATTTTTGAGCTTTATCTTTTACTTTCTTCATATATTACCTCTTATTTCTTTCTTTGTAATTATAACATATTAAGAGCAAATATTCAATATATTAAATATTTTTTTGGGCCCTATGGGGAAGTAAGAATTAAAAATATACCCGAGTTACATCACTTCGCAGTGATATGTTTTCTGCTTCACAGACCCTGTAACCAGACTTCTCCACAGACTTAAATTC
>USTO01000006.1 GCA_900557675.1 uncultured Mollicutes bacterium
TAGAGGGTAAGAATCTTAATGTGGCTACGAATGAGAATGTTACGGCTTATGGTAAGGTTAGGGGTATGAGCTTTCTTGGTATGTATGTTTATGATAGGAATGGTAATCCTGCTACAGCTATGTATAGTCCTAATTATAATAATGGTGATATTCTTGATAGTTCCCAACTTTATTATTTTACTAGTGGTAGTTATGTTTTGGGAATGCATGAAATTAACCATAATACGGAAGTTAATGGTTTTTATAGTAATTTTGGTCTTGATGATGGTAGTAATGGGATTGAAGTTAGGTATATTAAGCCTGTTCCTGAGGATTCTAATTATTATATGTGGTCTATTGGAGAGCAGATTGCTTCTTATGAGGTTAATTTGATTGCTTCTAAGTACTTGTCTTTGGGTACAGTTGAACTTCCTCTTAGGAATAATTATAGTCCTAATAGTACGTTTTCGATAGTGGGATTTAATTATGATAATCTGGATAGTGGTATTAGTCTTATTAATGGGTATGATGTACCGAGAGTTGCTGAATCTAGTAGTGATGCTGATAATATTATGGGTCTTTCGTTAAAGAGTGGATCGGGATTTATTACTAATGGTAGTACTTCTTTTGTTACTGATAGTGGTAATGGTATTAGTGGTACTAATACGTATTTGCGTGAGAATACTTCTGGTGTTCCTAGTTTGGTATTTTATTTGTATCATTCGAAGAATCTTAGTAGTAGTGGTAATATGGGTTCTGTTACGATATCTCTTTTGGTTAGTACGCCTATTGATGATCTTAATAATGATGTAGAGAGGGTTAATGTGGTTGTTAATTTGTCAAGGGCTTTATTTACTAATAAAGAGGAGTATGAGGCTACTATTGCTCCTTCTAAGCATTATGAGATGTTTGCAACAACGGATGTTAATATTACGGATAAGGGTAGTTTTAGTGCTTATTATTCTTTATACTGGCCTAATAGTAGTAATCCTTATAAGAATGGGGATCATAGGAGTTTGGTTTCTAATTATTTATTTCCTGTTAATACTAAGATTACGATGATTGATCTTGCTAGTAGGGATGTTCCTGAGTATTATTATTATGTTGTTACTTCTGATAATTTTAATGAGCGTAAGAATGAGTATGATTCTCTTGGAGAGGTTAGTTATGATTTTGGTTCGTTTGTTAAGATGGGTAGTGTTAGTGATGATAATGTTTATAGTGATAGTTCTAATAATTTGATTTATTATGATAGTTCTAAGGGTTCAGCTCACGAGGAGTTTATCTTTTTGGTTGACTTTGGGGATGCTTCGATAGAGAGTGATGTTTTGGATAGGAGTTTACTTGTGGAACTTAGGAGTAGTGATAATAGGACTATTGTTAATGTTATGGGGGCATCGCAATCTTCAATGTTTTATAGTGTTTATGCTGGTAAGGGTGCTACTATTGATGTTGAGGCTGGGTTAAGTGAAGTTAATGTTTATCCTGGTTCACGGGTTAATCTTAATGTTAAGACTAATTTTACAGAGCAGTTTATTAATTCGGAAAAGATTGTAGATACTAGTTTTGATAGTATGAAACTTGGTGTTATGCTTTCGTTTATTGATAGTGATGGTAACATAGTTACGGGAGCTAGTTTAATGGGATTTTCGTTTGTGTATAGGGGTAATGTTTATTATCCGCGTTTAGATGGTACTACGAGAATTAATTTGGCTTCACGTGTTGCTAATGTGTCTTCTTCGATTGGTATTAACACAACGGGTAGTTTAGCCCCAGGGGAGTATAAACTGGTTATTTCTTCTTTTGGTAGTTATGATGGTATTTATTATGGTCTTAAGGAATCAGATACTGAGGTTATTTCCTTTAGGGTTCTTAATACTTTATATGGTCTTGATATTGATATGAGAGATGAAATGATGGTTATTGATAAGGATACTGGTAATACTCTTCTTGGTAATAATAAGCTTGTTTACTCGGTTAATTATGATAGTTTACTTGATAATCCTAGTATTAGAGTTAGTTTATTTAGAAGGGATTATGATAGTGTTTATGCTAATTCTTATTCGAAAGTTGATTTGCTTGATTATGTTTCTAATAGTTATGTTAAGAGTGGAGATATGGAGTATATTTTGCTTAATAATCCTGGTAGTAGTACGAATATTTTTATGGATTTACGGGATAACTTGGTAACGGGTACTTATAGGCTTGTGTTTGGTATTTATGATGGTGATAAGCGGATTGGAGAGGTTTATAGGTATTTGTTTATTAAGTGATATGAGGAGGTTATTATGGATATTGAGAATCTTAGTAATGAAGAGATTTTGGAACTTATGGATATTATGAATGAGTATATTGGGTATTTAGAGGGACTATTACAGGAGGCTGATGGTAATGATTAGTGATATTAAGGAGAGGATAGAGAAAGAGAGGGTTGTTCTTTCTACTTTGCCTAAGAATAATAAGAAGAATAGGGATAGGTATTTGGATACTGTAAGGGGGTATTTGGATTCTTCAAGGGGTATTTTGGATGGGGTTATGAAAGAGATTGATAAGAGGAAAGGGAAATTTAGGGATATTGTTATTAATCCTGATATTGATAAATTTCTTAATATTATTGAAAAGATGAATGCGGAAGAGGTTTTTCTTTGGGAATATGCTAGTTCTTATGAAATTGTTGGTCTTGATAGAGTTATTTTTGATATTAGTAAGTTTTATAAGTTTGATATGGATAAGGTTAATGGGGATATTTGCAAGGCTATAGATATTTTTAAGTTAGTGGGTGTTAATCTTAGGAAAGAGGACTTTGATTATAATGAGTTTGTTTATGAGTATATGGGGGTTTTCTTTGATAATATGGGGAATCTTGATAGGGAAGAGGTTAAAAAGTGTTTTGAGAGTATTTACTGGAGATGTAGTGATTTTATTGTTTGTTTAGAGGTTTGTTTTAGGTCTTTGTATTTTAAGTATAAGGGGGTATTTGATAGTTATGTTTTGAAAAGGAAACGGGAGATTATGGACAAGTATAAGGGGGACTTTTATGGGGAATATAAAAGAATATGGGGTATTTATGAGGATCTTGTTTGGGATGACTTGTCTATGCTTCTAGCTCTTGTTAAGAGGGGGGATATTTCGTTAGAGTCTTTTCAACGGGATAGGGTTATGGATTCTTACAGGGGTATTCATTCTTATAGTGAAGGGGATATGATTGATAGGGATAAGCTTAAGGGGTTTTATTACGGGTTAGAGGAGTTTATTTTTTACAGTGATGTTTCGTTTATTATTAGTGAAATTAAATCTCTTAGAGAGAGTCTTAATGGTTATAAGTCTAAAAGCAAGGGTATTTTGAAAGAGATTAGGAAGAATGAGAATAGGATTAGGAGCATACATAAGAAAATTGCGTTTAGAAAGAAATTTAAGCGGGATTATAGTGCTCTTACTGCTTCTTGTTTAGATATTTTGTTAATTAATAAGGGTCTTTATGATGAAGCCGATAGGGAACTTTTTAATGATAGGCTTATTATGGCAGGTGATGATATTTCTTATATGGATTGTATTAATATTGCCCGTAGTAATTTTGGCTTTTTGGTTAAGTGTATTAAGAAGAATTTTGCGGATATTAGTGATGAGGAGATTCGGAGTAAAATTGATAGGGTAAGTGAGATGAGGCTTTTTAATAGTTTTACTTTTATGAAATATTTGAATATTAAGCAGGATAAGGATATTAATATGGTTATTAGTGATGGGTATTCTTTGAGTGGGTTTATTGTTTCTCCGGAGTTTTTCCAGAGTTATGATGATGTTTGCTCTTTAAGAGACAGGGTTTATGATATTATTTTGTATATGACGTTTGTGAGTAGTGGTCTTACTTATGATGATGTTTGGTTTTATAAGAAGGTTATGTAGGGATTGGTTTACACTTTTAATTTAATTTTAAAATTGAAAAAAAATTGTTGCAATATGTCACAGTTTATGATAGAATATTATTGTAATGTAGAAAATAGTAGTTATTTGTAAAGGAGTTAGAATTATGAAAAAGGATGAAATTGTGGAAAGTGTTTGTAATCCTGAGGAAAAGGATAATAAAAAGGCTTCCGTTATTATGGGAAGGAAAAAGAGAAGACAGAAAAAACTAGTACTTATGATTTTACTTCTTCTTGTTACTGGTGTTATGTTGGGTACTTCAACTTATGCATGGTTTACTTCTAATAAGACGGTTAATGTTAATAATATTAAGGTTAATGTAGCGGCTCAAAATGGTATTCAGATTTCTGTAGATGGTACTTCGTGGAAGTCTATTGTTCAGTCTGATGATATTAAGGGTGCTACTGCTAAGTATGCAGCTGCTGTTAATCAGATTCCTACGGCTATTGAACCGGTTTCTACAGTTGGTAAAATGGGTGCTGATGGTAAAATGGAAATGTTCCACGGTGTAATTGGTACTAATGAGGGCGGTGATTATATTTTAACAGCGACTAAATCTGTGGAAACGCCTAATAATGATACGGGTAAGTTTATTGCTTTTGATTTATTCTTTAAGGTTGATGAAAATACTGATGTTTATATGACTAGTACTTCTGGTGTTAAGGCTGATGGTGATGATAAGGGTATTAAAAATGCTTCAAGAATGGCTTTTGCTGTTTTGGGTAATACGGAAGCTGGTGCTGCTTTAGCAGATGTACAGGCTCTTAATGCGGGAGCTGCCTCTCCTGTTAGTATTTGGGAACCTAACTATGATGTTCATAAGGCAGCAGCTGTAGCTCATGCTAGGGATACTTATGGTATTACAACAACAGAAAATGGTGCTGATGCTATTGGTTATTCTGGTATTAAGGCTGACATTACGAAAGAGAATAATGTTTTAGTTGGTAATGCTACAGCAGAAAAGAATGCAACGTTATTTGATGCGGTTACACCTCAGTTTAAGACTACCGAGGGTAATACGGCTCAGTTTAAGTTCTTATCTTTAACGAAGGGTATTACTAAGGTTAGAGTTTATATGTGGGTTGAGGGTCAAGATGTTGACTGTGAGAATAATGCTTCTGGTGGTAATATTGATTTTAACTTACAGATTACAACTGAAAATCAGTAAGGACTATAAGTCCTTTTTTTTGTAATTTTTTATTAGGGCTTGCTTTTTGGTCTTAATTATTGTAATCTTATATAGTATGGAGGTTATTATATTGAAAAGGATTATAGTTGCTACTAGGAATAGTGGTAAGATTTTAGAGATTAGAGAAATATTTAAGGATTATGAAGTTTTATCTATAGAAGATATTGAAAAGGAACTTTCTACTTATATTGTTATTAATGAGGATAAGGATACTTTTAGGGCTAATGCTTTAGAGAAGGTTAGGTGTTTATATGACAGTGTGGGAGAAGACTTTATTTGTATGGCTGATGATTCGGGATTAGAGATTGATTATTTGAACGGGTTTCCTGGTGTGAAAACGGCAAGGTGGATGAAGGGTACTGATGAGGAAAGGAATAGGGCAATTATTAAGAAAATGGAAGGAGTTAGTGACAGGGTATGTCATTATACTACTTGTATTGGTATTAAGGGAAAGGACTTTGAAGTGGCTTTTTCTGATACTTTGGATGGTATTATTGGTAAGTGTTCTAGGGGGAGTCAAGGATTTGGTTTTGATCCTATATTTTTTGTGGGTGATAAGTCTTTAGCTGAACTTTCTATGGAAGAGAAGTTAATGATTAGTCCGCGAAGAAAGGCTCTTGAGCAGGCTCTTAATTTTTTAGAAAGTAGGGTAGAATAGTATGAGAAGAATTGTTAATGATAGGGTTAAGAATATGCGGGATTTGGGTGGTTATCCTACTTTGAATGGAAGGGAAACGAGGTTTGGCTCTTTTATAAGGAGTAATTTGCCTACTGGTATGAGTAATGAAGAAATTTATAGGTTACTTAAAATGGGTCTTAGTACGGTTATTGATCTTAGAACAGAAATTGAAGCAAAGAGAAAGCCTAATATTCTTAATATTAGGGGTATTAATTATTTTAATATTTCTATTGGTGCTGGTTTTCCACAAAGGGAAGAGGATATTCCTAATTGTTATATGGATATTGTTTTAAATAGGGATAAGATGAGGTTAGTGTTTGAGGTAATGATTAATAGTCAAGGTATGGTTTTATTTAATTGTACGGCTGGTAAAGATAGGACAGGGGTTATTGCAATGTTACTTTTAAAACTTGCAGGGGTTTATGATGATGATATTTTGGCTGATTATGAAGTGTCTTATACTTATCTTAGAGATGAAATTAGGTTAATGCACGTTAATAATCCTGATTTACCGGCTTTTTTTGGTGGTTCTAAAATGGAGAATATGGAGAAGTTTTTGAATCTTTTTAATAGTAGGTTTAATAGTATTGATGATTATTTTGATTATTTGGGTATAAATAGGGATGATATTAGTGTTCTTAGGGAAAGAACAGTACGATAATATTTCACAAATGTTTCATAAAAGGCTTGTAAATAGGGCAACTTTGTGTTATAATGTAATTGTCTTGAAGAAAGAGTGGCTTAAAAACCACTCTTTATATTGATATTATGGAGGAGTGTATGATTGAAGAAAAAGTTAGAAATTTGATTGAGAAAGATGTAAACAATCTTGGTATTAATATTGATAGTATTGAATATGTTAAAGAGGGTAGTAATTATTTTCTTAGAATTACTATTGATAGTAATGATGTTATTGATATTGATAAGTGTGTAGAAGTAACTGATGTTATTAACCCGCTTTTGGATGAGGCTGACTTAATAGAGGAGAGTTACATCTTAGATATTAGTACAAAGGAGAAGGGTGAGTAAATATGGACAAAAAAATGATGAATGAGCTTGTTAAGGCTGTTAATGTTATTGCTAGTGAAAAGGGTATTGATAAGAGTGTGATAGCCTCAGCAATGGAAGCAGCAATGGCGGCTGCTTATAAGAAAAAAGAGGGTATTAGTAATGTTAAGTCTACATTTAATATTGAAACGGGAGAAATTAAGATGTATATTTGTAAGACTGTTGTAGAAGATGAGGATTTTGATGATGAAGATGATTTGATTACTTTAAAGGATGCTAAGGAATATAAGGAAGATGCAGTAATTGGTGATGTTATTGATATTCAGGTACCTCTTACTCTTGATTTTGGTAGAGTAGCTGCTGGAACAGCAAAGCAAGTTGTTGTTCAAAAGATTAAGGAAGCGGAAAAGAATTTGATTAATGAGGAGTTTAAGGATAAACAGGATGAACTTTTAGTTGGTATTTTATCTAGAGAGGATTCTCGTAATTATTATGTTGATTTGGGTAAAACTAGTGGTGTTCTTCCTAAGGATGAAATTATTCCTGGAGAAAAGTTAGAAATGGGTAGTAGTATTAAGGCTTATGTTTCTAAATTGGAAATTGGTCCTAAGGGACTCTTTATATTGTTATCAAGAAGGCATTATGGTTTTGTTAAGAGACTTCTTGAAGCAGAGATTCCTGAACTTATTGATGGTACAGTTATTCTTCATTCTGTTGCTAGGGATGCTGGTAGTAGAAGTAAGATAGCGGTATCTTCTAATAATCCTAATGTTGATGCTATTGGTGCTGTTATTGGTGAAAGGGGTTCGAGAATTAATCGTATTTTGAAACAACTTAATGGTGAGAAAATTGATGTTATTTTATATGATGTGGATCCTAGGGTATTTATTGCTAATGCTCTTAGTCCTGCTAAGAATCTTATTGTTAAGATTATGGATGAAAAGAGGAAAGAGGCTTTAGTTATTGTTGATAACAAGAATTCTTCTCTTGCTATTGGTAAGAAGGGTCAGAATGTTAAGTTAGCATCTCGTCTTACTAGATATAAGATAGAAATTAAGAATGTTTCGGAAGTATCAGAAGATGTACTGGAAAGTGATAATAGTACTACTGATAGTGTAGTAGAGAGTCACGATAGTGCCAGTGTTAATGATGAAAATGAGAATGTTGATGTGGTTAGTTTAGAGGAAATTACGAGCGAAGAGTAGGTGAAATTATGAGGAAAATTCCGATGCGAACTTGTGCGGTTAGTCAGGAGAAATGCCCTAAGGGGGATCTTATTAGGATTGTTCGTAACAAGGATGGAGAGGTTTCTGTGGACCTTAGTGGCAAGATGAATGGTCGCGGGGTATATCTTAAAAGGGATATGGAAGTTCTTAATAGGGCTCGTAAGTGTAAGATTCTTGATAAGAGATTAGAGGTTTTGGTTCCGGACAGTATATATGATGAAATTATGGATATTATTAATGAATAGATAATTGTGGAGGTGATAGATATGATGAGTGTACTTGAGTATGCTAATGATATTGGCAAGGATGTTGGGTTCGTGCTTGGTCTTTGTAGTAGACTTGGAATAGAGGCTAGTAGTGATAATGATATGCTTAGTGATAATGATATTATTCTTCTTGATAATGAGACTATGAACAAGGAGTATGATGATATTAGTGATGCCGGTGTGGAACTTGACATTCCGGATAGTTATGAGGATGAATTGGAAGAAGTGGATACTGGTGCTACGTTCAAGAATAATCATAAGAGTAATATGAATAGTGACTTTAAGGGTACTGGTAAGAGTAGTCAAAAGGGTAATAGTAATCGTAACAATCAAAAGAGAAATGTTCAAAAGAAGAAAGAGAATTTTCAAAAACAAAGAAAAGAAATGTATAAGCATAAGGAAAAATTAAAGAGTAATAGGGAAGAGAATATGGAGAAGTTTCTTCTATTTGAAGAGGGTAATACGGTTAGTGATATTGCTAGTTATTTAAAGGTTACACCAGCGGATATTATTAAGAAGCTTATGATGATGGGTAAAATGGTTAATATTAATACTAGTATTGACTTTGATACGGCAGAGATTATTGCTCTTGAATATGGTCTTGATATTAAGAGAAAAGAGAGTATGGATGAGACGCATTTTGAGGATTTGGTTATTATTGATAATGAAGATGATTTAGTGGAAAGGCCTCCAGTTGTTACTATTATGGGTCATGTTGATCATGGTAAGACTACGCTTCTTGATGCTATTAGAAAGACTAATGTTGCTGAGGGAGAAGCTGGTGGTATTACACAAGCTACTTATGCTTATCAGATAACTCATAATGATAAGAAGATTACGTTTATTGATACTCCAGGACATGCTGCTTTTACGGAGATGCGTGCTAGGGGAGCTAGTATTACGGATATTATTATTATTATTGTTGCTGCTGATGATGGGGTTATGCCTCAGACGGTAGAGGTTATTGATCATGCTAAGGCTGCAAATGTTCCTATTATTGTTGCTATTAATAAGATTGATAAGCCTAGTGCTAACCCTGATAAGGTAATGCAAGAGATTAGTAATTATGGTTTAATTCCGGAAGAATGGGGCGGAGATGTTATGGTTTCTAAGATTTCGGCTAAGACTGGTGATGGTATTGATGATTTACTTGAGAGGATTCTTCTTATTAGTGAACTAGAGGGCCTTAAGGCTAATCCTAATAGGTATGCTAGTGGTACGGTAATTGAAGCTAAGATGGATAAGTCTCTTGGTAATGTTAGTGCTGTTCTTATTCAAAATGGTACACTTAGACTTGGTGATTACCTAGTAGTTGGTAATTATTATGGTAAGATTAGGTCTTTAAAAAATGATAAGGGAGAGAATCTTACATTTGCTACGCCTTCTATGCCTGTATGGATAACGGGTATTAGTGAAATTCCTTCTGCTGGTGATAAGTTTATGGCTTTTGAAAGTGAGAAAAGGGCTAAGAGTATTAGTGAAGAGAGGATTCTTAATGCTAAGAATTTGAATAATACGAGAAGGGGTGCTGTTTCTCTTGATGATCTTTTTGGAAGGATTAGTCAGGGAGAAAGGGATATTAATATTATTTTGAAGAGTGATGTTAAGGGTAGTGAAGAGGCTGTAAAGAATTCTTTACTTAAACTTGATGTTGAGGGTATTCATATTAATATTATTAGAAGTGGTATTGGTACGGTTACGGAAAGTGATGTTGTTTTGGCTAGTGCTAGTGATGCTATTATTATTGGTTTTAATGTTAGACCTGGTAGTAAGATTATGGAATATGCTAAGGAAAAAGGCGTTGATATCAGGCTTTATAATATTATTTATAAGTTACTTGAAGAGGTTGAGAGTGCTATGAAGGGTAAGTTAGAACCGGTATTTGAAGAGAGGGCTGTTGGTGAAGCTGTTGTTAGGAAATTGTTTAAGTTTTCTAAGGTTGGTACTATTGCTGGTTGTTATGTTACTAGTGGTAGTATTAAGAGGGGTGCTAAGGTAAGGCTTATTCGTGATGGTATTGTTGTTTATGATGGTAGTATTAATAGTTTAGCTAGAGAGAAGGATCAGGTTAAGGAAGTTAAGAATGGTTTTGAGTGTGGTATTACGATAGAGAACTTTAATGATATTAAAGAGAATGATGTTATGGAAGTTTACGAGGAAGTGGAGATTAAGAGATAATCTCTTTTTTCTTTGTTTACATATTGATTAATTTTTTATTTATGTTAATTTTTCTTGTTTATTTTGGTTATTTGTGATAATATTGGTTTAGAAAGAGGATGAATTGATATGAAAAAGATTGTTGGTATGGTTTTATTATTAGTGGTGGTATTTGGTGTTGGTATTTTTAGTGGGAAAGTTTTTTATGAAAGGGCTAATTGGAAAGATTGTATTAAAGAGGTAAATCTTGATAATAATAAAAAGAGTAAAAATGATACAACTAAGAATGTAGATAGTAATGGTTATTCACTTAAAGAGATTACTCCTCTTCTTGATGGTTATTTGAGTGTTTTTAAGAGGGGACTTGCTACTTTTACCGAGGCTGAGGATGGTAATTTTAGTGATTTGGATTATGCTTTCTTTGCTTCACAGTGTTGTAGTTATGCGTCTGTTGATATTGTAAAAGAGGAACTTTATAAGTATTTTAATGTTAGTAGTTTTGACTTGGATAAGGCTAATGAAGAAGCTAAAAATAGTTTTAGATATATTAATAATTTTGTTGATTTATATGAGAATAATTATAGATTCAGTGAACCTCCTGTTGATTATAATTTAACTGTTCTCCGAAATCCTGTGGTAAGTATGGATGGGGAGTATTTTGTAGTTACTTATGATATTTATTATGCTAGTTCTTTAGAGGCTGGTAGTAATGCGTCTTCTGGTAAAAGGAAGTTTTACTTGAAATATAACAGGGATAATGGTAATTATAATATTGTTAAGATATTTTCTAATTATAATTAATGTGTATAAAAGTAGTAGTGATACTATTTTTTTCTACCCCCAATAGGGTAATGTTAAAACAAAAAACGAACAATAATTTGTATTTTTACTAAATATATGTTATAATGTTAGGTACTTAGGGGGGAAGAGAATGGAATTTAATAGTAAAGGGATTTTTAATTGTTATTTGCAAAGTTTAAGATTTATTGGACAGGGTAGTCAGGGAATGTGTTTTCTAAGGGAAAGTGATAGGACGGTTATTAAGGTTTTTAATGAGTACTTTGATAATGAGAAATGTGGCTATTCGGAGGACTTTTTGCTTAGGTTTAGTGGTATTAAGAATGGGAGTTTTTTATGGCCTAGGGATGTTATTTTGGTTAATGGAGAAGTAGTGGGGTATACTTCTAGTTATAGAAAGGCGAGTAATTTATGTGATATTAATCCTCTTTCTGCTAATCTTGATAGTTTGGAAAGGGCTGTTAATAGAATAGAGAGGGATGTTAAGGTGGTTACGGATAGTGGTGTTAAGTTATATGATGTTAGGTATAATATTCTTTATAATAGGGGAAGGATGTATGTTATTGATACTTTGGAATATATGGATAGAAGGGTGTCTTTTAGAGAGAATATGAATAATATTGATGAGGAAGTTATGTTGTTTTTGGTTGATGGTTTCTTTGATGATTTTGTTAATAATGATTGGTTTTTGAAGGAAATGTATATGGGTAAGGATGTTAGTAGTGTGTTATTTCTTAAGGAATTTAGGAAGAGACTTGGCGAATATATGGGGAGAGAGATTGTTAAACTTGATACTTGTAAGGGTATTGTTAAGCGTAAGGGTAGTAAGGCTTATATAAGGGGTGTTATTACGCAAAACTAGAAAAATATTGAAAATGCGGAATAACCTTGTTATAATCTTATTAGATGGTAATTGTTAAAGATGTATTTATGAAGTTAATTGAAAGGGAATTTTATAATTTTCGGACATTTTGCACGAAAATAGCAAGAAAATATGTACAATTTGCCCGAAAATGTTAAAATGAATATAGAGGGATATTGTATGTATTGAAAAATAGTAAAAGAGATGAATAAGTGGAAGAACGATTTTAAAATGCCTTTAATGTTGGTTGGGATAAAACAGATGAGAATAAATATATACTTATATATTTTAAGTATTATATTTATTCTTTTTTTGCTTGCAAACCATTAAATATAAAAGTAATTTGTTTATTTTCTTTTTCTTGACAGTACTTATAAAAAATTATATAATTAATTTGTAAAATAATGATAGTGTAGTATTTGCTTTAACACTAGCATAATAAGTGAAGGATGATAGTATGAAGAATATAAAAAAATATATAGTACTTGCTTTAGTATTAGCAATGGGTTTTATTTATAATGAATATATAGATAGTACTGATAGTAGTTTTAAAACACAAGAGGTTAGTAGTTTAAGTGATATAGAGGATTATAGTGGTAGTGATTTTGTTAATGTTAATAATAATGTTCCTTTCTTTACTGATGAAGATAAGAAAAGGGGTAGTTTTGAGGAGTATGGAGACTTGGATAGTCTGGGAAGATGTACAGAGGCTTTTGCAATTGTTAGTAAAGAGACTATGCCTACGGAAAAAAGGGGTAGTATTGGTATGATTAAGCCTACGGGGTGGCATACTGTAAAGTATGATAGTGTTAATGGAAAGTATTTATATAATAGGTGTCATTTAATTGGATATCAATTAACGGGAGAAAATGCTAATCCTAATAATTTAATTACTTGTACTAGGCAGATGAATAGTGATGTTATGCTTATGTTTGAGAATAGGGTTGCTAACTATGTTAAGGATAGTGAAGGGCGTGTTTTATATAGGGTAACTCCTTACTTTGAGGGAGATAATTTACTTAGTAAGGGTGTACTTATGGAGGCTTATTCTTTAGATGATAATGGTAAGGGTCTTATGTTTAATGTTTTTGTTTATAATGTTCAGGATGGTATTTCTATTGATTATGCTACAGGGGAATCTAGGAAGGAGTAGTTATGAATTTACTAAAAAGGGGCTTATCAATAGCTAAGGAAAGTTATATGGAGATTATTCCTATTGTCTTTCTTGTGATGGTATTAGCTATTTTCTTACATATTCCTATTTTAAAGATTTATTCTTTTTTACTGGGGGGATTTCTTCTTATTATTGGTAAGAGTTTATTTAGTTTGGGTGCTAAGGTAGGTATTGAGTTATTTGGAAAAAGGCTTGGTACTAGTTTAGGAAAAAGGGGTAATATTGTTATTTTTGTTATTACTATTTTTCTTATTGGTTTTGTTCTTACTTTATCGGAGCCTGATCTTTTGGTTTTGGCGGGAGAGCTTCCTAGTATTCCGAAAAGTGTTCTTGTTATTTGTGTTAGTATTAGTGTGGGTATTTTTTTAGTACTTGGTATGCTTAAAAGTATTTATAGGCTTAATTTTAATACTTTAATTTTGATTAGTTATGGTATTATTTTTCTTCTTATGTTATTTGTTCCTAGTAGTTTTTATGCTATTGGTTTTGATGCAGGGGGAGCAACGACTGGACCTATTAGTGTTCCTTTTATAGTGGCTTTGGGACTGGGTCTTAGTAGTCTTAGGACGGATAAGGATGCTAAAAAGGATGGGTTTGGTTCCCTTGCTCTTTGTTCTATTGGTCCGGTTATGATTGTTTTAATACTAGGACTTTTTTATAATACGGATAGTTTTTATGATATTAGTAGTCTTACTACTAGTAATAGTGTTTATGGTTTATATTTTAATAGTTTTATTTCTTCTTTTGGGGAAGTGTTTATTACTTTATTTCCTTTTATTGTATTATTTTTGGTATATGGTTTTATTGCAAAGTGTTTTAGTAAGAGGGATATTAGGAGAATTGTTGTTGGATTTGTATTAGTACTACTTGGATTTAGTATATTCTTAGTGGGAACTAGTGTTGGGTTTATTTCAATGGGATATCTTCTTGGAGAGAGTCTAAGTATGAGGGGTCTTGCTTACTTATCTATTCCCATAGGGACCATACTTGGGTATCTTATTGTTAGTGCTGAGCCGGCAGTTAATTTGCTTAATGAACAGATTGATAATATTACATCGGGTAGTATTAAGAGAAAGTCGGTTAGAAAGTGTCTTAGTTTAGCGGTTGGTATTGCCGTTGGTATTAGTTTTTATAGGGCCATTACGGGATTTAGTATAGCTCCTATAATTGTTATTGGTTATATTATTTGTATAATTTTATCTTTCTTTGTTAATAGGCTTTTTACGGGTATTAGTTTTGATGCGGGTGGTGCTGTTAGTGGACCGCTTACGGTATCGTTTCTTTTGCCTATGGCTATTGGTATTACGTATAGTTTAGGGGGTAATATTATGACTGATGCGTTTGGTTTAGTTGCTCTTGTTACATTACTTCCTATTGTTGTTATTCAGATATTTGGTCTCGTTTATAGGTTTAAGAGTAAGATTCTTGGTACTTATGATAGTTATGATGATAGTATTAGGGATTATAATTGGAGGAAGTATTTATGATTAATTTGTTATGTTTAATTACTAATAGTGATATGGATGATGCTGTTAGGGAGATATTTTTAGAACATAATTTGGTATTTAGTTTTGTTTGTAATGGTCGAGGAACGGCTAGTAATAGTTTACTTGATTATTATGGGATAGAGGGAAGAGAGAAGAGGATATATGCTTCTTTAATTACGAAGAGTGTAGAGATTAGGGTGTTTGAGGATATTTCTTACTTGCTTTCTTTAAAGAAGATTGGTAATGGTATTTGTTTTAGTATCCCTTTATCTAGTAGTAATGGTTTTGTTAGGGATTTACTTAGCAGTTATAAGGAGGAGATTGATATGGAAGTTAATGATAGGTATCATTTGGTTATTACTTCAGTATTGGAGGGGTATAGTGATATGGTAATGAGTGCAGCCAAGAAAGGGGGAGCTAGTGGTGGCACAGTTATTAGTGGTAGGAGTTTAGGAACTGGTAATGCGAACTTTCTTAAGTTAAAGATAGAACCGGAAAAGGATATTGTTTTAATTGTTACTCCTGAGTATAAGAAGAATAATATTATGCACTATATTAGTGTTAAGTGTGGTATTAAAACAGAGGCTAAGGGAGTATGTATAAGTATCCCTATTGATAGTGTTATTGGTATTAATGGATAGTAATATTAGTGTCCGGTTTAAGATAAAAAAGTCCGGTTTTTGAACCAAAACTTCACTTTAAACCGGACAATTTTCTATTATTTTGCCAAAAAAGTCCGGTTTAGGATAAAAAAGTCCGGTTATAACCGGACAATTTTGAAAATAAAGACTATAAAATTTATTATAAATATAGTATAATGATAAGTGTAAGGAGGAATGAAATATATGAAATTAAGTGATTATAATAGTGTAGAAAATTCTAATATTGATTTTAAAGAAAAGCTAGAAGTTAATAAACCTAAAAGCTGGTTGAAGTCGGTTTCTGCTTTTGCTAATTGTAGTGGTGGTATTTTACTTTTTGGTGTTCGTGATAAAGATAGGATGCCTGTTGGTCTTGAAGATGTTAATTTTACTTCTGAAAAAATATCAGAATTAATTAACGCAAAGATAGTTCCTTTACCAAGATATGAATTAAATTCTTTTAAGGAAGATAATAAAGATTTCTTAGAAGTAAATGTAGGTGATGGACCTAAAACGCCATATTACTATGAAGGAGATGGGCGGAAAGAAGCTTTTATCAGAGCTGGTAATGAAACTATCCCTGCTCCTAAACATATTTTAGATAATTTAATATTGAAAGGTCAAAATAATACTTTTGATGAACTTCCTAGTAAATATAATATATCAGATGTTAGTTTTACATTACTTAGTGCAAGTTTAAAAAAAGAAACTGGAAAGGAAGTTAATTGTGATAAAGATTATATATCCTTAGAGTTAATGACGCCTGACAATAAAGTTACTAATGCAGGTTTATTACTTTCAGATCAAGGTTTATTAGTTCAATCAAGGATATTTTGTACAAGGTGGAAAGGGTTAGTTAAGGGTTCAACCTTAGGAGATGCCTTAGATGATAAAGAATATACTGGTAGTATTATTTCTTTACTTACAAATGCGGAAACTTTTGTTAAGAATAATTCTCGTCTTAGTTGGGAAATACAAGGACTTAAACGTGTAGAAAAAGAGGATTATCCTTTAAGGGCTGTACGTGAAGCCATTGTTAATGCTATTATTCATAGAGATTATCAAATAGTTGGGTCAGAAATACATATAGATATGTTTGATGATAGATTAGAAATTACTTCTCCTGGGGGAATGATGGATGGTAGTTTTGTACAAAATCTTGATATAAGGAAAATATCTTCAATGCGTAGAAATAGGATTATTTCAGACATTTTTAATAGGCTTAATTATATGGAACGAAGAGGTAGTGGTCTTGTTAGAATTTTATCTTCTTATGATGACTGTGATATTAAACCTATATTTAGTTCTAACAATTCTAGTTTTACGGTTACATTTCCTAATAAGGGTTATATTAATAGTAGTAAAGAAAATGTTAGTAGTAATATAAATAATGATAATAATAATATTGTTAGTGATGAGGATTATTTTCTTATAAAATTACATAAGTATTTACCTGATACATTTAGAAAGAGTACTTATGAACAAATACAAAAGTTATTTGATAGATATACTTATAAATATGAATTTAGTAGAGAAAACATTGTTCAATTATTAGGTGTTAAGAAATCTAGGGCTTCGGAGTTAATTGCTATATTACTTGAAAATGAATTTATAAAACAAGGCTCACCTAGTAAATATATATTTAAGAAATAGAATCTTTTAGGAGTTCTTTTTTCTATGAATTATAACATTAAAAAAAAATTAATGCTTGTATTAATTTTTTTTTAATGTTATAATTATTTTATAATAGAGAAAGGAAATTGATAATATGGAAGAAAAGAAAATTAATAAGAAAATAGCTATAGTATCAGTATTAATTGCAATTATAATAACTAGTATTGGAGTAGCATTTGGTTACTTTATATGGAATAGTACTACTAATACGGATATTAGTTTTACCGTAGAGGGAGCAGTAGTAGAGTTATCTGATGGTAGTGATATAACAGGTGCTAACTTAATGCCTGTTGCTAGTTATACTAGTGGGGGTAAGGATGTTGTTAAGAAAGATATTAAGATTAAGTTAAAGGATACTGTTAGTAATACGGTTACAGTAGACTTTAAGTTAAAGGTTAATAGTATTGATAGTGGTTTAAATCATAGTAGTTTTAAGTATAACTTAGTTAATGCTAGTGGTACTAGTGTTAAGAGTGGTAACTTTTCTACTAGTAAAGCAGGAGATAGTATTAGTTTACTTACACTAAGTACTACAGATGGTAGTTTAACTACATCACTTACTAGTTATACTTTATATATCTATATAGATGGTGCTAGTGGTGATAACCCTAGTAGTATGATGAATCAATCCTTTGATTTTAGTTTTGTAGTAGATGGTAGTAATTCTAGTTTAGAATATATGTTAGCAACTAAAAAAGTAGAAAGTTTAGATATTGGTAGTGATGGAAATGATGGTAGTGGTGTATATAAAGTTACACATAGTGCAATACCAGCTAGTAGTAGTGCAACAGGAAATGAAATACCAGCAGTTACTGATTATAGGTATTATGGACCTAATCCTAATAACTATATATTATTACCAGATATGAATACAACAGAAAGTAGATGTATGTTTAATGGTAATGAGTTATTAAATCTTAGTATGGGAGAATGGCCTGCTAATTTTGATTGTGAAAATGAAGTTGTATATAAACTTGACATTGGTCTTGGTGTAAATTTATATATTCCTACAAGTACATTTGAAATTGTTGCTCCAGCAGGATCTATGACCTATAATGAAACAAATAGTGAATGTCTTTATAATGGAGGTTCTATAGGGTCAATGTATTATGGAAATGTTGATAAAAATGTTTGTATGCAAATGTCAGTGATTAAACTTCCACTACAAGGTAATCAGGGTGCCTTAATAACAAAAATGAATGATAAGCCTCATAAATTAAATGTAAAAAATGGTTTATATAGAATAATAGGAAGTATATATGATGAAAGGAGTAAGACAAATAGGTTAAAAGTAATAAAAGCAACACCACTAACGGATGGAACAACTAGTTTATATAGTTGGGATTTGGATGAAAATGGTGATAATTATAATATATGGGCAACACCGACTAATGGTAATTTTAGTAATAGTTTAACAAGTGGAGCTAGTATAATGAAGCTTTTAAATAGTGGAGCATGGTGGAATGGAACAAGTGGTACTTATGATAATTATTATATAGATAAAGATGCTCCAGAAACAATAAATGTTAATTTTACTAATTATAAATTAAGTGATAAGGCAAAAAGTAATATAGATATTAGTAGATATTATTTGGGAGGGTATAATAATAATCCTCCATTAACTAATGAAATGTATGGATATGAAAGGGGAACTTTAAGATATGATGAAAATAGGCCTCTTTACTGGGATGGAATGGTAGGACTAATGTACCCTAGTGATTATGGATACGCAGCAGGGAATGTATGTGCGACAGGAACAGAGTTATTTAATTATTTTGGAGAATGCAGTAATAAGGATTGGTTATATAACGCAGGAGTTAACCAGTGGTTAATGTCGCTGAATTCGGGAGAATCCCGTTATGTGCTTTTCGCCAGCGGCGAAGGTGCAGTCTCCACTTACAGCAGCTATTACGCCCTTGCGGTATCCCCAGTCTTCTACCTAACCCCTAGTGCATCTATTACAAGTGGTACAGGTACCCTTACTGATCCTTATATATTAGGATAATATAAAAAAGATTATTAAAAATCTTTTATGAAATTAATAGATTCTTCGAAGGTTACAAAGTCTAGATATATCATTAGTATCAGATACCATTCTCCAGTAGAGGGATTGGATACTATGATATGATCTCTTCCTGACTGTTCTATTATTCCTTCGAATACACGATCTTGCCATTTTTCAGAACCTGGTACGGTTATATGAAATTTGGCTTTTTTTCCTCTATTTAATCTTAATATATTCTCTATATAGGACTGTTCCATAGTAGTAGGATTTATCATTGATTGGGTTTGCTCATAACTTGGTACAGACTGATTATTAGGAACCCCTCCTAGACTAGTACCTGGGAAGGTGTTATTTGGGTAATAACTTCCGTTCATATATACCTCCTTCTTTCATTTAAGTGTATGTTTCTACTTTGTTTAACTTTACTATTTTGTTTAAAAATGTTATAATTTCTTTATGTGAGGTAGATATTTATGTATTTAAAAGAGATTAAGGCTTATGGTTTTAAGTCTTTTGCAGATAAAATTAATATAGAACTTTCTAAGGATATCAATGCTATTGTTGGTCCTAATGGATCGGGAAAGAGTAATGTTGTTGATGCGGTTAGATGGGTTCTAGGAGAACAGTCTATTAAGGCTTTAAGAGGAGATAATAGTACGGATATTATTTTCTCGGGTAGTAAGAATAGGAAGCCTTTAAATAGTGCTTCAGTTACTCTTGTTTTTGATAATAGTGATCATCATCTTCCTCTTTTATTTGATGAGGTTAGTGTTAAGAGGGTTATTTTTAGAAGTGGTGAGAATGAGTATTATCTTAATAATGAGAGGTGTAGACTTAAGGATATTAATGATGTTTTTATGGATAGTGGTGCTGGTAAAGAGAGTTTTAATGTTATTAGTCAGGGTAAGATAGATGAGATTTTATCTACTAAGGCTGTAGATAGGAGAGTTATCTTTGAAGAGGCAGCAGGAGTTCTTAAGTATAAGAAGAGGAAAGAGGATGCTATTAAGAGACTTGATAAGACTAATATTAATTTGAATAGGGTTAGTGATATTATTGGGGAATTGGAGAGGACGATTGATCCTCTTAGGATAGAGAGTGAGAAGGCTCTTAAGTATAGGGAATGTAAGGATAAACTTGCTAATACGGAGATTTCTCTTATGGTTAGTGATATTGATAAGCTTAATTATGAATATAATTCTTTAAAGGGGGATATTGAGAGGCTTAATGATGAGATTATTGAGCTTTCTTCTAATAGTGGTTCTTATGATATTGATATTATGAAGAATAAGGATATTTTAAAGAAGAATGAAGAGGATATTTTTAATAAGCAGAATGGGTTACTGGAACTTTCTAAAAAGGCAGAAAAGTTAGAGGGGGATTTAAGGCTTTTTGATGAGAGGAGCAAGGATAGTGATAATAGTGATATTGAAAGAAGGGTTGGGGAACTTAAAGAGAAGATTTTAGTTATTAGTAATAGTATTCGGGATATGGATAATGGTTTATTTGTGAATAGGGAGAAAGTTAAGGGTGAGGAAGATAGTAACAAGGTATTAGTAGATGAGTATAATAGGGAGTGTAAGGAAAGGGATAGGATTTGTGATAGTATTTCTAAGGGAGAGAGGGATATTATGGATCTTGAGTATAAGATTTCTTTCTTAGAAGAGAAGATTAATAGTGGTACTAATATTCCTAAGAGTGTTAGAATGGTTCTTAATAATAAGAGATTTAAGGGGGTATATGATATTATTGGGAATGTTCTTTCTATGGATAAGGAATATAGTACTATGGTTAATACTAGTTTGGGGAGTAGTAGTAATGGGCTTATTGTTGATAATAAGGAGAGTACTTATAGTATTATTAGTTATTTAAAGGAGAATAATTTGGGGAGGATTACTTTCTATCCGCTTTCTTCGGTAAAAGAGAGGTTTATTGATAAAGCCTCGCTTAGCGCCATTGAAAATATTGAGGGATATATTGGTGTTTTAGCTGATTTGGTTAGTTATGATCCTAAGTTTAGGGTTGTGGTTTTGCGTGAGCTCGGGAATGTGATTGGGGCTAAGGATTTCGAGAGTGCTAGTAGGATTAGTGAGGCTACTCATTATAAGTACAAGGTAGTGACTTTGGATGGGCAAGTTATTAATGCTGGCGGTACGATTGTGGGTGGTAGTCAGATTAGGAGTAGTAATATGAGTGCGATTACAAGTGAGATTGAGGGCTATAATCGTGATATGGCTAGTATTAAGAGGAGGCTTGAAGAGTATAGAGAGGGGTTAAGGAGTGTTAATAGGGAGATAGAGGTTAAGACGAGTAAGATTAGTGAGGCTAGACTTGATATTAAGAGATTAAATGATATAATTGGTGCTGATGAGGAAAGAAGGGGGAATATTCTTCGTGATAGGGATAATTTAGAGAGGGAACTTAAGGATTTAGAGGCTACTTATATGGGTAAGACTGATGATGAGAGGGATAGTATTGTTAAGTGTATTTATGATACGAAGAATGAGATTTCGGATATTTCGAAAGAGATTACGGTTTTAAGAAATGATAATGAGAATATTAAGAAGTTTATTTCTGAACTGGAAGGGCTTGCTAGTACTAATAGGGGTAATGTGGCTCGAAAAG
>USTO01000007.1 GCA_900557675.1 uncultured Mollicutes bacterium
TACTAGTATTACGGCTGTTAGTATAAATAGTTTAGTGCTTATAACGGATGATATTAGAAGGGCTAGTATGCTTACGATTAGTCCTCCAAAGATTGGTATTATTGTAAATACTCCGGATAATAGGCCTAGTACTAGGAAGTTGGGGTGGCCGATTATAAAGAAGGCAAAGGTGTATTCGAGGCCTTGAACGATAATGTTCATTCCCATTCCTCTTATGTAATTTGAGATTTCTACATCTAGTCTTTTTAGATAGTTATAGGCTTTCTTTCTTTTTCCCGTTAGGTTTTCTTTGAGGAATTTTCTTATTTTCTCCATATCTACTACTATGTATAGGCTGGCAGCTATAACTACAATGGCGTTAGCTACAACGCTTACACCGGTATTTACTAGGTTTATGGCTCCACTTGATAAGTACTTTCCTACGCTTTCCATCATATCACTTGATATTTGAGAAAGGGAGGTTTGTAATACTTTTAGGTTTAATTCGTATTTGCTTGATATATCGGATACGAATACGGATATATTGCTTATAAATAGTAGGGTTTGTTCATATAGCATTGGTACAGCTAATATGAGTACTATTAGTATTATTCCAAAGGTTATTAGGGATACGGTTAGAATGGCAAGCCACTTAGGACTTCCGGCCTCTTGTAGTTTTTTTACCATTGGGTATAATACATAAGCTAGGGCAAAGGCTAGTAAGAAAGGAAATATTATGCTTCCTACTGTTTTTAGAGCTCCAAGCCAAACACCTCTTATTAGGTATATTAGTAATACTATTAAGAGGATTAGGGTTATGTTTACTAATTTGTAATCTATTTTGTCTTTTTTCATTTTCTCCTCCTTATTTTTCTATTATTATGGTTACGGGGCCGTCGTTTATGAGGGATACTTCCATATCTGCTCCAAAGATACCGGTTTGAGGCTCTATGTTGTACTTGGTAAATTCTTTATTGAACTTTTCATAGAGTTTAATGGCTTTATCTCCGGCAAGGGCATCTATATAACTGGGACGACGGCCTTTTTTTGTATCTGCGTATAGTGTAAACTGACTTACGGATAGTATTTCACCTTTGATATCTAATAGGCTCTTATTCATAACACCGTTTTCATCATCGAATATTCTTAGATTTACTATTTTGTCTACCATATAGGGTATATTGGTAATATCTTCTTCACTTGTAAAGGCGACAAGGATAAGTAGGCCCCCGTTTATTTTTCCGACAATTTTTTTGTCCACTTTAACTGATGCTGTTTTGCATCTTTGTAATACTACTTTCATTAGTTTACCTTTCTTTCGACTTTTTTTATGTTTTTCATATTATTTAGGGCGGTTATGAATTTATCTAGGGTTTCGGTATTGGGGGTTATTACCGTCATTTGATATATTTTATTTTCGCCTTTATTTATGGTTTCTATTCTATCTATGGTGATATTATTACTGCTTGCTTTGGTAATGATGTCAACTAATTTATCTCTGGTTTCAGTATAAATGAGGATGTCCGTAGGATAACTTTTATGGCATTCGGGATTCCAATGGACGTTTATTAGTCTTTCATCGAGGTTTACGACGTTATAGCAACTACTTCTATGGATAGTTATTCCACTTCCTTTGGTGATGTAGCCTATGATGCTGTCTCCTGGTATGGGTTTGCAACAACCGGATATAGTGGTTTTTATGTCATCAAGGCCTTCGACCAAAATGGCATCTTTGGTGTTTTCATCCTTGCTTTTGGGTTGCTTTTTGGGACTTGGTGATTGGAGTTTGAATATTTTGGGAATGTTCCATTTTGGTTCTTTATTTTTGATTATTTTGATAACGGCGGTGATGGTTACTTTACCACTTCCAAGGGCTATATATAGTTCATCTAGGTCTTTTAGTTTTAGTTCTTCTAGTATTTCGGGAAGATTTTTATTTAGGGTTTCATTAATTGGCATATTTTTCTTCCGGAACTCTTTTTCAAGAATTTCGAGTCCTTTAGCAAGATTTTCGTCTTTTTCTAATTTGCTATAATATGATTTTATTTTGTTTTTGGCCTGAGAGGTTATTACAAAGTTTAACCAGTCTTTGCTTGGCTTGGAATTTTTATTGGTATTTATTTTGATTATATCACCGGTTTTGAGAACGTAGTTTAGGGGAACTATTTTATCATTAACAACCGCTCCTGTCATTGTGTCCCCTACTTCACTGTGAACTTTATAGGCAAAATCGACGGGTGTTGCTCCTTCGGGCATTTCTATGACATCTCCCTTTGGGGTGTATACATATATAGAACTTGTGGTTAGGATATCTTTTTTTATGCTTGTTATGAATTCTTCAGGGGTTTTGGTATCTTCATTTAGTTCTATTATGCTACGAAAGATTTGGAGTTTTTGTTCCATTGCATCTTTGGCATTTACGGCTTTGTTTTCTTTGTAAGCGAAATGGGATGCTATTCCGTATTCGGCTATTTGATCCATTTCGTAAGTTCTTATTTGGATTTCGAATAGTTGGCCATACACACCAAAGACTGTTGTATGGAGACTTTGATAAAGGTTTGTTTTTGGCATAGCGATATAGTCTTTGAATCTTTTGGGAACGGGTTTATACTTGGAATGGATGAGACCTAATGCTAGATAACATTCTTGTTTGGTATCTACTAGTATACGAAGGGCAAGGATATCATAGATATCATCAAATCTTTTGCCTTTATTCATTTTGGTATATATGCTATAAATGCTTTTACTTCTTCCTTTTATTTCGTGCTTAATATTGTGTTCATCTAGTAATTTTGATACTTCGCTAAGCATTTCTCCTACGGCTTTATCGCGTTCGGTTTTCTTTAGGTTTAGTTTTTCAACGATATCATAATATGCTTCGGGTTTAGAGTATCTTAGAGATAGGTCTTCTAGTTCACTTTTTATTTTATATATTCCTAGACGATGAGCAACAGGGGTTAGTATTTCAAGGGTTTCCTTGGCTTTTTTCTTTTGTTTTTCTAGGGGCATTACATAAAGGGTACGCATATTATGAAGGCGATCTGCTAACTTTATGATAATTACTCTTACGTCTTCAGCAAGGCCGACAAGTATTTTTCGTTGATTAGCAGCCATTTGTTCTGACTCAGAAGTGAAACTTATTCTATTTATTTTTGTTACGCATTCAACAAGATTGGCCACTTCTTTATCAAATAGTTTGCTTATTTCTTCATAAGTTCCATCGGAGTCTTCGATAGTGTCGTGAAGAAGTGCTGCACATATTGCTTTATAATCGGAATTTATATTTGTTAAAATAAGGGCAACATTTAGGGGATGCTGGACATAGTCATCTCCGGTTATTCTTTTTTGATTGAAGTGTTTACTGTTTGCATACTCGTAAGCTTTTCTTATCATATCTAGGTGTTTTTTATTATCATCATACTCTTTTACTTTGTCTAAAAGGTTATCTATTGTTAAGTTATAGTTTTTCTTTGCCATTTTACATCACCTACTCATTATAATTATATACCAATTTATGGTTTTTTTAAAGTTTTTTTTATGTTTTTTTTATGAAACTAGGGTTTTATTATTCTTGAAGCCAGTTTATATAGTTATCTATGTATTTTTTGGTTTCGAAGCCGTGTCCCTCTTTTTCTAAATAATTTTTGGTTATACTGGTATTTGTTTCTTCACATTTTTTTATGTATTTATTTATTTCTTCTGTTCCTACCATTTGGTCGTTACCGCCATAACTTATATATTGTTTAATATTACTAGAAGAGAAGTGTTTGACGTTGTCGGTTTTATCTAATAGACTAGTTCGAGTTTGGGCGTTTTTTACGTCTTTACTTGGGAACATTGTAAAAAGCATTGTTGGATTGTTGTTAAAGTTAATGGCTGGATATATCATTGCTGCTTTTGTTATGGTGTCGTCTTCTAAATCGATATTGTCTTGGGAATAGCCTTCATCAAATAGATTTTTCCCCATTATTTGATTTATATAAGTACTTACAACGTTACCGCCAGCAGAAAAACCTATAATACTGATGTTGTCTTTATCTATTTGATATTTATCACTATTATATCTTATATATCTTATGGCTCTTTGTAAATCTAAGTAACTTATTGGCCACTCGTAAGGGTTAGAGCGGTAATGAAGAAGAAAGGCGTTTATTCCTTGTTTATTTAATTCTACAGCGACGTCTTTACTTTCTTTTGTTTCTCCATCCATTGATTTATAGATAAAGCCTCCTCCACTTAGGATAATTACGGATTTAGTACTTTTGTTTGTTAGATATGGTATTATATATGGTTCATCTTCATAAGTTGTTTTTTCGTATCCTCCTTTTATTTCGTAGTAGTATGTTAGGGTATCTATTTCTTTTTCGACATCTTTATAGTTTCCGGTTAGGATATCCCAGAATTTCATTGCACTTTTTATTAAGTCACTGTTATAATCTATATTCATATTGTCTAGTTTGCTTGTTTTATTGTTTCCATATATGGTGGTCCAAATATTTTCTTTTTGGGAGTAGTCTTCGACTGGCCCGAGAATGTAGCCGGTTTTATCTGCTCTTTTATAGAAGGCTATGATAAGGATTGTTATTATTAGGGCAAGGATAAGGATAGTAATTAGGATATGTTTTATTATTTTTTTCATATTGGCTCCTAAATGTAATTATCTATTGTTTTGTAAATTTTTTCTTGTTTATTTATGTTTTTGGTTAAATCTTTAAAATAATAATTTGGCATACCGTTTTCAGCGGGATTTATTTTCATTAAAATATTTGGTGTTATATTGAAATATGATATGGTGGTTATACATTCGTTATAATTATTTTTTACGTTCATAATTCCTCCTTATTTATTTTTATTTTACCAAATTTATTATTAATTGTCACTAATTTTATAAAAAAAGAAAGTTATTTTTTTATAGACTTTCTTTTATTTTGGTTATTATTTTTTAATTTTTCTATATCTTGGGTGGTTATTTCACCAGAAATATACATTTTCTTAACTATACTATATATTTTATAGACTAGTGGTAGGTTTGATAATTCTATATAGTTTATGATATTTGTTTTATCTTCAGAAGTTAAATATTTATCTTGTAGTTTTATTTTTGATGTATATATTGTTTCTTTACTTATGGGTCTAAAAGCACTTTTATCATCTAATCTTTGGGTTCTTATATAGATAATTATAGTTTCATAATCTAGTTCAGGCTTTTTTCTTAAATATTGAATGGTTTTGGAATAAAATTCTCCTGTTGTTCTAAGGGCTACTTCTTCCCTATTTATGAATGGGGCTCTTTTTAAGAATTCTAGGGTGTTAAATGGGGTTCCGTCAGGAAGTTTGCCGGTTTTGATGCCAATGGTTAATTCGTTATATGTTCTTATTAATTTTTCATTATGTATTTGTAATAGGGTTTGTGATTTTGCTTGATATTTTTTTGATAATTCGACATCTAATTCATCGATTACTTCAGCATAGTATGATAATTCTTGTTCGGTAATTTTTTGTTCTTTTAGAAATTCTTCCTTACTTGATGCGTTTAAAAATGTCTTTATTATATAACGGGCGGTGTAATAGTATTTGTTATATTCTTCTACTTCTGTTAGATATACTACTTCGGCAAATAGTCCTTTTTCTTCATAATCTTTAAGAGTACTATACATTTTATCAAAATTTGTAAGGGCTATATGGGCTTTTTTTATTAAATTATCTTTAAAGGTATAGTTTACAAATTGGGTATATGATTTTCTAAATTTTTCAATATTATCATATAATTGTAAAAATTCTTTGATTCGGAAATATGGGTTATTGGTTTTAGTAAATACACTCCATAGTTCATTTATTTTTGATAGTCTTAGTTCTATTTCTTCGGTACTGCATCTATAAATGTTATTGTTAAATGGGAAGTAGCCTTTTTTATCGAAGTTGTCATACATTGTTTTTAATTTTTGTAAATATTTTAATTCTTTCATTCCTAATTTTTTGTAGTATTTTATATTTTTATTTAATTTGGTGTAATTACATAGACGGTATAGTTTTTGGGCTAAATATTCTTCATTATCTTGGTACATAGTTGTTGCTATTTCCATTAATAAGTAGACATCGTCTACTAATAGAATATCTTGATTATTCATAGTCTCCCCCCTTTGTGACTGGGAATTATTATAGCATAAAAGCAAACATTTGTCAAATTTATTTTTAATAAATATAAAAAGATGATTACATTGTAAAGATTAATCATCTTTTTACCTTGTAAGGAGGTATATTTTATTATGCTTGTGGGCCGGTTGGTCCTTGCGGAATAGTTAAGTTTAATGTGTAATTAGGGGCTGCACCAGTAATAGTAGCTGAGGCTTGAGTTCCTGGAGCTCCTGTTGTTACTGTTCCTATTGCTAAAGTAGGAGTTTCACCATTAGTTCCGGCTATTCCTTGAGGACCTGTTGGACCAGTGGGGCCTATTTCACCAGTGGCTCCTGCAGCTCCAGCTACACCTTGTAATCCTTGGGGACCGGCTGGCCCTGTTGGGCCGGTTGGTCCTATTTCTCCTTGAACTCCGGCAACACCAGTTAAACCTTGAATACCTTGGGGGCCGGCTGGTCCTGTTGGTCCAGTGGGTCCTGTTTCACCAGTGGCTCCTGCAACTCCGGCTACACCTTGTAATCCTTGGGGGCCTGTGGGACCAGTTGGTCCTATTTCTCCTTGAATACCTTGTAATCCTTGAGGGCCGGCTGGTCCTGTTGGGCCGGTTGGTCCTGTTGGACCTATTTCTCCTTGAACTCCGGCTACACCAGTTAAACCTTGAATACCTTGGGGGCCTGCTGGTCCTGTTGGTCCAGTGGGGCCTGTGGGACCAGTTGGTCCTATTTCTCCTTGAACTCCGGCTACACCTTGTAATCCTTGGGGGCCAGTGGGTCCTGTTGGACCTACTTCTCCTTGAATACCTTGTAATCCTTGAGGACCGGCTGGTCCTGTTGGGCCGGTTGGACCGGTTGGACCTATTTCTCCTTGTATTCCTTGTAATCCTTGAGGACCGGTTGGTCCTACTTCACCTCTTAATCCTGATGGTCCTGTTGGTCCTGTTGGGCCAGTAATTCCTGTAGTTCCGGCTATTCCTTGGGGGCCTGTGGGACCAGTAGGGCCTGTAGGTCCGGTGGGACCTGTTTCACCTCTTGGTATAGTAAAATTTAAAATAGCATTTTGATTAGTACCTGTATTTGTAACTATAGCTGATGTTCCTGGGGCAGACGTTGTAGTAGTGCCGACTGTAATTGTTGCGGGTCCTGTAGGGCCAGTGGGACCGGTAGGTCCTGTAACTATACAAGTTCTAGGCTGGCATCTTCTTCCTTCTTCGATTATTCTTTGAATTTTTTCATCTCTGTCCATATTTCTCTCCTTTCTATATATTCTATGTATAGATAAAAAAAAGAGGAGTACTAATAACTAGCACTACTTTACTTTGCTCATTTTATTTAGGGGAAATAGTCTAAATATGGCCTTGCCTTTGATGTACTTTTTATCTATTAAACCGATATATCTGCTATCTTTGGAGATGCTACGATTATCGCCTAGGACAAGATATTTGTCTTTGGGAATTTTAGAACAGGCACATATATTTTCGAGTTTGAAATCGTCGGTTACATCTCTATCATAGTTTTCCTTTACTTCTTTTCCATTTATATATAGTATGTCATCTTTGTATTCTATGTAATCTCCAGGGAGACCTATTATTCTTTTAATGATTAGTTTATCACTAGAATCTATTTTGGATTCATCTAGGACAACAACATCAAATCTTTTTATGCTTGATAATCTATATGTTATTTTACTTAATATAAGCATTTCTTTATCTTTTAGATTGGGAAGCATAGAGTCTCCTCTTACGATAACTGGTGTTGCAATATATGTTCGAAATAATACTACGATTACTAGTATTACTACATAAGGAATTAATTCTTTTATTAATTTTTTCATTTGGACTCCTTAAATAAAAGATAATAAACAAGCTGTTTATTATCTTCTTTCTTTTATTTTATAAGATTTTTTTCTGTTTCTTAAGAAGTATAGTTTAGCTCTTCTAACTTTACCCTTTTTAACAACTTTTAAATAATCTATTTTAGGACTATTTACGGGGAAAATTCTTTCTACTCCAACACCTGATGCTATTCTTCTAACGGTAAATGTTTCTGATACTCCGGCACCTTTACGTGCTATTACAGTTCCTTCAAAGTCTTGGGTTCTTTCTCTTTTTCCTTCTTTTACTCTCCATCCTACTATTACAGTGTCTCCTACACGGAATTCTGGAACGTTAGGATTTATTTGTTTTTGTGTAATCTTATCGATTAAATTCACGTCTATTCATCTCCTTTTCTTTCCAGTAATCATAATTAATTTTAATAAGCGGATTACCTCTTTCTTTGTAATTTTATCATAATTTGTTTTAAATGACAAGGTTTTTAGGCTATTTCTTTGCTTTTTTCTTTATTTTGGGTATATTTTTCGATAAATTTGGCCTTGTAATCTAAGAATTTGTCTTCTTTAATGCTGATTCTTATTTCTTCCATTATTCTAATTAGGAATCTTAGATTATGAATTGATAGTAGTCTTTGTCCGAGGGTTTCGGAGGCAGTAAGAAGGTGTCTTATATAGGCTTTAGTATAGTTTTTACAGCATTCACAGTCACAAGTTCTATCTATAGGAGTAAAGTCTTCTTTGTATTTGGCGTTTTTCATATTTATTTTGCCTTCAAGGGTAAAGGCGTGGCCGTGACGGGCTAATCTAGTGGGATGAACACAATCAAACATATCTATTCCTCTTTCGACGCCTTCGAAAAGATCTAGGGGATCCCCTACTCCCATTAGATAACGGGGTTTATCTTCGGGAAGATATTTGATAGCGTAATCTATCATTTTATACATTGTTTCTTTATTTTCTCCTACTGATGTTCCTCCTATTGCATAGCCGTCAAAATTTATTTTTACGGTTTCCTCAGCACTGTATTTTCGTAAGTCTTCGTACTCGCCCCCTTGGACGATTCCAAATAGGGATTGTCTTTCATTATTAAAGGCTTCTTTGCCTCTCTTGGCCCACCTTAGTGTTCTTTCCGTACTTTGTTTAGCATAATCATACGTTGCGGGATATGGTATGCACTCATCGAAGCTCATTGCTATATCGCTATCTAGTTTATTTTGGATTTGAATTGATTTTTCTGGTGTAAGCAAAAGGCTTCTTCCATCGATGTGGCTTTTGAATTTTACGCCTTCTTCGGTTATGTCTTTCTTTTTGGCAAGAGAAAAGACTTGGAAACCACCACTATCGGTTAAAATGGGGCCATCATAGTGCATAAATTTGTGTAGTCCACCAGACGAGGCGACAATATCTTCTCCAGGACGAAGCCAAAGGTGATAGGTATTGGATAGTATTATAGCACTGTGTATTTCTTTTAATTCACGATAATCGAGTGTTTTTACGGTGGCTTGGGTACCGACAGGCATAAACATTGGGGTTTCATAGCTTCCGTGGTTGGTATCTAATATGCCATATCTTGCTTTTCCACACTTTTTTTGGAGATTGTATTTTACTTTCATTTTACCACCTTTTCTTATTTGATTTTTTTTAGGGAGAATTTTTGGGATATTTTATTTATAAATAGATAGGTTATGGAACTGTATATTACTGTCATTACGATGCTTGAATATAGGACTTTAAATAGTAATACTAGGGGATATGTATCGTAATCTACTATTCCTAGGGCAAGAAACGATAGTATATTATAGGAAAATACTACTATTAGGCCTTTAATGCTAGCATTTAAGAGGTTATTGGGGAGATTGTAATTTATATATTTTATGATGAAGTATAGTATTATAAAAATTATTAGATTTACTAGTATTATATTTGTATAGACTAAGTCAAAGAGAATAGCACATATTAGGTATATTATGAGGTATTTTTTTTGACTTGTGAATTCGGTTTGTACTAGGGTTAGACTTATTAGAGTGTAGACTGTGCAAAATATGGATAAATTGGGAAGGGTGCTTGGTATATAGTTTGTGGCAAAGCCTTCCATTAGAAAGGAAAATATGACACTTATTAGTACTAATATTATCATTGGTCATTCTTCCTTTTTAACACAGCTACATAATTTAGATCGTCAAAATTAGCACTTATTTCCACTTCTATTATTTTGGCTAGGTCGTAAGAGTCTGTTTTAATGTTCTTTACTTTTCCTATGAGAATACCCGATGGGAAGACACCACCTAAGCCAGAGGTGTATACTAAGTCCCCAACGGTTACGGTGTCGGTGTTACTTATTCCTTCAACAATAAGGGAATTGTCTTTATAGTTATATCCATTCATTACTCCGTTTAGGTTGTTATCACCACTTGATATGGTTACGGATATTTTGTTATTGGTATCTCCGGTTGTTATTAGTTTTACATCACTGGTAAAGGCTGTTACGTTGGTAGTTCTTCCAATGAGACCACTGGCATTTACGACAGCCATTCCTTCTTCGATACCGTTTGAAGTTCCTTTATCTATTGTTATGGTATTATACCATAAGAGAACATTGCGACTGGTTACGGTTGCATTTAGGTAGTCGTATTCGCTTAGGACGTTTGTTATTCCTAGTTCTTCTTTCATTGCGTCTAGTTGTCTTCTTAGTTCTTTATTTTCAGCCATTAGGGTATCTACTCTATTGGTGCTTCCTTCGAGAATGTCATTTTTTTCTAAGACGTTTTCTAATTTTTGATAGTCCGTTACTTTATCGCCTAAGTATTTGAATGGTTTCATTAGTATTTTTTCGACATACACGGTTCCATCTTTGAATAGTGCTTCAAATTTATTTAGATTTTTTTTGTGGTTTACTACGTAAGATAGTACTGCAAATAGTATTACTAGTACTACTAGTATTATTAATATTATGTATCTACCACCGATACTGTTTTTTTTGTTTATTCTACTCATATTTATCCCTCGTTTTTTATTATAGTATATTTTTTTGTTTTTGGAAAGATTTATTGGAAAAAAAGAATAAATTACATATATTTATTCATTTGTTTCATCATTTGGTTTACTTGTTTTTGACTTGGTGTTCTTCCCATTGAACTCATCATTGCTTTTATCATTTGTTCATTAATGGGTGGATTTTGTTTTAGGTATTTTTTCATATATTTGCGAGCTAGGAAAAAGCCTAATATGCCTCCCACAATTAAACCTATTACTAAATATAGGATATCTTTTAGCATAGATACCACTCCTTCCATAGTATTATTTTATCAGAAATTGGGATAGTTGTCTATATTTTTGGGAATAATTTTGGGTTTTATACACTGGTAAGTTCCTTTGAGGCAATTTTATAGAGCCAAAAGTAGTCTTTGTTTTCAAAATCACAGACAAAGAGATTTTCTCCGTAACCGGCTAGTTCATCAAAAAAATGGGGATAGTTTATATTGCTAGTTAATTTAATAGTGGATTTTTTGATTTGCATTTTGGTGTATTCTTCACCTTCTTTATATATATGGTTATTTCCTTCATCTTGGTATCCTTGTTCGTTTTTACTATTATAATATATGTATTCGTTTAGGACACTGGGTTTTAGGAAAAGGGCTATTTCTTCGAATAGTTTATAACCTTCTTCGAGGCTAGTGCTTTTCATATTGTATACTTCTTCGAGGAGTTTGTAGATTCTATAGGGCCTATTTCGATAGGAGTATGAATAGATACTGTTTATTTTAAAGATATAATATGTTCTCATTTTCTTCACCAATTGTATTATATCTTATGAGAAGTGAGAGAAAAGTCGAAAAAAGGAAAAGTTTTTTCTTTTCCTATTCTTCTTTTTTATAGTTATCGTTTAAAAGACTAGCAAAATCGTCATCGAGTTCTAACTCTTCTTCGGTAGTAGAGTTGTTGTGCTCTTCTTTAGTTTCTTCTTCTAGTTCTTCGGAGATATTTGGTTCTTCATTTGGAGTTTCGTCTTCATAAATTTCTTCTTCTATTTCTCTTTGGACGGGTTTAATTACTTTTTCTTTTACTTTTTTGGTTTTCTTTTTCTTGGTTTTTGGTTTGGGATTTTTCTTATTTCTAATTATAAGAAATGTTATTAGTCCGCCAACTAAAAGGACAGTTAGTATTATTAATAGTATTGGTAGTAGGCCCATTTTGTAGATGATTTCATCTTTGGTGAGGACGTATTCACTTAAGTGATTTATATCGAAGTTTACATAGTAATCTTTGTATTTTACGTTATCATTTATGAGGCCTAATTTTTTGGAACCGTTATAGTTATATAGATAGAGTCCGTCGTTATTTTGAAATTTATCTTTGATAAAGATTTTTACTTTTACTTTGCTTGGCAAGACAGTATCATTGAGAAATCTTATGTTATAATATTTATCGTTTATGAGCATTTGTTTTTTGGTATTGAATTCGATATCAAAGTTTATGTCTTTGCCGTAGTTTTCTAATTCTTTTCCAGAGAAGGTTACACTATACATTATGACATCGTTATCACCAAGAATTTCATAAGTTAGTTTATTTCCATTTAACTTACTTAGTATTTCTTTACTTACTATTTTATCATCTTTATTTGTTAATCTAACGGTTACATCTCCGTTTTGGAGAGCAGTTATTATTTTGTCTTTTTTGTTATTGACGATTGTTTTATCTTTTTCTTTGATAATTATTAGGGTGTATTTTTTTTCTTTACCACTTCCGTCTGTTACTTTAATGGTTACTTTATTTATTCCGGTTTTGAGGGTATAGTCTTCGTCGTATTCTACTTCACCGGAATCGTCTATAAGGGTGTAATCTAGTTTTAGTTTTTCTTCGTCATTTGATACACCAGCATAAATTGTATTTGTTATTTTTTTTATTTTTACACCGTTTATTTCAAGGGATTTTAGGTTATCTTTTCCTTTTAGATCTACGGCTTCTTTACGGGTTACGGTTATTTTGTAGGTTTCTTCTTCGCCACTTTCTGACTTGACAACTATTTCTAATTTGTTATCTCCTATGGCTAAATCGTATTTTCCATTTCCTTCGACCTTGGCATTTTTATCGGTTGCTTCGGCCTTTAATTCTATTTCTTTGATTTTATTGGGAACTTCTACTTTGTATTCTTTTTTGGTAGTTAGTTCTATGTTTTCATCCCCTACTTTAAGACTTTTTAGGGTTGTATCTGATTTTCTGGTATCTTCTCTAGTTATATTTACTTTATATATTATTCCATCACTGCCGGTTATGGTAATGGTGCCGGTTTTGCCGTAATCTATTTTTATAACATTACTGCTTCCTCCGGAACTGTTTTTATAGGTAATACCATCACCGGTGGCACTTACTTTGAATTCACCACTACTGCTATCTTTGGTTATGTTATATTCGTATTTATCTGAACTGAAGCCGATATCTCCTCCGTTTACTTTGATATTTGAAACAGAGCTTTTTACTTTAATGGTGGCTTTGGCATTGTTTATGCTATTTCCATTTATACTTGCGTTTTGTAAAATTATACTTCCTGAATGGGTAGCTTTAAAGGTCATTTTGGTTAGTTCAGCTGGAGAAGTTAGGGTTAAGCCGTCAGCTGATATGGAACCTGAGGAGTATATTTTGTTTGTATCACTTACATAGCTTACGTTATTTAGTGCTAGACTGGCATAATAACTGAATATGAAATCATTGCTGGTAGCTTTAATGGTACAGCTAAATTCTTTGTTGGCTTCAACACTACTTGGACAATTTATTTCAAAGTTATCGGCATAAACACCGATGGGAATAATTACAAGGGCTAAAAGGGCCCATATTGTTTTCTTCATATTTACCTCTTTCTATACTTTGTATCTTGGATACTTCTTAATAATTTATATGTTGTTACTTTTATATAATAGCATATTTTGTGTATTTTTACAAGCAATTTGGGGAATTTTGTGATATACTAGGAAGTGGAGGAAATACTATGAAAAAATTTACAATGGTTGATGAAGAATTTATTTGTGAGAATTGTCATAAGAGAGTGCCGAAGCTTGAGTATACGGCTCGTGATCATTGTCCTTATTGTTTGTATTCTAAGCACGTTGATATTAATCCTGGGGATAGAATGAATAAGTGTTTGGGAATGCTTGTTCCAATTGGTATTCAAAAACATAAAAACACTTATAAGATTGTTTATAAGTGTTCTAAATGTAATGAAGTTCATAGGAATATTATGGCAAATGATGATGATTATAATTTAATTATTAAGTTATCTACTAATTCCTAAGAATATTTTTCTAAAAAATTTTACTATATCTGGGAAAAAGAATACAAATGCTAAGAGTATTATCACTATTATCATAGCAAGTTTAATTTCGGATGTTATGGTAATGGTGTTTTTTTTCTTGGGAGTTTTTTTGGTGTAATTTACATTTGAATAGCTTATATTGTTATCAGCGTTTACTGGTGTTTCGGTAAAATCGGGAGTATTTATGGGATTTCCTGTTACGGTTGTTCTTTGCATCATTTGGGGCTCAGGTTGGGTTTCTGCAAGAGTATTATTGGGAATATTATTTGTATTTTGAGAAGGAGATGGATTGTTTATATACTGATTTTGAATGGTATCATTTGGTATAATGTTATTTATATTATTTACGGGGTTGGGATTATTATATAGATTATTGCTATTTGTTGTTTCATCTTTTTTTAAGGGAGTGGTATCAATATTTGCGTTTTGATTTTGGGGAACTATATTGATGTTTAGGGGGTCTGAAGTTTGGAAGTTAGCTGTATTTAGGTTAGTGTTGTTTGTTACTTTATAGGCCTCAGCTGGTTCGGGATTTTTGGGACCGTTAATGGCCTCATTGAATTTTCTCATTATTTCTTCTTCACTCATTATGGAAACCTCCTTTTTTTATACATTCCATTCGTTATTGTCTTCGGCAGTAGTTTTGGGAGCGTTATTCTCTCCGGTTACAAATCTTATTCCCATATCATTTAGGGGATTATAAGTATTATTCTGTGGGGTAGTATTACTGGTCATACTTGGGGATACTCCTTGTTGATATTGGGTTTGATTTTGCATTCCGATATTTGTATTTTGGAAAGTGGGATAGCCTTGCATTCTTTGATTTGGTATGTTTTGACTTGGGTTTTGATTATTATTATTTTGGGGTCTCATTGCACTAAAACCGATATTATTTCCATTATTATAGGGCATTTGATTAGGGATTTGATTATTATTATTTTGGATATTATTTGGCATTATTGTAGGGGTTGGAGTTGGATTAGAGGGATTATAATTTACGCCTTGATTTACTCTATTTATATTATTTTGGGAATTTACATTCATTCCGTTTCCATAGTTTTGTCCCATTACAGGGGTTGGAGTTCCTACTGTAGGAGTGCCATTATTTACATTTCCAATATTTGGTCTTTCTAGGTTCTCAGTTACATTTATTGGTCTTGGAACTATGGTTTCGTTAGTTGGTACTTCTCTTAATGGAGTTGTATTCATATTTACTCCATTTGTATTTGCATCCCCTACTTCTCTTACAGGGGAAGTTATGGTATTTGCTCCCGTAGGGCCTTGGTTTAAACTTACACTAGGAACTGGAGTTGGAGCCACGGGAGTAAGTTCAGGGCTAGCGGGGTCCATATTTTTATTTTTTGGGGCTTTAGGCTCTTTCTTTTTGTTTTTGCCACTTTTATCGACTATGAAACCGATAACTATTAATATTAATATTATAAGTACCACTAATATGTATACGTAATTTTGAATTAAAAAATCTATAAAACTCATTTTTATCATTCTCCCTTTTATCTTTTTTAATATATCATATTTTTAGTTTTTATGCAATGTTTTTTATACATCTAATGTAAATTCTTCATCGACTTTTTTTATTAAATTTAGAGTTAAATCCATACTTTCTTTGTATTTGCCTTTATTGAATAGATCTTCTGATTTGTCAAGAATATTTCCTACTTCGGGGTATGTACTGCGGTACCTATTGGCATATATGATTAGGTTTTCGCTGTATAGAGCTGTTTTTATCATATCGTTAGTGTTATTATATATTTTAAAGACGAGGTCGCGGGCAGTGTCTACTCTTATATTTAGTATTTTTATAACGATTGGTTTTTTGCATAGTTCTTTATTTATTTCTTTAATGGCATCTCCGGCTTCTTTTAACTCAGTGAAATAGTGATTGGGAATTACAGGAATTTTGTATTCTTTTAATTTATCTTTGGCTTTTTTGAGGAGGTTTTCAATCATTTCACATTGTTCTTTGGCACGGGATTCATCATCTTTCATACTTGTTATGCTTCTTAAACGGAAATCTAAATCATCTTGAAGACGGATTAGTTTTTTGCTTAGTCCTTCTAGTTCTTCTAATAGTTTGGAATAGGCAAATGTTTTTCCTTTACTGTGATCCATTAGTACTTTATAGTCTTCATTTATTTTTTCAAGGTTTTTATTTAGAATACTGAATTTGTTTATTTCATCATCGGTTAAATCATAAGTGCTTTTGATATCATCTATTTGGAGATAGATGTCATATACTACTTTATTTACGTTATCTAGTTTATATTTTAGTTCTTTGGCTTTGTCTTTGAATAGTTCCTTGCTTTCTTTTTCTTTTTCAAACTCGTTATATAGAGCATTGAAATAGTCGAGAATGGTTTTTAGTTCTAATTCTGAATCTCCTAGGTCGAGATTTTTTAGTTTGGTTAAGATTTCATTTATTTTCTTTTTTATGGAATCTATATTGTATTCTACATTTAGATAGTCAAGGGGATAACCGTCACGACCCATTCTATAGTATAGGGTTTGTATTTCTTCTATTCTACTTGGTATTAGGATTGTAGCCATTAGAACGATACTTGGGGAATCGTTTAGTATCATTTTTGTATGATTGATGTGTTTATCTAGATCTATGACGATTGCTTCAACACTAACATAGTCGTTATTATCCATTGCATATTCGAAGTTTTTGAATTTTAGATCTATTTTACTAAATTCTTCGTTTATGACATTTACTATGGGAGCATAGTCTTTACTGGTTCTTTCGAATTTATCTTTTAGTTCACGATATATCATTTTTAACTTTGTGATAATGGCTCTGTTTCTTTCTTCACTTTTGGTTATTATTTTTATTTCGTCAAGTAGTTCATCACTTTTTTTCTGTAAATATGATATTTCTATTTCGATGGATGTTATTTTCTTTACAGCAAGGGTATAGTCTTTTTTATCGATAAGGAAATCGGCTTCGGTTATCATATCGGTTAATTTTAGGACGCCGTTATCTTTGATATTTTTGAACTCATCATCCCAATATTGTAGTTTACTTTTTAAGTTATCTGTTTTAACTAATTCTTTTACTTTGGATAATTCGCTTAGAATTGGCACTCCTACTAATTTATTTTTTTCATAGTCTAGTCTACTTATTTGTTCTTTATATTTATTATTTTTCTTTTTTGATATTATTATTAATGTTACTATAACACATACAAACGATAGTAAAAATGTTAATATAACTGTTATTGCTGTGCTATTCATTTTATCACCTTCCAACACCTATATTATTATTTTACCATAAATCTTGATATTTTTAAATATATTTTATATAATTTGTTAAATTTTGTGTAAAGGGCCCTACTAGGGGGTAGGAATTGAAATGGTCCTAGTAATTTTTGGGTTAAGATGGTTAATATATTATGAATATTTATGAAATTTGGCTATTTTTAGTGGATTTGGTTTATTTTTGCTTGACTAATACTAGGGCTTTATTATATAATATTAATTGCATTTGGCAGCAATATCTAATATTTATAATGTGTTATATATAAGTAATTTATACCGGCTGCGTAAGTGAAAGTATGATTAAAACACCCTATAAATAGATGATATCTCTAAAGCAAAAAGGAAAGGAGAAAAGAAAATGGCAAGATATACAGGCCCTAATAACAAACAAGCTAGAAGAGTTGGTTTTTCTATTTTAGAGACTGGTAAGGATATTAGTAAAAGACCTTATGGTCCTGGACAACATGGTAATGCTAGAAAGAGAAAGCCTTCTAACTACTCTGTTCAATTAACTGAAAAACAAAAGGTTAGATTTATGTATGGAATTAGTGAAAAGCAATTTAAGAAACTAGTTAATGAATCTGGTAAAATGAAAGGTGTACACGGTGAAAATTTACTTGTACTTCTTGAAAGTAGATTAGATAATTTAGTTTATAGAGCTGGATTTGCAAATACGAGAAGAGCTTCAAGACAACTTGTTAACCACGGACATATTTTAGTTAATGGTAAGAAAGTTGATATTCCTTCATACAGAGTTAAACTTGGAGATGTTATTTCTTTAAGAGAAAAATCTCAAAATCATCCTAGTGTTATTGAATCTTTAAATAATACTAAGACTAGACTTGGTTTTATTAATTTTGATGATAAGAAGAAACAAGCTACTTATGTTAGATATCCTGAACGTAGTGAACTTAATGATGGTATTAATGAAGCGTTAATCGTTGAATTTTACAGTAGAGTTTAGTTTGAGCAGACTTTGGTCTGCTTTTTTGGTAGTAAAAAAGACACTTTCTTTTTATATTGATAGTGTCTTAATTATTTCTTTTTCCTATATAATAGTTTTTTTTGCCTCTTTTTATTATTATAGCGTCTTCGATAAAATCTTTATCTGTTAGTTCATAACTTGGATCTGTTATTTTATCACCATTAATACTAATAGCTCCGTTTGTTATAAACTCTCTTGCTTCTCTTTTACTTGAGCATATTTTGCTTTGGATTAGGGTATCTAAAAGATTTAATGAAGTAATAGTTACTTCTGGTACACCTTTAAAGCATATTTCTATTTCTTCTTTGGTTAGGCTTTTTATATCTCCTGAGAAAAGGGCTTCACTCATTTTTACAGCTTTGTTATATTCTTCTTTACCGTGTAAGAATGTTATTACTTCTTCGGCAAGGCGTTTATGGGCTTCGCGTTTTTCGGGAGATGTTTGGTGTTTTTGTTCTAATTCTTGGATTTCTTCTATAGATAGAAAGGTTAATTTTTTTAGGTATTCTATTACTTTGCTATCTTCAGAATTTAGAAAGAATTGATACATTTCATAGGGGGTTGTTTTGGTTTTATCGAGCCAAATTGCTCCTCCTTCACTTTTGCCAAACTTAGTTCCGTCGGCTTTGGTTATGAGAGGCATAGTTAGACCGTATATTTCTTTGCCTAATTTTTTTCTTACTAATTCGATACCGGAAGTTATATTACCCCACTGGTCAGAACCTCCTATTTGAAGAGTACAGCCTTTGGTTTGATATAGATGCATAAAATCAAGGGCTTGCATTATCATATAGCTAAACTCTGTATAGGTTATTCCTATATCTAATCTGCTTTTTACTGTTTCTTTATTTAACATATAGTTTAAATTGAAGTATTTTCCGTAGTCTCTTAAGTAGTCAATAAAGTTTATATCTTTGGACCAGTCATAGTTATTTACTACTTCAAAGCCAAAGATTTCTTCTACTTGTTTTCTTAGGTGTTTATAGTTATAATCTAGTTGCTGTCTGGTTATCATTGGACGTTCTGCGGTTGGTTTGGGATCACCGATTAATCCGGTTGCTCCTCCTACTAAGAGAATGGGATTATGGCCGGCTTTTTTTAATCTTAAGGCCATAGAAAAGGTTGAATAGTGTCCTATATGTAAACTATCCCCCGTAGGGTCTGTTCCTATATAAAAGGTAACACCACCATTATTTATCATTTCTTTTACTTTATCGTCACTTACATTATCTATAAGTCCACGCCATACTAATTCGTCATATAATTTCATTTTTGTTTGTCCTTTCTGTACTTCCGATACCCCCTACTCTTTTTTGGGTGGATACATCGTCATCTGTTATGAGATAATTTATGAATATTCCTTGACAATAGGCCTCTCCTTTTTGGATGGTGTAATCTTTAGTTCCTTGATTTTGGAGGGCTACCCATATATGTCC
>USTO01000008.1 GCA_900557675.1 uncultured Mollicutes bacterium
ATTTTTGAAATTCTTCACTCATTGCTCTTATATTTTTGAGGACATTTTCTATATAGGTAGTGAATTCTGGTTTTAGGGCTTCATAGAAGCATTGGGCTTTTGCTGCTATGACGTGCATTAGGGGTCCTCCTTGAATACCTGGGAAAATGGTTTTATTTATTTTCTTTGCTATTTCTTCGTTATTGGTTAGGATTAATCCGCCTCTTGGTCCGCGTAATGTTTTATGGGTTGTTGTTGTAACGACATCAGCAAATGGTAATGGTGATGGGTGGTATCCTGCTCCGACAAGGCCAGCAATATGGGCCATATCGACCATTAGGTAGGCTCCAACAGTGTCAGCTATTTCTCTAAATTTTTGGAAATCGATAGTTCTTGAATAGGCACTAGCTCCAGCGATTATCATCTTTGGTTTTTCTTTTAGGGCAAGTTTTTTTAGTTCATCGTAGTTTATTTCTTCGGTTTTATTATCGAGGTCATAACTTACTATTTCATAGTCTTGACCAGAGAAATTTAGTTTATAGCCGTGGGTTAAGTGACCACCGTGACTTAGATTCATTCCCATTACTTTATCACCGTGATTTAATAGGGCTTTATATACTGCCATATTGGCTGATGAACCGCTATGGGGTTGAACGTTTGCATACTTGCAATTGAATAGTTTGCAAGCGTATTCTATGGCTTTTTTTTCAAAGATATCAATATACTGACATCCGCCATAGTATCTTTTATCGGGATATCCTTCGGCGTATTTATTGGTTAAAATGCTTCCTTGAAGGGTTAGTATTTCTTTAGAAACGTAGTTTTCTGATGCTATTAATTCGATATTTTGTTCTTGTCTTTCTCTTTCTAATTTTAATGCTTTTTGTAATTCTTTATCCATTATTATTCCTTCTTTCTAATTTGTTTTTATGGTTATGTTCCCTACTCCTCCTTCTATTTCGAGGGGTATTTCTCCATTTGTTTGGTATTCTTCTTGGGTTAGTTTTTCATCATTTAGGGTTATTTCTCCAATTCCTTTTTCGATATCAAGGGCATATTTTGTTAATGATTCTGGTATGGTAAGGTTAAGAGATCCGAGGCCACAATCTATTTTGGATTCGGCTCCTAATAGGCCTAATAGGGTTGTGTTTCCTACTCCTAAGTCTAAATCTAGTTTGTTTATGTAGTAATTGGTCATACTAAGGTTTCCGGCTCCGGCATCGATATCGGCTTCGTTTGTTACTTTTATGTTATTTATGTTTACTTTGCCAGTTCCTAAATCTAAATCTAGATACTGGGTTGTTACATTATTTAGGTAAATGGCACCGGCTCCGGAATTTATTTTTATTGTATTTAGTGCTGTGTTTTGGGGGAGCCTTAAAAGGATGGTATTTTCTTTGGTAATGTTTAGGCCTTTTTCGGTTATTTTTAGTACTCCATTTTTTTCGGTATATTTGATATTTTTATTTTCTATACTTATTTGGGGACGGGAAGTTGGTATTGTTTCTATATTTAATTTGCCCCTATTTAGTTCTATTTCTATGTTATTTATATTGGATAATTGTATTAATTCTTGGGTATCAGATGGGGTTATTATGGTTTCTTTTTCGGGAAGGAAGTAACTTACTATATTGATGATACTTGATATGATACCGCTTATTATGGCTATGGCAAGGATGATAGCAAAGGCTTTGATTATTTTTTGAGTGGTTGTCATTTTACGTCAATGCCTCCAAACATACAGGTTGCGTTTATGGTTATGGTATATTTATTGGTATCGTCATTTTCTTTTTTTATATTGGTTCCACCAAAAATTGCGGTTCCTTTGGAAACTATATTTGTGTTTTCGGGAACAAGGATATCTATTCCTCCGAAGATAGCACTTGCTTCTATTATGGCGTCTTCCTTAATAATTGTTTCTCTTAAATCGAGGGTTATGCCGCCAAAAATGGCATCTACTTTACAGCCGGTAAATTTTTCTTTGGGAAGAGATATTTTTTGTCCGGAAAGGGTAGCACAGTAATGGTTATTGGTAGTAGCTTTTGTTTTGTTTTTTGCTGTAAATGTTCCTTTTAGCATTATTGATAGGCCTATTATTATTAATAGACTTGGTAATATTAGTTTTAATATTAGGTCAATTTTTACTATTCCTCTTACGGATAGTAATAGGGATACTCCTACTAATAGGCCGATGATACTTCCGGTTTTATCTTTATCTTTTATGAGTCCGATAAGGCTTGGTATGATGATAAAGAGAGTCCACCAACCTGTAAATAGGAGATTTATGTTTATGATGTTTAAGGCATTTAACATAATGATTATTCCTATTAGGACAAGGGCTAGGCCCCATACTAGATTGTTTTTTTGCATTTTTCACACTCCTTTCTTTCATTATATCACAGTTTTTGTTTATTTGTTTGATTATTTACTATTTGTTAATGATATTTTTTGTTTTGATAATTTTGGGTATTTGCCCCCGATAGGGTCAGTGTTAAAGTGTAAATTTTTTGTAAACTTTTGCTTTTTCTCTTGTATTTTGAAGGGAATGTGTGCTATAATGTGTTTAGTCAGGTCCTTGTAACTCAGCAGGATAGAGTATCCGCCTCCTAAGCGGAAAGTCGGCAGTTCGAATCTGCCCAAGGACGCCATTTTTAAATCCGTTAGGGATTTTTTTTTAGGAGGATTATGAAATATAGTTTAATTTGTGTGAACAGTAGTTTGGGTGTTAGTGTTATGGGAACAGAGATGGGACCGAGAGTGATTAGGGAGAGGTTGGATTTGGAGGGGTTTGCGAAGATTTATGATGTTAACTCTATGGGTTCTAAGAATGATATTGCCGGAATCAATGGGGTTAATGGGGATTTATATAGGGATGTTGGGGAGTCTTTTAGAAATGGTAATTTTCCAATTATTTTGGGTGGGGATCATAGTTTAGGGATTGGGTCTGGGTTAGCTGCTTTGGATTTTTATGGGGATGTTGGGATTATATGGATAGATGCTCACGCTGATTTTAATACTTTTGAGAGCAGTGAAACGGGGAACATTCACGGGATGCCTCTAGCTACACTCTGTGGATATGGAAATGGTGTTCTTAGAAATGGTATTAGTGATAATTTTATTAAGAGAGAGAATGTGGTGATGGTTGGGACGAGAAGTATTGATGAGAAGGAACTTGTTAATATTAGAGATGCGGGAATAATGGTTATTAGTGATGAGGAGATTAGAGAGATTGGGATTGTAAAGGCTATGTTTAAGGCTTTTGATTATCTTAAATGTAAATTTATTCATATTAGTTTTGATATGGATGTTATTGATCCGGATATTGCTATGGGGGTGTCTATTCCAGAAGATAGGGGGATTGATTTAGAGAGTGCCCGTAGGGTAATGGATATAATACAAGCAAAAAAGGAAGTTGTGTCGTTAGATATTGTTGAATTTAATCCGCTTTTGGACAGGGATGATAGGACGCGAGACATTTGCGTGGAACTGATTGGGATTTTTATGAATGGTACACTAAAAAGGCACCCTTGATAGGGGTGTCTTAATTTATTTCTTGGATTTTTAGGAAGTTGGTGTGGGCTTCTTTTGGGAAACCTCCGACTACAACAACGAGGTCCTTTGGTTCTAAATCGAGGAGGGTTTTGGCAGCGTCTACTCCTTGTTTTACTATGTTATCAGTAGTGCTAGCGAGGGGAACGATATATGAATATACACCCCATTTTAGGGAAAGAAGGCGAGCTACTTTTTCGCTAGTTACGGTAGCAACGATAAAAGATGAGGGGCGAAGGGATGAGATGTCGAGAGCTGTTTTGCCGGTTAGGGTACTTGCAACAATGGCTTTGATATTTAGTTCAGTAGTAGCCTTAGTTGCACATTTGGCAATGGTATTATGGATATCTGTTCCTCTTAATTTGTAATCTTCGAGATTGTATTTGGTTATTTCTTCAACGTTTTCACAGATGGAAGTCATTGTTTTGACGGTTTCAACGGGGTATGAACCGATTGTTGTTTCGTCACTGGTCATAATGGCATCACATCCAGCCATTACGGCTCCGGCTACATCGGTTACTTCGGCGTTTGTTGGTCTGATATTGGTCTTCATTGAGTACATCATTTGGGTAGCTACGATTACGCCTTTGCCGTAGTCGTGACACATATCTATCATTCGTGCTTGATAGAGAGGGAGGTTTTCGACACCGGTTTCGATTGATAAATCTCCGCGAGCTACCATTATGTAATCGCTTTCTTGAACGATTTCTTCGAGATTGTCTACACCAAATTGGGTTTCGACTTTGGCTATTATTTGCATATCTTCACGACCGTACTTTTTGCATAGTTCTCTTACTTCTCTTAATTCGGCAGCTGTATTTACGAAGGATACGGCTAAGAAGTCACCGTCTTTTTCACAAGCATACTTGATGTCTTCTTTGTCTTCTTTGGATATAAAGGGAATATTTAAGTGCATTCCTGGCATACATACACCTCTTCGGGATTTTATGGTACCGGAATTTTGGATAAGGCACTCTACTCCACTTTCTTCTATTCCTGTTACTATTAGTTTATAGAAGCCATCATCAAGAAGTATTGTTTGGCCTAATTTTATATCTTTTAGGACATTTTTATAGTTTAGGTATATTTCTTTATTGGTTCCTAATTTTTCTTCGTCGGGCTTTTCATATATTTTTATGGTATTTCCTTTTACGAGATCGATTTTTCCGCCTTCAAAGTCTCCTGTTCTTAGATCAGGTCCTTTGGTATCATATAGGGTAGCAATGGGTATTTTTAGTTCTTCCCTTGCTCTTTTTATTAGTTTTTCTACGGTTTCTCTTTCTTCTAGGCTAGCGTGAGAGAAATTTATACGTGCAACATTCATTCCGGCAAAGACTAGGGATTTGAATGTTTCCCAGTTAGTGCTTGATGGGCCAATGCTACATATTATTTTGGTTTTTTTCATTGTTATCTTCCTTTCTTTTGTGTAGTTATAATGATACCACAATTTTTTTGGTTTGTAAACTGCAATAAAAAGCCCCTTTTTATAGGGCTTTATAACTCTTAATTGGTACCAGCCAAGGGACTCGAACCCTCACACCAAATTGATAATAGATTTTGAGTCTATCGCGTCTACCAATTCCGCCAGGCTGGCACTACAAGTTAATTATATCATATTTTTTTTTAATTGCCAATATTTTTTTCAATATTTTCATATAATTTCATAACCATTAGTTTTCCGTAATCATAAGTTATACTTCCTTGTTGGTAAGCTATGTATGGTGGTCTTAGGGGGCCATCAGCAGAAAGTTCTATGGATGATCCTTGTGTAAAGGAACCACTAGCCATTATTACTTTATCTGTATAGCCTGGCATTGGAGAGGGCTCTGGAGTAACAAAGGAGTCTATGGGACTTGATGCTTGAACTAACTTGCAATATTTTATTAGTTTACTGGCGTCTTCAAAGATTATATTTTGTACTATATCTACTCTCTCATCGGTACTTTTTGGAGAGGTTTTATAGCCTTTTTCTTCCATCACTAGGGATGTCAAGAGGGCTGTTTTTAGAGCGGATGCTACGACATTTGGGGAAAGGAACAGTCCTTGTAATACCCCTTTGTTGGCGCCAAGTGATGGTCCTACTTCTTTGCCTTGTCCAGGGGGATTTAATCTTTCTGATACTAGATTTACTAGGTCTTCTCTTCCTACAACATAGCCTCCGTTTGAAGCAAGAGCACCACCTAAATTTTTGATTAGGGAACCAACGGCTATATCAGCACCTACTTCAATTGGTTCTTTGGTTGTTACGAACTCACAATAGCAATTATCAATCATAATTATTACATCTTTATCGATATTTTTTATGTATTTTATGACTTTTTCTATTTTTTCAATACTTAGGCTTTCTCTTGTGGAATAGCCTTTACTTCTCTGGATTTCAATTAGTTTTATTTTATTATGGGTAAGGACTTCTTTTATTTTTTCGTAATTGAAATCGTTTTCTATTAAATCTATTTCCATATATTTTATACCGTAACTTTTAAGGGAAGAAGGGTTTTCTTTTAATCCTATTATTTCATCGAGAGTGTCATAAGGTTTACCGGAAATTGATAGCATTATATCATTTGGTCTTAATAGGGCAAAAAGGGTTGTGGATATGGCGTGAGTTCCGGAGATGAACTGTGTTCTAACAAGGGCATCCTCAGCTGCAAATATGTCTTTGTATACTTTTTCAATGATATCTCTTCCTTCATCGTTATAACCATAACCGGTTGTTCCGTTAAAATGGGATTCTGAAACTTTATTTTTTTGAAAAGCTGATAATACTTTATTACTATTATATAGACTTATATTATCTATTTCTTGATATTTTTTTTGTAATTTTTCTTCACATTTTTGAATGTATTCTAGGGTATTTTTATTCATATTTGACCTCCATTTTTTTGTTTTTTATGTCGACTATTATATTGGTTCCTGATTTTAGGGTGTTTTCTTTTATTATGTTATATAGTATTTGTGATAGTTCTGTGGGTTCTATTAGTCTAGTTTGACCGGATTTTTTTAGTTCTTCTTTAAGATAGAATGGTGATAATTCCTTAGTAGTTTGGGTATTTATCCAATTGGGCGTTATGGTATATAATTTTATGTTGGGTAAACTTTGACTAAGGGCTTTGGTTAGGGTTATTAGTCCTGCTTTGGAACTGGCATAATCGAAATTTATTTCGTTGTATGTATTTATGGCATCAGTTGATGATATGTTTATGATATGGCCTTTTTGCATATTTGGGGATAGGTATTTTATTAATAGGAAGGGAGCTATGAGATTTACTTCGAGTGTATCTATAAAATTAGCTTTGGTTTTTTCTTCGAGGGAACAATCGTGATATGTACAGGCATTATTTATTAGTACATCTATGTCACTTATGGTGGTACATAAATATTTGATCTCTTCTTCGTTAGTTAAATCTACTTTATATAGTTCTATTTTGTCTTTTATTTCTTCTTTTATAGCAAGGGCTTTGTTTTGGTTATTATGGTATGTACCTACAATAGTGTACCCTTCCTCAACTAGTTTTCGTGCAAAGGCAAGACCAAGATCGGATGTTATTCCGGTTATTAGGGCTTTCATTTTTGAATGACCTCCTCACGAAGTTCGTAAAGGGTATTTAGGGCTTGCATTGGCGTCATATCGAGGATGTTTAAGGTCTTGATTTTTTCTTCAATATTATTTTTCTCTTCTTTGAAATCGAGGGGAAGGGTTGTTTGAATGATTACATCACGGCCTTCTTCTTTGGCTTCGTATATTTTTAGTATTTCGTTAGCTCGTTCTATTACTTCGGGTGGTAATCCGGCAAGACGGGCTACATTTATACCGTAGCTTTTATCGACACATCCTTTTTTGACTTTATGGAGAAAGGTTAGATTACCGTCTTTTTCAATGCAAGATACGTGGTAGTTTTTTAAATTGGTTAAATTCTCTTCGAGGTCAGTTAATTCGTGATAATGGGTTGAGAACATTGTTTTGCATCTGACTTTTTTGGAAATGTATTCGAGAATGGATTGGGCAAGACTCATTCCGTCAAAGGTCGCTGTTCCACGGCCTAATTCATCAAATAGTATAAGACTATTTTGAGTAGCATTGGTGATGGCATTAGCAGATTCTAGCATTTCGACCATAAAGGTTGATTGACCACTTACTAAGTCATCGGAAGCTCCTATACGGGTAAAGATTTGGTCAAAGATCGGTAATGTTGCTTCTTTGGCAGGGATGAAACATCCTATTTGGGCCATTATGACTATTATTCCTAATTGTCTCATATAGGTACTTTTTCCGGCCATATTTGGTCCTGTTATTAGTATTATATTTGTGTCTTTATCCATTAGAATATCGTTATCTACATACTGGTCTTTGATTACTTGTTCAACAACGGGATGGCGTGATGATTTTATATTTATTATGTGATCTTTAGTTAGAGTTGGTCTTACATACTTGTACTTTTCACTTACTTTGGCAAAACTTTGTAAAACATCTATTTCACTTATTATTTGGGATGCTTCTTGGAGAGACTGTATGTAACTTGCACATTGTTTTCTTATTTTTGTAAATAGTTCATATTCTAGGGTTATTATTTTTTCTTCCGCAGAAAGAACAAGGGCTTCTTTTTCTTTGAGGGTATTGTTTATGTATCTTTCGCAGTTAGCAAGTGTTTGTTTTCTTACATAACCGTATTCTTCTTTTACTAAAGATGTATTTGCTTTGGATACTTCTATATAATAGCCAAAGACTTTGTTATAACCTACTTTGAGATTTTTTATACCTGTTTTTTCTCTTTCGGAAGTTTCAAAAGAGGCGATGAAGTTTTTTCCACCATTGCGGAGACTTTTTAATTCGTCTAGTTCTTTATTATAGCCTTCTTTTATTAGGTATCCTTCTTTTATGGTGGTTGGTGGTTCTTCATATATAGAAGTATTTAATAGATTGTATAACTCTTCTAAATTGGGAAGGGTTTGATAATTTAATTCTTTTAGGAGACTATTTATTTGGGGAAGAATACTTAGAGAATTTCTTAATTGAATTAAGTCTTTGCCATTGGCGGTTTCAAGGGCTATTTTTCCTGATAAGCGTTCTAAGTCATATACTTTGTATAGGTATTCTCTTAATTCTTCACTTATTAAGAACTGTGTCATCAGTGTACTTACAACATTATATCTTTCATTTATTTTATTTATATCGACAAGAGGGGTTTCAATATATTTTTTTAACATTCTACTTCCCATTGCGGTTTTGGTATTATCTAAGAGCCAAAGTAAAGAATAGGTCTTTTCTTTTAATCTAAGGTTTTCGGTTAGTTCAAGATTTCTCTTAGTATGAATATCCATTTTTAGAGTGGAAGATGCTTCTATTATTTTGGGGAGTCTTAAATGGGCAAGGTTACGCTTTCCTACTACAACTAAGTAATATAAGAGGTGTTTTATGGAGGTAATTATTTCCTTTTTTTCTATGTTTTGAAAGAGATAATTATAGTCTTCTTTTTCATAAATGTTATCTAACACAGTTACGGTTAACTTTTGAACTTCTTTTAGATTTGCTTTGACTGCACTTTCTACTTTGGTATCTAATATTATTTCTTCAAGGTCTAAAAATTGGACTTCACTTAATAGTTTTTCACTATCTTTTAATATGGTCTTGGTATAGAGTTCTCCTGTTGTTATATCGCTATATGTTAAAATATAGTTATTATCAGTGGTTATAATACTTCCTATATAATTGTTCTCTTTTTCGTTTAAACTTGAAGAATCGGTTATGGTTCCCCTACTTATTACTTCGGTTACTTCTCTTTTTACTATTCCTTTGGCACTTTTGGGGTCTTCTACTTGCTCACATATTGCTATTTTATATCCTAGTTTTACTAATCTATCTATATATATATCTTTGGCGTGATAAGGAATGCCACACATTGGTACTCTTTCGTCTAATCCGGCATTCCTTCCGGTTAGAGTTAATTCAAGAGTGTGAGATACTTCTTCAGCATCTTCAAAAAACATTTCATAGAAATCTCCTAATCTATAAAAGAGTACTTCATCTTTGTATTCTTGTTTTAATTCTATATAGTGTCTCATCATTGGTGAGACTTTATTTATGTCTACTTCACTTAATTTCATTGGGCATTTTCTTCCTTTCTTTTTCATATATTATAGCAGATATTTTCTTAAAAATAAAGGGATAAGAGAAATAAAAAAAGAACTAACCATTGTTACTACGGTTTTGTTCTCTCTTTAATATATCATTTAGTCCCATCCACTCTTCCTTAGTGAATGATATCTCTATATTGTTACTTTTATGTAAAGAATTGTTTGGGACAGCTTCATATTTGTATGTTGGTAATTCGTTTATTAGATTAGAACTATGAGGTGCTATATTATTTGTATTATTAGTAATATTATTATACACTGTGTTTTCGGAATTACTAGTTTCTAAATTCATAACTGGAGCTGGTACTTCTTCGGCGTTATTTACAAATTTTTCTACGAGAGAAGTATTTTCCATTACAGGAGCAGTACTTTCCACCACTTCTTTTTTACCAAACTTGGTTACGGCTTTTATAATTATTCTTACTACTATCCAAGTTATGAATATTATCATACTTATTTGTAATAGAGCAAAAAGGGTTTCATTTGAATATACATCTAATTCTGAATATACATCTATTTTATCTTTTGTTATTACATCTAAGGTTAAGAAGGTCATATATCCTATTACACTATAAAATATTACATTAATTATTTTTACTAATTTAGGTGTTTTTTCTTTTAATAATCCTGTTAAAAGGAGAATATTACTTGTTATTATCATACCAGCATATACGGCAATGTTTGGAAATACTAGTAGATAAAATACGTTATTTATAAAGTAGTCTACTAATTTATAAAGACTTACATTATAGCCTGCTATAAGAGCTATTAGTATGAGGATATAAGAAATAATGAATGTTTTTAGGTATTTGGATTTGTTTTTTTTGGAAAAGGCAAATAATAGAATACCTAATATCATAAAGAATGCAAATACTAATATTAACTCTTTTTGTCCTGCTATCATATCTTTAACTAAATTTAATTTTTCTATTATGCTTGTTCTTGTCATATTTCTCCCCCCTTTTCTAATATGATTCTGTTTTATCTAAGTAAGCAATATATATTGTTTGTGATGTTTCATCACCATAAGTACAGGTTATAAGTGTTAGGGTATTTTTACTAGTATCTCTGTATATAGTTGCTTTCCCTACTTTTGGTACATTATATATATTGTCTATTATATATGTATATTTTATATTATTATAATAGACATAGGCTGTGTCGCCTTCTTCTAGTTTATATAAATTACGGAAGTAAGCATTATAGCTTGTTCCTGAGTGAGCGGATATTATGAAGTTTCCGCCACTAACATCTGGAAATGATGAGGCTTTATTTATTTCAATGTTAACACTTATATCATTTCCCTTAGTATTTGGGTCTACAAACCCACGATAGAATGATATTCTTGGTATCTCTAAGTAACCTATATAGTAATATTTTGGTTCTTCTTTTTTGGCAGTTGCAATGCCTGCTCCTGTATCTCTTTCCACTTTTTCTTCTTCTTGGTTTTCTTCGGTAGTTTCACCGTTTTGAAATAATTTTTGGTTTTTCATATCATACGCAATATCTATTTTTTCGTTTAAATAGTGGTTTGATATGAGGAAGAGTCCTCCAACAGTAAGGAGAACTCCTAGTAGTGCTATTATTTTATCTTTGTGCATTTTTATATCTGTATACTAGTGCTATTCCCGCTAAAACTACTAAAGAGCATACTGTATAGAATAAAGTGGCACTTGAATCTGTTTTCTTTACTTCAATTACTTCTTCTGGTGTTTCTACTGGTTTCTTTTCATTGAACATTACTATATTTTCGGTTACTTTTCCGTCTTTTACTTCAAAGGTTATTGTTTCCGTTGATAGTTTATATCCATCAGGAGCCCCTATTTCTGTTAGGGTATATGTTCCGTCTTTTAAGTTGTAGATATAATGTGGTTCATTTCCACTTACCCATTTGTCTATTTCATTTCCGTTTTCATCTTTTACTATTAGTGTTGCTCCTGGTAGTTCTTCTTTACTTGTTATATCTTGTTTTGATATTTTAATTACATTTGATGATGCTGTTACAGTAATGTTATCTGAAAGTGGTGTATTTTCGGGATATATTGCTGCCTCAGACATATCTTGATATGAGTTTCCTGATAGGTATAGATATGCTTTTTCTACTACACCTGTTGTAGCTAGGGATAAACCGAAACTTATGGTTTTGCCTTTTACACTTGATGCAGGTACTTTTACATAAAAGCCATCTGTTACGGCAATGTTATTGGTTTTGGTTCCGTTAGAACTTGTTATTATTGTTCCATCGGGAGCATCATTTGTAGCTACTGTAAATGTATCTATTGTATTTGAACTTGTTACTTTTACTAATTCTGATACATAGTAATCTCCGTCAAGTGTTAGGTTTAAGTTTTTTGTATTAGCACTGAAACTTGGCTTTACATATCCAGCACTTTTGGCTTTTAGAGCACCGTTATATAGGTTCATAATTTGTTTTGCCATTGCTGTTCCAGTTGCATCTCCTGTATAGGTTCCGTTTTTTACTTTTGTTGCTAAATTTGATATTTTGTGACCGCTATCGCTTTGGTATATCCAAATTGCCATTTGGGTAATATAGTAATCTTTCATACTATCGCCTGTAAAGGATTTTTTTGGATATCCGTTTGCTAGTATGTATGTTAGACCTGCATCTAACGCACTACCTAACTTGAAGCTCATACCGTTTTCTGGTGATGTTCTTTCGTAAGTCATACAGTAAATGATGTTTCCGTTAGTTGCTTTCCTATATAATACTCCTGTTCCTTTTCCACCTGTTAAGTAGGCACTTGTTCTTTGTTGCTCCTGTACTGTGATTGTACTTGGTACGTTTGAAGCTGCACCTATGCTTGGTGCAACGGTTAAGAATGCAAGACATATTGTGAATAATTTCATTAGTGTTTTTTTCATAATAATTCCCCCTTAAAAGTTTAACGATTTCTATAATAGCATAAAAAAAGAGAAAAAGCAAATATTTTCTTGTTTTTTTCTTTAATTTCGTAAATTTTGGCGAATTTTCTTATAGTTTGGGCAATATTTTGCTACCTGATTCCAGAATTCTTGGGAATGATTGAAGTGTATGAAGTGGCTTAATTCGTGAATTATGACGTAGTCTAAGCATTCTATATTGTATTTTATTAGTTCGCTATTTAGGGTTACGTTATTGTTTTTTATATTGCATACTCCCCATCTTGATTTCATTTTTCTTATTTTTAAATTGGGAAGGGGGATTTTTTCTTCGTATTTATTATACCAGTAATCTAGGTGATTTTGGTAAGTGATTTTGAGGTAGTTATCTATGTATTTGGTTAGTTCTTTTTCGCTTGATGTGTATATTTTATTACCTAAGATAGAGAACTTATGAGAATTTTCTATTACGACTTTATATTTTTTTCCGAAAATGGTTATAGTGCCGGATTCGGGAGTGTTTTGGGCCTCTTTTTCTATCCACTTTATTATTGTTTTTTCGTTATTTTTGATTATTTTTTCTATTTCGAAGGTGGTTACGTAAGGGGGAGATGTGACGTTTATGGTACCATTTGTGTATCTTAGATAGGTGTTTTTGTTATTTTTTTTGGTTATTTTAACGGGGTAAGTTCTGTTATTATAGGTAAAATTCATTGTATCACTTCCTCTTTTTGCTTTCTATATTATTATAGAAGAAAAGAGCCTTAATGGCAAGGGTTATTCTTCTATATATTCGAGAAGGCTTATAAACATTGTTATGAATTTGCTTTCGAGGCCTTTTCTTTTTAGTTTACGAATGGCTATTCTTTTCTTTTTTATGGAAAGGGTGCTAAATATGATGCTATCTATTTTTTCTTTAAGACTTGTTTCTATTTCTAGATCTTCGAGAATGCTTTCTATTTCTTCGTTTATTACTCTTTCGGTTGTTATTTCGATGTTTTCACCCGTGATAACGACATTTAATATGGATGTTCCAGAGATTTCTTTTATTTTTATGAGTAAATCGTTATGATCGACCTCAGGAGTGAATTTTATGGATGTACCTGAGGATGTGACAGTAATGCCTGTGGTTAGTTTTATGTTTTTGAAGCGAAGGGTATAATTTCTTTTGCCAATGATGGCAGGCATTCCTTCTTTGGGGCTTAGGTTGAGGGTGTATTTATTTTTTTCGTAGGTGTATGTGATGATAGTTAAAAGATGGCGTCCTTCTACTTCTTCGTATAGTTCATAAGTGTTTGAGGCTCCTGGGAAAATGGTTATTTCCATATTTTGGGGAAGGCTAGTGGTGTTATCTAGGGACAGGGGCAGGATGGTGCCGGCTTTACAGAAAACGGGATAATCTTCGTCTTTATAGAAACTGCTATAGTATTTATCGCCGTGGTATTTTTTTCCGGTAAAAAAGTCGTACCATAGTCCATTTGGTATATATAGTTTTTGCACTACTCTATTCATAATGGGGTTTTTCTTTTTTGTTATTGGAGAGACAAGAATTTGGTCAGTGAAGTAGTACTGGGATTTGTAATTGGGTTCGTCATAGATTTTGGGATTTTCGTAGTAAAGGGGTTTAATTAGGGTTATGCCTTTGGTTGTGTACTTATGTCCTTCGGAAAAGAGATATGGAACGAGGCTATTTCTTAGAATCATATATTTTTTTATAACGCTTTGAATGAGGCTATTCCATTTCCATGGTTCTCTTTTGTAGTATTTACCGGTTTCGCTTGCTAAAAGGAAGATGGGACTGAAGACACCGAACTGAATATATCTTATGTATAATTCGGGATTTTCTATTCCATTATGAAACCCGCCAATGGCGTGAGCGATCCAAGAAAGTCCGATGTTTGCACAGGATAGGTTGTAATATGGCAGGATACTTAGGGTATTCCAGCTGATTTTGGTTTTTCCTGTGTATGTAATGGGATAGCGATGGGGAGCGATGCCGGCGTTACGGGTTAGAATGAGATGTGATTTTTGATAATGGTAATGGTCTAAAAGCCAAAGGGTATTTTTATCTTTCTCATTATTGTAATCGATATTGAAGAAACTTACACCTATTTTTTGAAGGGGAGATATAATATTATTTATGTATAGGGTTAGTTTTGTCATATCCATTGGGGTTAAGTTGATGGGACCGGATGTTTGAATGTATTTGTTTATTTCAGCGTAATTTGGGTCTTCGGGTGTTAGGGGAAGAGATGGATCTATGGTAAGTCCAAGGGCTATATTGTTTTGTTTCAAATATTTTGCTACTTCAATACCGCTACCTAGAATAGTTGGATCTATTTGATAGTTATTGGGAGCGGTATGCCACTTATCACCTAATAGAAATACAGAAACGGGGAGCTTTTCATCACTGAACTTTTTGATAACATCTGCTATATCGGGAGCGGTATAGCGATCGTTTTTATACCACCATGGTCCGAGAGCATATCTTGGAATACTTGCTGGGTAACCTGTTAGGTGGTAATAGTCATCGAGGCATAATCCGAAATCGCGTTTATACATAAAGAGATAGATATCGGTACCTCCTTCGGGTCTTTTGATATACGAACCGTTTTCTAAAATTAGGGTGTTAGAGTCGTCAATACTGGCAAAACCGTCGAGGGAATATAAGCCTTTATCTAGTTTTAGGGGGCCTTCTTTTTCAAGGTCATAAGTGCAGGCTCCGAAATTTCGGGCTTCGGGATGATCATAGTACCACTCTCTATCGGTATCGTTTAGAACTACTTTTAGGGTAGAAGATCCGGCTATTTTTCCTACTTTGAAGGGTTTATTTTTTACATAGGTTAGTGTAAAATACGGGGTTTTTATTTCGAGAAGTATATTGCTTTCGGTAACGTTATAGTTATTTATGCCTAAATTTCTATTTATTGCAAGACTAGAGGGGTTATCTATAAAGTATCCGTCTTTGTTATATTCTAGTCTTACTAGTCTTGGTGTTAATATGGTAAAGCGGTATTTTTCCCCTTTTACTATATTTTGAGTGGGAGAAAGTCCTTTTTGTTCCTCTACTTGATTTTGATTATTGGTATTATTCATACGTATCACCTATCCTTACTTTAATATCATTTTATCATAGTATGGGGATATTTTCAATAGTTTTTTGGTTGGCCCTACGGGAAGTGGTAATTAAAAAATTTTCCCTTATTGAGAAAATTCTTTGTTATTTGGTTGGTTTTTTATAATAGTCGTATAATTCTTTAAATCTATTGAAGTGTATTACTTCTCTTTGCCTTAGAAATAGGAGTGGTCCGACGATATCGGGGTCGTTTGTTAGATTTATTAGGCTTTCGTATACGGCTCGAGCTTTTTGTTCAGCAGCCATATCTTCGGATAGGTCAGCAATGGGATCACCAGTAGTTGCAAAATATGATACTGTGAATGGGACTCCATTTGCATCGGTTGGATATAGTGATGTTCGATGTTCAGTGTAGTTACTTCCAAGACCGGCTTCTTCTAATTCTTTGGGGGTTGCTCCTTGTAATAGTTGATATTCCATTGCTGATATCATTTCAACATGGCCTAATTCTTCTGTTCCTATATCTGTAAGTAGTGCTTTTCCCCTACTATCTGGCATTGTATATCTTTGATTTAGGTATCTTAGGGCTGCTGCTAGCTCACCATTACTGCCTCCGTATTGTGTTATTAGATATTTAGCAAATTTTAAATTTTTCTTTTTTATATTTACGGGATATTGTAACATTTTTTCATATTTCCACATTATATTCTCGCCTCCCAAGGCCATTTTCCTTCACTCCAAAGCCACGTTCTATTTAATAGATAGGGACTATCTAGGGTGAGGGGGCCATATTTTCTTTCGTATTCACTGCATAGTCTTTTTTCTTCATTTAGATATGTATTATAGATATTGATTGTTTCGGTATCATTGGGATGTGTATCTAAATAGAGGTCTAAATCAACTAGGGCAAATTTTAGTTCCCTTAGGGTGTTTAATTCTTTTTCTTGGGCTCCCGTAGGGTTTAGCGAAGCGGGCATATATCCTTTATACTCTTCATATTGATTGTTAAACATATTTCCTCGTTTGAAACCGATATCAGGATTGGTTAAAGATGAAGCAGTACTTGAACTAGTAGACTTATAAGGCATTTGAGTTGGCATATTTTGGTAGTTCATATCTGTCATCATTTTATTTATATCGGTTACATAATTCATATCACCAGCTGGCGATATATTAAAAAAATTTTCAAAATTATTCATTTTTTCTCCCTTCCCTATATAGTATGTTTTTCCTAGATTTGAGAATGGGCAATTATATGAAAAAAAGAGGTTATTTTGCCTCTACGATTAGTTTTATAGCAGTTCGTTCGTCTCCGTCGATGGTTATATCGGTAAATGCTGGAATGCAAACGAGATTTTTTCCGGTAGGTGCAACAAAACCTCTAGCAATAGCTATGGCTTTTATGGCCTGATTAAGGGCTCCTGCTCCTACGGCTTGCACTTCTACGCTGTCTTTCTCTCTAAAAACATTGGCTAATGCTCCAGCTACTGAACTTGGATTTGACTTTGATGATACTTTTAGTGTTTCCATTTTATCATTCCTTTCTAGTTAAATATATGTATAGAGAAGAAAAAAATACTAAATTATTTTTTTAGTATTTTATATACGTCTTTTAGGTTATCGACTTCTCTATCGGCATACTCACTTACCTTCATTTTAAGAATTGTAAGAAATTCCACCATTGCTTCTTTGGAACCTCCACTTTCGAGAAGGTTATAGAGGTATTTTAGATAAAAGTCACTCATAATAAATTTTTCTATTTCATTTTTTGTCATACTTGTTTCGCATATATATGACATTATAGCGTTGTTATAATTTTTTCGATTTTCTAATAATATTTTAGAGGGGTTATCTCCTATGGTATAAAAATCTGAATCGATTATATGGATATTTTCATCAAATAGTATATTTCTATCGTTTACATCAGCTGTAATTATCTTGTTATTTGATAAGTTGTCTATATCTTGATATACTTTTGGAGTTGCAAGGGCTAATTTTGATAAGGATATGTTATGGCCTAATCTTCTTAGACAGGGAGCATTTATATATCTCATAGTATATCCAAGTAATATTTTGTCTTCACAATTTAAGTATCTTGGTAATATAAATGTTTCATTTTCTTTTTCAACTAACGGTACTAAACTTTCTCTGCAAATTATTAATTCTTCTTCTATAACGGGTTTAAATTCTTTATAGATAGTTTCTTCATCTAATATATAGCATTTCCCAAATTTGCCTTCACCGTGTTCTAATGGTTTTAGTTTTGATACATCTATTTTCATATTTTTCCTCCTTAGCAGGAAGGTATTATACCATAAAGAAAAGAAAAAAGCAAATCTTAGTATTTGATTTGCTGTGCATTTACTTCAATAGTGGCTTGTATTTTTTTTCCTTGTTCGTTATTTTGATTATAGTTTTTTTCATCAAGCCATATTATTAGTGTGTAGTCAGCGACTGCATCTTTGGCTAGATAGTTATTTGATAAAATTGTAATGCTTCCGGTATTTGGAATAGTTCCGGTATTTAGTTTATCTCCTTTGGAGTTATAAAGGGCATATTTTAGGGTATCATTAGAGAATTCGTTAATTTTTATATTTAGTTTTATGTCTATTGTTTGGTCAATAGTGCTACTACTTATTACTGAAAAGTTATTTTTGTATACTTTATCCGATGTTACATAGAAAGATGGTTCGGTAGTTGGCCATAAATTGGGATTTTTGATATAGGTTCCGTCTTTGTAATTGATTTCTATTTTACCGGTATATAGTTTAGTGGAATCTTTTTCGGCGGACTTTAGCATTCCATAAAGGGCAAATGTTACTCCTATTAGCATTATTATTAGTGTCATTACGAGCATTATTATATAATACATATTTTTTTTATCGGTTTGATCTTTCACTATGGTCACCTCTTTATTTTTTCTAATATAATGATATCATAAGTTAAATTTAATTGCAAGGCTTTTGAAAAAGAAAAAAAATACTAGAAATGGCCTAGTACTTTCATTTTTGTATGTTCTTCTTCTACTTTTTTGGCAACTATTTTATATGGATCTGTTATTTCGGTAGAACTGTTTTTCATAAAGATATTTATTATATATTTTGTAGGTATTTTTCTTAGTACTTTTTCTTCAAAGTCTTTATTTAAAATGGATTCCTGTATTGCTTCTTGGTATTTTTCAGTTATTTTTGTTTCTATTTGTTTTTTGTTTTGGGGATTGAAGTTAGTTGTTATTTTACTAATTTGGTCATTTATTTCTTCTAGATATTTTATGTTTTCGGCAAAACTTTCTTCTAGATAGATTGTATCTATTAAAAGAATTATGTTTTTTAATTTTTCTTGGTCTTCTGAATGTAAATTATTGGCTAGTGTTTGTATTTTATCTATGGTATCATAATTTGGGTTTGAATTTACTGAATGTACTTGATTATTTACTGATGTTATTGTTTCCTCAGGACTTGTAATTTGGGAGATTGTATTTTCTTCTGCTGTTATTTTTTGTTTAAAAATTAACTTTTTTAGTAACTTTATAATTTTTAGTTCTTTCATTTTTACCTCTGTTTTGTTCTTGTCTTTGATTTAACTGGTTCTTTTTGTAATGTTTTTATAAGTGTATCTGTTATATTTTTACTTTCTTTTATTTCTTTTACTGATAATCCGTTATTTAGTAAAATGTTGGTTATATAAGAATGATG
>USTO01000009.1 GCA_900557675.1 uncultured Mollicutes bacterium
CACCATGAGGATGGTCATTAGGGTTCATAACAGAACCACGAACAGTAGGTCTAACTCCCATATGTCTTTTTCTACCTGCTTTACCAATTTTAACTAAAGAATAATCTTCATTTCCAACTTCACCTATAGTAGCCATACAAGTTCCAAGAACTTTTCTAACTTCACCAGAGGCAAGTCTAATAAGTACATATTTACCTTCTTTACCAAGAATTTGAGCACTAGCACCAGCAGATCTTGCAATTTCAGCACCCTTTCCAGGTTGAAGTTCAATATTATGCACAAGTGTTCCTTCTGGAATATTCATAAGAGGAAGTGCATTTCCTACTTTAATATCAACATTTTCTCCAGAAACAATCTTCATTCCTACCTTTAACCCTTTAGGAGCAATAATATATCTCTTTTCACCATCAACATAGTTAATTAAAGCTATATTAGCACTTCTATTTGGATCATATTCGATAGTAGCAACAGTACCAACTATATCAAATTTATTTCTCTTAAAATCAATTAAACGGTACTTTCTCTTTTCTCCTCCACCTTGATGTCTTACTGTAATTCTACCTTGATTATTTCTACCAGCTTTATTACTCTTAGAAACTAATAAACTCTTTTCAGGTTTATTAGTAGTAATTTCAACATTGTGAAGTCTGCTCATACCACGTTGTCCAGGAGTAGTAGGTTTCATATTTTTAATTGCCATTTCTTTTTACCTCCTTACTCTAAACCAATTGTTTGCCCTTGAGCTAATTTAACAATTGCCTTTTTCTTACGATTAGTAAGTCCAGTATAACGACCTACTCTTCTCTTTTTAGGATGAACATTAATAGTTCTAATACTTTCTACTTTAACACCAAATATCTTCTCAATAGCAAGTTTAATTTCAGTTTTATTTGCTTTAGGATCAACATAAAATGCATATTCACCATTTTGACCCATAACAGAAGCCTTTTCAGTAACTACTGGTGCTTTAATAATTTCTAAATATTTAGTATCCATTATTTAAGCCCCTCCTTTATTTTTTCAAGAGATGCTTCTTCAATTAAAAGTTTTTTAGCACTTACAATATCAAGTACACTCACTTCCTCAGGAAGAGCAATCATAATATTCTTTAAATTACGAGAAGCAAGAATAACATTTTCATCATATTCATTAACAACAACTAAAGTCTTAACATTATCTAAATTCAAACTCTTAAGAACTGAAACCATTTCCTTAGTTTTAGGAGTTTCAAAACTAAGTTTTTCTACTACAACAATATTATTATCTTTAGCTTTATAAGAATAAGCAGATCTAAGAGCAAGTTTTCTCTCTTTTCTGTTTTGTTTCTTACTATAATCTCTAGGAACTGGTCCAAAAGCAATTCCGCCTCCAACCCATTGAACTGCTCTAATTGAGCCTTGACGAGCATTTCCCGTTCCTTTTTGTCTCCAAGGTTTTCTTCCTCCACCAGAAACTTCAGCTCTAGTTTTAGCCTTGTGAGTCCCTTGTCTTAAAGCTGCACGTCCTAAAACAATAGCATCCTTTAAAACAACATCATTAGGTTCTATTCCAAACACTTCTTTACTTAAGTTAATATCTTTCACCTTTTTACCATTAAGATCTACAAGTTCAAATTTCATATTAAGCCTCCTTAACTTCTTCTACAGTATTTTCTGTCGAAGCTTCTAAAGTAGGTTCAACTACTTCTTCTTCATAAGTTATTAGATCAAAAGCATCATTAACTTCATCAGTCTTAACAGCACTTTTTATAATAACCATACCTTTTTTAGGACCAGGAACACTTCCCTTAACCAAAATACAATTATCATCCATATCAACTTTTATAATTTCAAGATTTTGAATAGTAACTTGTTCAGCTCCCATATGACCTGGAAGAGCCTTACCAGGCATAACCCTCATTGGTCTCATAGTACCAAGAGATCCTACACCTCTATGATATTTAGAACCATGACTCATTGGTCCACGATGTTGATTATTTTTCTTAATTACCCCTTGGTAACCTTTTCCTTTGCTGATTCCAGTAACATCAACCATTTCACCAGCTAGAAATAAATCAGCTTTTACTTCTTGTCCCAAAGTATAAGCATTAGTATCTACTCCTCTTATTTCTCTTAAGAAGCGCTTAGGAGTAGTGTTAGCTTTCTTTGTATGACCCATTTTAGCCTTATTACTAACCTTTTCCTTAACTGAATCAAAACCAAGTTGTACAGCTTCATAACCATCATTATCAACAGTTTTAATTTGAGTAACAACATTAGGTTCAACTTCAATCACAGTTACAGGAACAAGTTTTCCATTAGTACCAAATACTTGTGTCATACCAAGCTTTCTACCTAAGATTCCTTTCATTTTTCTTTTCTCCTTTTACTTATTTTTGTTTGATTTGGATATCAACACCACTAGGTATATCTAGTCGTTGCAGAACATCTACAACTTCCTTACTAGGATTTTTGATGTCGATCAATCTTTTATGAGTACGCATTTCATATTGTTCACGAGAATCCTTGTACTTATGAACAGCTCTTAAAATCGTAATTTTTTCAATTTCTGTTGGAAGTGGTACAGGTCCACTAACTTCTCCACCAGCTCTCTTAACTGTTTCAACAATTTTAGAAGCCGCACTATCTAGAATTCTGTGATCAAAACTTTTAAGTTTAACACGAACCTCAGATTTCGCCATAATCCTAACCTCCCTTCGCCTATATCTAGTATAGACTCGCTCCATGCAAAAACCCAATATTTCCACACAACTACGCCTGGTGTATCGGCAACCTTGCACATCTCAGCAGTCACAACATGACAATAATACCATACTATTCTATTAAAATCAAGCACTTTTTACGGTTTTTAATAAAAAAAGTACCAAACCTAATTGATACTTAAATTATAAAACAAACTATTTATTAAAAAGACCATACATATCTAATTTTTTATCATAATCACTACTATATAAAACTTCATCTTTTAACGCACGTTGTCTAACCTTTCTAAGAGCCTTACCCTCAATTTGTCTAACTCTTTCCCTTGTTATTCCATAAATATCACCAACACATTCAAGAGTTCTAGAAACGCCATCATTAAGACCAAAACGATACTCAAGAATCTCTCTTTCTCTATCAGATAAAGCATCGATAATATTTCTAATATCTTCACTAGTACCGAGCCTTTCAATATATTCCTCTGGTGTCTCATTAACCTCATCTTTAACAAAATCTCCTAAATTAGTAGTCTTGTCTTCACCAACAGGAAGTTCTAACGAAGTAGGAATCATTTCAGCTTTTTTGATATCTTCAATCTTCTGAATATCAACTCCCATACGTTCAGCTATTTGCACATCAGTAGGCTCGGTAATACCAACCTTAAACATTTCCTCTTTTATTCTCTTATATTTCCTTATAACCTCAACCATATGAACAGGAACTCTTATAGTCCTACCCTGATCAGCAATAGCACGCCCCATCGCTTGCTTAATCCACCAAGTAGCATAAGTAGAAAACTTATAACCAAGAGAAACATCAAATTGTTCCGCAGCACGATTAAGTCCAATACTTCCTTCCTGTATCAAATCAAGAAAATCAAGACCCCTATTAACATACTTATTAGCAATAGAAACAACCAAACGAAGATTAGATTCAACCATTTTTTGAATAGCAGCCCTATCACCCCTTTTAGCTCGCTTACCTAGCTCAACCTCTTCTTCCCTAGTAAGAAGTGGATACCTCTTCATATCAGCAAGAAACAAAGCAACATTATCTGCAGAATCAGCACAATACTCCTTACTTGTTTGAACCTCTTCCGAATACCTAACATCAATCATCTTAACAACTAAAAGATAATCAATCAACATATCCTTTACATTATTATCAAGACCAAGATTTTCTATAGCATTCTCATCAACAAAACCATCTCTTATCTTCCCCTTAGCAGAAAGTTTCCCAATAATTACATCAAATCTCTTCTTAATCTCACTATCAAGATTCTTAACATCATCAAAACTATCTGTAGTAACTATCAACCTTTCAAAATCACCATTCTTATTCATATTACCCCTACTTTCTAACATATTTTTTTACCCCCTTCTTATATAAAGTTAAATACTTATCAATCGCACCATTTATTAACTTAAGCTTAAACTCATCATCATAAGGACTAAGTTCCTCAAGTTTCATTACCTTATTAACACTAATTGGCCCATCAGAAGAAAACAAAGCCTTTATAATACATATCTCCTCAACAGTTATATCATCAAGATCACAAACATTAGAAATAACAGAATCCATAAACCTAATTTTCTCATTTTTTTTGTGAGAAAACTCATAAGAAGATTCTTCTCTATCATAATCAGGATGAAGCCTCTTAACCTCAACAGAATTCTTAAGTCTTTTAAGAACCCTGTTTTGAGAAGCCCTGACACCTTCTTTAGTAATACCGAGCACTTCAGAAATCTCTCTTAAAGTCTTATCATGACCATCGTCAAGACCAAATCTCATCTTTATAATTTTCTCTTTTCTAGGAGAATAACTCTTTAATATATTATCAAAAGAAGATACAAGCTCCTTTTTATAAAGAATATCAGGAACAGAAAAATCATCCTTATCAGAAATAAAATCCTCCAAATAAGCCTCATCAGCATCCACAACAGGAGTATTAAAACTCAAAGTATCACGATAAAACAACTTAAACCTCTGTAAAGTATCATAAGTTATATCAAGTTCTTCCATAATAACAGAATCCGAAGGATAACATCCATTAATAGAATAATACTTAATCAAAAACGAAGAATACCTAGCAAACTTATAATACGCTCCGTACGCAAACCTAACATTTCTAGATTCCCTAGCAACAGCTCTATTCATTTTTTGACCTATCCACTCATAAGCATATGTAGAAAAGCGCCCCTTACTAGGATCATATTTTCTAAGAGCATCATATAATCCTAAATTACCAGCACTAATCAAATCAGCAAAAGGAAGTCTTCCATCATAATAATTATTAGCAACATAAGGAACAAGTCTTAAATTAGAAACAACAAGCATATCAAGAGCTTCCTTAGAGCCATGTTTATATTCATAAAAATATCTCTTAAACTCATCATCACTCAAAAGAGGAATATCTTTTATGAAATTAATATATTGTGTAACAGCGTCATCAGAATAATAATCCGTCTCATCATGAAAAATAGAAACACCATACTCATCAACTATATAATTAATGAACTCTTTCTCTTTAGAACTATTCAAGCCAAGCAACTGTATATCACTATATTTAACATTACAAAGACCATTTCTAATTCTCCTCAAGAGTTCCTTAACACCAACACAATTTAAAAATAACTCATCATTAATTTCAAACTTACTCACAACTAACAACTCCCATAATTAATAAATCTGATTAAATTAAAAAGTGTAACATCTAAGTTTTAAGAAACAAATCCCTAAAAACATAAACTTACAAGAGTATATCACAAAAGAATGAAAAAATCAAGCAAAACCTGCAACAAAAAAAGACCTTAATCGCCTTTACTTATCTCCTCTTCAATTCTAATCAATTCATTATATTTACAAATTCTATCCATCCTAGACATAGAACCAGTCTTAATTTGTTCCAAATTAAAACCAACTGCCATATGAGAAATAAAGCAATCATCTGTCTCACCACTTCTATGAGAAATAATAGTCTTATAACCATGCTTTTTAGCATAATTAATAGTATCAATCATCTCACTAACAGTGCCAATCTGATTAGCCTTAATAAGAATAGCATTACCAGCCCCCATCAAAACACCACGACGAAGATAATCAATATTAGTAACAAATAAATCATCTCCAACAAGCTGAACCTTATCTCCAATCATATCAGTAAGCTTCTTAAAACCATCGAAATCATTTTCATATACAGGATCTTCAATAGAAACAATAGGATACCTCTTAACAAGAGAAACATAATAATCACATAAAGAATCTATATCATAAATTTTACCATCAATATAATAATAACCATCCTTATAAAGTTCAGAAGCTGCAACATCAAGAGCAAGAACAACAGAAACACCAGGTTCATATCCAGCTTTTCTAATAGATTCACATATCAAATCAAGAGCCTCATAATTACCACTTAAATTTGGAGCAAAACCACCCTCATCTCCAACTCCAGTAAAATAACCATTTTCCTTAAGAATGCCCTTAAGAGTATGAAAAACCTCACTACCAATTCTAATTCTTTCTTTAACAGTACTAGCAACAGGAATAATCATAAACTCCTGAAAATCCAAATTATTATCCGCATGAACACCACCATTTAAAATATTCATCATACAAATGGGAAGAGTCCTTCCCTTACCCAAATACTTATAAAGAGAATTCCCAGAACTATTACTACTAGCCTTAAGACACGCAAGAGAAACTCCTAAAATAGCATTAGCACCAAGCCTACTTTTATTCTTAGTACCATCTAAATCAATCATAATATCATCAATACCTCTAAGATCACTCACTTGTCTACCAATAAGATGAGGTTTTATAATATTATTAACATTATATACAGCGTTTAAAACACCTTTACCAAGATAACGACTTCCTCCATCACGAAGCTCTAAAGCTTCATTAGAACCAGTCGAAGCACCACTTGGAACACTAGCCCTACCAAAAGAATCATCATCAAGTATAACATCAACTTCAACAGTAGGATTACCTCTAGAATCCAAAATCTCTCTAGCAATTATATCTTTTATCACAAAAGTCACCTCAACAATAATTATATAATATTTTTAACAGCATTTGAACTTTTTATTGATTTTTTCTAAAAAAAAAGATATTATATAAATAGTAAGTTAGTAAGGAGGGATACTTATTGAAAATAGTTAAATTAAGTAATGAACAATTCGATAACTTTTCATCAAATCATCCACTCCACACATATTATCAAACATCAAGTTATGGTAATCTAATGACAAATGATGGTTTCGAACCACACTATTACGGATTTATAAACGACCAAAACATCCTAATCGGAGCAAGTCTCATTCTAATACAAAAACTATTCCTAGGATACAAATATGCCTACGCTCCAAGAGGATTTCTAATCGACTACGATAACAAAGATCTAATAATAGATGTTACAAACAAAATGAAAAAATTCCTAGCAAAAAACAACATCATATTCCTAAAAATAGATCCCCCAGTAGTAAACAATAAAAGAGACAAAAACGGAAACATCCTAAGAAGTCCTTATACAAACGACTTAATACCATTCCTAACAAAAATAGGATACACCTACTTCGGAGACAACAAATTCTTTGGAACACTAAAACCAAGATGGAATGCAATTCTTAAAGTAACAGGATCAGCAGAAACACTATTCGAAAATTTTGAGCCAAGTGTCAAAAACAAAATAAGAAAAGCACAATCAAGAGGAGTAGAAATCCTTCAAGGAAACCATAATGACATAGAAATATTCTACAAATTCGTAGCAAAAAAACACTACAGAAAACTAACCTATTACAAAGACTTTGCAAACTGTTTTAAAGATAAATTCGAATTATACTTTGCAAAATTAAATACAGAAAAATATCTAAATAACATAAAACAAATATATGAAGAAGAACTACAAAAAAACGAAGAAATAAATCAAGATATAAGAGAAGCAGGTCTTAAAGGAAAAATAAGCAACAAACTAACAAACTCAAAAATAACATCAGATAAAGTACTAGCAGTCTATAAAAAAGAACTAGAAACAGCATCAGGTTTGTTAACAAAAAATCCAAAAGGAATAATAATAAGTGCCTGTGCAATAATAGTAGAAAAACATGGAGTAACACTAGTAATAGAAGGACAAAACAGTGCATATAAACTATACTACCCAACCTTTTTAACAAAATGGGCAATAATAGAAAAATATGCAAAACTAGGAGCAGTATTCTTCGATCTAAATGCAATAACAGGATACTTCGGAGACAATAATAAATTTAATGGACTAAACGAAATGAAACTAGGCTTCGGTGCAGATGTCACAGAATATATCGGAGAATTTGATCTGGTTATTAACAAAACTGTTTACAACATACACAAAAAAACAAAACTAGGAAGAAAAGCACTAAAAAAATCTCATGATGAATGAGATTTTTTATTTAACTAAATTAGCAAAATATCTAGCACATCTAACCATCTGATGAGAATAGCCATTTTCATTATCATACCAAGCAACGATTTTAACAAGTTGCTTTCCATCGACTTCTAAAATATCAGTAAGCAAAAGATCAACAACCCCACCATGAGTATCTCCAACAATATCACTAGATACAATAGGGTCACTAGTAACACCTAAAGAATCACTAACTGAAGAAATAAAAGCCTTATTAATCTCATCAATAGAAACATTTCTTTTAAGTTCAAGAACAAGATCAACACAAGAACCATCTGAAACAGGTACTCTCATAGCAGACCCTCTCATCTTACCATCTAAACTAGGTATAACACGTCCAATAGCATTAGCAGCACCAGTCGAAGTAGGAATAATATTAATAGCACCAGCTCTACCACGTCTAGCCTCAATACCCTTCTTATGAGAAACATCAAGCATAACCTGATCATTAGTATAAGCATGAATAGTAGTCATATAACCCTTAACTATTCCAAAATTATTATTAATAACATCAAGAACCGGAGCCAAACAATTAGTAGTACAACTAGCAGCACTAATAACACGTTCATCACCATTCAAAATAGACTCATTAACACCATAAACGACAGTCTTAACATCACTATCCTTACATGGTGCAGAAATAATAACCCTCTTAGCACCAGCTTCAATATGCCTATAAGCAGAATCTTTCTTAGTAAAATGACCACTACACTCAAAAACTATATCAACACCAAGTTCCCCCCAAGGAAGTTCCAAAGGATCACTACTAGAAAAAATCTTTATCTTCCTACCTGAAGAAACTAAATAATTACCAAAATAACCAATCTCATCTTTTTTATAAGTACCTTGACTAGAATCATACTTAAGTAAATGAGCAAGTTCCTTAGCATCACTCAAATCATTTATAGCAACAACTTCAAAATCACTGCTATCCTCAAGAATCCTAAAAACTAACCTACCTATCCTACCAAAACCATTAATTGCAACCTTCATAATATCCTCCTATTCAAAATAACTACCACCAATAAACTCTCTTAAAATAGAATCACTAGGAATTTCATCCGTAGGAATACCCACAAACATACCTAAAAAATTAAGTAAACGAATAACTTCTTCATAATAAGGTGAAGTATTATCAATTCCAAAAAGAAGAGGCTCAGCATAAAGTTTAAGTACCCCAATCTCATATATAAGTGAAGTATTATAAATATAATCAACATCATCCTGAAAAGGAAAAATATATTTATTTTCTCCATCCCTAACAGTCTTCCATCTCTTAATAGTCTCTTCAGCACTATACCCACGAGTCCTATTATCTCTTATAATTCTTCTAAGAAGCCTTACATCAGTATTAGAAATCATATTGTGATTATCAATATTCAAATCAGAAAGTGGAGATATATAAACTTTATATTTCCTATCCTTAGCAATAGACTTAGTAAGCTTTTCATTAACAGCATGAAGCCCCTCAATAATTAGTATATCCTGATCTTCAAGTTTTATTTTATTTCCTAAATATTCAGACTTACCCTTATAAAAATTAAAAGTAGGAACTTCAACCTCTTCACCATTAACAAGCTTAGTCAAATCCTTATTAAACAAATCAATATTAATAGCATCAATAGTCTCAAAATCATAATCCCCATTAGGAAGCTTAGGAGTCTTATCCCTATCTAAAAAATAATCATCAACCGAAAGAGGTTTAGGATTTAGACCAAAACTCTTAAGAAACATAGAAAGTTTCCTAGAAGTAGTAGTCTTACCACTAGAAGAAGGTCCAGCAAGCAAAACAAGTTTTATTCTATCCCTTTGATCATATATTTCCCTAGCCAAATTAAGCAAATTGTTACTAGAAATAGTCTCTGTAAGCTTAATAATATCAGAAATCTTACCACTTGCAACAGCCTTATTAACATCAGCACTATCAAATAAACCAAGCTTCTTAGACAAAGAATAAATATCATCAAAAGTTTTAACAATCTTCTCCCTATTTACATATTCTGGAATATTACCATTATCCCCCACAGTAGGAAATTGCAAAATAAAAGATCCCTTATCTAAAAAATACAAATCAAAAGACTTAAATACTCCAGTAGAAATAGGCATATTACAAAAGAAATAATCATATAAATCACCAAGTTTATACAAAGTAACATAATGATTAGTATTATAAATAAAAGTATCAGCCTTACTCTTATCATTAACACTTAAAAAATACTTTCTAGCTTCCTTTCTACTAACCAAACACTTTTCAATATGCATATCATTCTCTATGATCTCAGTCATCTTATCCTTAAGCTTATTAAGTCTATCCTGATTAAGATATAAATTAGTCCTAAGCTTAATAGCCTTATCAATAGAATGACAAACTTTCACATAATAATCATATCCAAAAAGTTCCTTAAAAGCATAAGAAAGAACAAAGAATAAAGATCTAGTATAAATTCTATTCCCAGTAGGATCAAGAACATTAACAAATCTTACACTACAATCATAATTAATCTTCTTATCAAGAGAAAAAATTTCATTATCTACAAAAGCAACAAGAGCAGGAAACTCTTCTTTATATACTTTTTCAGATATTTCAAAAAGAGTAATACCCTTATCAAAATCATATTTTTCATCATTAATAATAACATTTATCTTTTCCATAAATTAACACCCTCTTAATTCTATATTAATATTTTATCACATATTGTATGATTTTGATACGAATAATAATCATTTTTTTACGTAATTTATTAACAGGTGATAAAAATGAACTTAATTCCAACAGTAATAGAAAAAGAAATAAATGGAGAAAGAAGCTACGATATTTACTCAAGACTACTAAAAGACAGAATAATTATCCTAAACGGAGAAATAAACGATACAACCGCAAACATAATAGTAGCAGAACTACTATACTTAGACTCAGAATCACACGAAGATATAAATCTATACATAAACTCCCCTGGAGGAGCAATAACATCAGGAATGGCCATATATGACACAATGAACTTCATAAAAAGCAAAGTATCAACAATCTGTATAGGAATGGCAGCATCCATGGCAGCATTCCTCTTATCAAGCGGAGAAAAAGGAAAAAGATTAGCACTTCCAAACTCTGAAGTAATGATTCATCAACCACTAGGAGGAGCACAAGGACAAGCAACAGAAATAAAAATAGCAGCAGAAAGAATACTAAAACTAAAAGAAAAACTAAACAAAATAATGTCAAAAAACACAGGAAAATCCCTAGAACAAATAGAAAAAGACACAGAAAGAGATTACTTCTTATCAGCAAAAGAAGCCAAAAATTATGGTCTAATAGACAAAATTATTGAAAACAAAAAATAATTTATGTATAATTAAATTGGTGATAAGATGAAAAACTGTGAACTAATCTGTAACAGAGAAAGTGGTAAAGGCATAAAAAGAAAAACAATCAATGAAGTAATAAACAAACTACAAGAACATGAATATAAAACACATATCTATTACACAGAAAAACACGGAGATGCAAAAAGACATGTAAAAAATCTCAAATATGCCGACCTAGTCCTATCAATCGGAGGAGACGGAACATTTAATGAAATAGTCCAAGGAAACTACCTGCGAGAAGAAAAACTATTACTATCACATATCCCAGTTGGAACAACCAACGATATAGGACACATGCTAGGACTTAACAAAAACATCCTAAAAAGCCTAGAAAAAATCCTAGAAGGGGAAATAAAAAACGTAGATATAGGACTAATAAACAACCAACCATTCTTCTATGTCGCAGGATTCGGAAAATTCATAAACGTACCCTATCAAACATCAAGAAAACTAAAAAAGAAACTAGGACACCTAGCATACCTCATAAACGGAGTAAAAGAATTCTTTCAAATAACAAAACTATACGAACTAGAATACACAGTAAATAACGAAACATATCACGGATTCTACTCACTAATACTAATCTCAAATGCAAACAGAATTGCAGGATTAAACAACATATATAAAAATGTAAAACTAGACGATAATAAATTCGAAATAATGTTCTGTAACATCAACAGAAGAAAAGATCTAGTAAAAACACTAATACTATTAATAAAAACAGGAATAACAAACGTACCAGGTATATACTGTCACACAAGCGACAAAGTAGAAATAACATTTAACGAAAAAATAAAAAATAACTGGACAATAGACGGAGAAAAACTAAAAGACGAAAAAAAGAAATACAAAATAACCATCAATAAAGAACTAAAAATGTTGCTTCCTAAAAAAAATATACCAAAACTATTCACAAAATAAGAGTTAAGAAACAATCTTAACTCTTTTCATTTCTAATTTTATCCGCAATCTCATGAACCTTTCTAAACCTATGACTAAGACCAGACTTAGTAATATTAGAAGAAGTCTCTGAACTCATAATATAACTAAGCTCAGACAAAGAAACTTCAGGATACTTCTCACGATAAAAAATAACCTCCTTAAGCTTATCAGAAAGACTATCAAAATAAGAATACTTCTTAATCAAATCAATATCAGCAATCTGCTTGCGGCAAGTATCAATAGTCCTATCAACATTAGCCTGTTCACAATTATTAAGCCTATTAGTCATATTCTTATGATCCCTATATATACGTATGTCCTCATAATATAAAATAGCATTATTAGCACTCACTATCCTAAGAAAATCACCAATCTTTTCAGCTTCCTTAACATAAGTCATATAACCCTTATCCCTAGGAATAACCTTCGCACTTATCCCAAAATACAAAAGCAAAGAACAAATAAAATAAGCCTCATCACTTCTATCAACCAAAAACTCCATATGATACCTAGACTTCTTAGGATCATTTATGCTACCCTTAGCAAGAAAAACACCACGCAAATAAGCCCTCTTTAAGTCTTCATCATCCAAAAAATAAGAAGGAACAGAAGGAAACATAACACCATTATCACAAACCATAAGACTACTCAAAATACTAGAAACCTTATCAGAAACAACAATATTATAATAACTCTTATTAAAACTATTACCCTTCAAAGAAGAAATACAAGGATTTATATCAAACAATTCCTTAAACAAAGAAAATATCTTTCTAACAACCTTAGGATTCTCAGAAACAACCACAAAACTATTATCAGAAATAGAAATATTATTTCTAAGAAAACCAGATAAAAGACAAATATTCTCAAGCCTAGAATAATCATTAGAACATATCTCATTCTTAATTTCCGTAGTAAAAGACACAAAATCACCTCATCAAATAGTTAAATATACTAGTAGCAAGTTTAAGTCCATTATGACGAATATAATTACCCTCTATAACAAGCAAATCCTCTTTAATAAGTTCACATCCCAAATCACGAATCTTATCTTCATCAATCTTAACAAGACTCTTATTCTCAGCAGAAATATACTTATCAAGAACCAAAGAAGGAAGCTTACTATCCGCAGCTAAAACAGAATCAATCTTTCTCTTACCAAGATAATCATTAATAATCTTAACATGATCAGAAACAGTATAATCCTCAGTTTCAAACACCTGATCAACAGCATTACAAGTATAAAGTATCCTAGCCTTACTCTCATCAATCGCATCAATAATATCCTTAGAAAGAAGATTAGGTATTAAACTAGTATATAAACTACCCATACTAAAAATAATCAAATCACAAGATTTAATCTCAGAAATAATCTCCGGATCAACATTAGGAACCTCATCATAAAAAACCTTCTTTATCTTACGCCTATCATGTCCAATTTCACTCTCACCGTGAATAATATCACCACTAGTAGTCTCAGCCATCAAAGTAAGATAATCCTCAGACAAAGGAAGAATCTTATGACGAACCTTCAAAAAATCACTAAGAACCCTAATACTTTCCTTAAGACTTCCAGTAATATTATACATAGCAGCCATAATTAAATTCCCAACAGCATGACCATCTAAATCAGTATAAGTATCAAACCTATACTGTAACAATTCCTTAATCTTATCATCAGCATTACTAAGAGCAACTATAACCTTACGCACATCACCCATCGCAGGCATAAAAAACTCCTCACGAAGCTTACCAGTCGAAGAACCATTATCAGAAACACTAATAACAGTAGTTATATCAACAGGAAACTCCTTAAGACCACGAACTAAAAAACTAATTCCAGTTCCTCCTCCAAATACTACAACTTTTTTATTCATAAAATCACCATACTTATTATACAAAATAAACAAAAACAAGTAAACAAAAATAATGATCATTAAGCATAATCATTATTCTTAATACACATCATATTCCTTCATCTTAAGCATTTCTCTCTCTTGAAGTTCTTTAATAAACAAAACAAATCCATCAATATCATAATTTTGTATCAAATTAAAGTATCTGATCCTATCACTATCATCAATAACAATAGGAATCTCATTATTACTAATCAATTGATGATTAATAAGTAAACGACCAGCTCTACCATTACCATCCTCAAAAGGATGAATATGTTCAAAATTAATATGAAACTTAGCAATCTTTTCAAAAATATTACATTCACTATTATCAAACTCATACAAAAGCTCACTCATCAAACTAGGAACTAACTCAGGTTTAGGAGGAACAAAATCCGCCCCATTAATATAATTTTGAATCTTTCTATAACCAGAAGTATCTTTAATATTTTTATTAATAATATCTCCAAATTTAACAATAATACCATTATCCAACCTATTTAAATTATTAAGAGACATATCAATAGCATATTTCAAATTAATAGCCTCATAAAGTTCTCTAGGATTAACATTTTGCAAAGGAAGAGACTCATCATTAAAAACAATAGAATAAGTTTCAGCATAACTCAAAGTATTACCCTCTATAGCATTAGAACACTTGATACTACGAGTAATAAAATTCTCAAAATATTCACGCTTCTTTATAGCCTCTAAAAACTTATTTTCCACAAACACCACACCTCACATAAACAAATTATATCAAATAAACAAAAACAAGTAAACAAAATAAAAATACTAATAATTAAACTAAATAAGTCATTTTTATTACATAACATACTTTTCTAATTTTTTTCTTAAGTTACAAAAACTATTTATATATTTTAATCCCCTTTCCTTTTTCTCAAAAACTTCAAAACCAAATTTATTTACTATAGCTTTGGATTTAACATTATTATTATTAACATAAGTTGTTACCATATATGTATCCTTAATATCACAATCTTTTAAAACATACTTAAATAATTTAATAAAAGTATAACCATCTCCCTGATGATTTTTAACAACCTGTATTTCATCTAAACTAACATTATTATCATTTATCTTATATAGAAAATATCCAATTAACATATTATTCTCAAAAGCCCCAATCCATTTCTTATGATTATTATCAAGTTCTTTTAACATAGAGCTCTTCCAACTTTTATAATCCTCATCCCCAGTATTTCCAGTATTTATTATACTCTTCATATTAAAACTAATAATAGCAAACATATCATCAAGTAAACTTAGCACTTCTTTTTTACTTAACCCTCTAATATCAATAAACTTTTCCATTACACTCTCCTTTATTAAATTTGAACTATTATTTAAACTTTTTCCCACAAACATTACTCTACAAGTATATTATAACAAATAAAACAAAAAAGAACTAACCATAACAGTTAGTCCTATATTACATAAGTTCGTCTTCTAAAGCCTCTAAAGGTTCTTCAGACATAAATTGTTTTTTAAGTTCATAAGAAACATCACGATATTGTTTAGCACCAGTTCCCGCAGGAATAAGTTTACCAATAATAACATTTTCCTTAAGTCCTTGTAAAGTATCAACCTTACCTTTAATAGATGCATCAGTAAGAACTCTAGTAGTTTCTTGGAATGATGCCGCAGATAAGAATGATTCAGTTTCAAGAGATGCCTTAGTAATACCAAGAAGAATTGGTTTACCAGTCGCAGGTTTTTTACCCTTAAGAATAGCATCCTTATTAACATCAGTAAAGTCTTTAATATTAACAAGACTACCAATTAATAATTCAGTTTCCCCACCATCAGATATTCTAATCTTAGAAATCATCCTACTTACAACAACCTCAATATGTTTATCACTAATATCAACACCTTGAGCCCTATAAGCTTTTTGAATTTCTTTTAAAATATAAGTTTGAGCAGTTATTGGATCAGTAACAGCAAGAAGTTCTTTTGGACTAATATTACCTTCAGTAAGTTTTTCACCTACAGCAACCTCATCACCTTTTTGAACTCTTAACTTAGCACCATAATTAGTAATATGTTCAATTTCTTCAACTTTATTCTTAATAATGATTTTATATTTACCATGTTCTTCTTTAATATCCTTAATCTTACCAGCAGTAGTAGCAATAGTAGCTTGTCCTTTTGGATTACGAGCCTCAAACAATTCTTCAACACGTGGAAGACCTTGAGTAATATCTTCACCACCAGCAACTCCACCAGTATGGAATGTTCTCATAGTAAGTTGAGTACCAGGTTCCCCAATAGATTGAGCAGCCATAATACCAATAGCTTCACCTATTTCCACAATATTACCAGTAGCTAAGTTTCTACCATAACATTTTTGACAAACCCCATTATGAGTATTACAAGTAAGAACACTTCTAATTTCAACTTTAGTTATACCAGCAGCAACAATCTTTTCAGCTTCTTTTTCATTGATAAGACCATCTTTTTCAACAATTACTTCCTTAGTCTCAGGATTAATAATCTTCTTACTAGCATATCTACCAACAATACGATCATAAAGGTTTTCAATAACAGTATTATCTTTATCATTAATAAATGCTTCAACTGTAACACCAAAATCAGTACCACAATCATCTTCCTTAACAATAACATCTTGAGAAACATCTACAAGTCTTCTTGTTAAGTAACCAGAAGATGCAGTATTAAGTGCTGTATCCGCACTACCCTTACGAGCACTATGTGTAGATAAGAAGAATTCAGAAACTGATAACCCTTCTTTAAATGAAGAAATAACTGGAATTTCTATAACACGACCACCTGGTTTAGACATAAGTCCACGCATACCAGAAAGTTGAACGAATTGAGAAATCTTACCACGAGCACCAGATTTCATCATCATAAATATTGGATTAGTAAGAGACTTATCAGCGATATCTTGAAGTTCAGCTTGAACTTGATCTTTAGCCTTATACCAAACCTGAATAACACTTTCATACCTTTCTTCTTCAGTAATTAAACCTCTAGAATATTGTTTATTAATCTTATCTACAGTCTTCTTAGAATCTGCAATAATCTTAGGTTTAGAACTACTAGTTGCAACATCATGAGTAGAAACAGTCGCACCACTTACAGTAGAATACTTAAATCCTAAATCCTTAAGCCTATCTAGCATAATAGAAGTTTCTGTAGTTTTATAAAGTTTAAATATTTGAGCAATTATTTGTTTCAAAGTCTTAACAGGGAAAGGTTCAACAAGAGGCATTTCCTTAATAGCTTCTCTTATATTAGTACCAGGTTTTAAGAAATATTTACTAGGAGTTATCTTTTCAATATTTTCCTTAGTAGGTTCATTTATATAAGGGAATGTATCAGGAAGAATCTCATTAAATATAAGTTTTCCAACTGTAGTAACTAAATAATCATCTTTATGTTCTTCAGAGAACAATTTATGTTTAAATGAGTTAACTTTAAGAGCAATTCTAGTATGAATCTTTAAGTCTCCTCTTTCATATTCCATAATAGCCTCATTAGAATCCTTAAACACACGACCTTCATCTTCATCAGATTCTTCCATAGTAAGATAATAATTACCAAGAACCATATCTTGAGCAGGAGTAACAACTGGTTCCCCACTCTTAGGATGAAGAATATTATTAGCACCAAGCATTAAAAGTCTAGCTTCAGCTTGAGCTTCTTCAGATAAAGGTACATGAACAGCCATTTGATCCCCATCAAAATCCGCATTAAATGCTGGACAAACAAGAGGATGAAGTCTAATAGCCTTACCTCCAATTAACTTAGGTTCAAATGCTTGAATACCAAGTCTATGTAAAGTAGGAGCTCTATTAAGCATAACTGGATGTTCTTTAATAACTTCTTCAACAACATCCCAAACTCTTTCATCTTGATTATCAATAAGCTTCTTAGCAGCTTTAATATTATGAGCAATACCCTTTTCAACTAAACCATGAATAACATGAGGTTTAAACAGTTCAAGAGCCATACCCTTAGGAAGACCACATTGATACATTTTCAAACTTGGTCCAACTATAATAACAGAACGACCAGAATAATCAACACGTTTACCAAGTAAGTTTTGTCTAAAACGACCTTGCTTACCTTTTAACATACTAGAAAGTGATTTAAGAGGACGATTTCCTGCACCAGTAACACTCTTACCACGACGACCATTGTCAAATAAAGCATCAACAGCCTCTTGAAGCATTCTCTTTTCATTTTGAACGATAATTGAAGGAGCAC
>USTO01000010.1 GCA_900557675.1 uncultured Mollicutes bacterium
TATAAAGGCTTTATAGAGTCTACCCATACTGCCTTCATCACTATAACCGAAAAGGAGTTCGATGTCATCTATGTTTGCTAGTTCTTGGCCTAAGTTACTTGCTTCTTCTAAGTATTTTTTATTTATTTTTTCACTTGAAGAGCATCCTATAAATATTTTCATTATCTTCCCTTCCCTCTTTTTTCTTCATTATAGTTTAGATATATTTCTTCTTCTTTTTTCTTATCTATTTCCATTAATCTGTATTTTAGATTATCGATAATGATTTGGATTTTTTTTAGGGTTAGTTTTTCATAGGTATGACCGAGATATTTTACATACATATTTATTATTTTTATTCTTAGTTTTTCGGCTTCGATTAGGCTTTTTTCGATAGCTCCTTCGTCATCACCGTTTTCATCCATATATTCTAGTTTTTTGAGAAGAAGGTTTATTTTGTATTCTATTTTTCTTCTGATTACTTTTTCACTGAAATCGGGTGAGATGAAAATGATTTTATCGACATCGATAGCTCCTTTTCCTCTTACTTTGGGACTGACGTTATAGCCTTCTTCATCTTTATATGTTAGTTTTATTGTACCGTTATAGGTTTGTTCTTTGCATAAATGGTATTTATTCTTTTTCATTATTTTCCCCCTTTAATAAATCTGGTCGCATCTCTTTGGTTCTTTTTATTTGCATTTCTTTGCGATATTCTTCAATTAGTTTATGGTTACCGTTAGTTAGGACTTCGGGAACGGTATAGCCACGGAAATTTCTTGGTTTGGTATAGACGGGATAGTCTAAGAGATTGTTTGTAAAGGAGTCGTTAGTGAAACTGTCTTCTTTTATTACTCCTGGTAGTAGTCTAACTATGCTATCTATTATGGCCATTGCTGGTACTTCACCACCGGTTAGGACGAAGTCTCCTATACTTATGACTTCATCTACGTAGTTTCGTATTCTATCATCGAAGCCTTCATAATGACCGCAAATTATAATCAGATGTTTTTTATTCTTTAGTTCAAAGGCTTTTTTTTCATTGTACACAGACCCTGTAGGGCATAATAATATAACGTGTGTATCGCTTTTTTTTAAGTCTTGAATGGCATCGACAATGGGTTGGCACATCAGCACCATTCCGGCTCCTCCGCCATAGGGAGTGTCGTCGACACGGTTGTTTTTGTCCTTGGTATAATCGCGGAAATTTATGATATTTATATTTGCTTTCCCCATATCACGGGCTCTTTTTATTATGGATTCGTTTATAAAGCCTTCGAACATTGTTGGGAAAAGGGTTAGTACATCTATTCTCACTACAATAGTCCCTCCAATTCTTTTATGGTTATTTGGTTATTTTCTAGGTCGATGTTTTCTATTATATCAAAATTATATGGAATGTAAAAGTCTTTTTGGGTATTATTTACGAGAAAGAGGTTATTTTTGTTATATCGGAGGATTTTTTTTACTTTGCCGATATTTTTTTCGTTCATAATTATATCTTTGCCTATTAGATCTTCGTCGAGGTATTCGCTATTTCCAAGAACAAGGTCGGATTTATTTATGAATACGTACTGTCCTTTGTATTTGAGGACATCATTTATGTTATCTAGGTCGTTCATTTTTATCATATCAAACTTTTTATGAGGACGATAAGTGGTTATTTCTTTTTCTTCTTTGGATTTGCCGATATATATTTTCATTCCGGTTTTGAATACTTTTGATTTATAGGGGAAATCGGAGAGTATTCTTACTTCGCCTTTGATTCCGTGGGTATTTACTATTTTTCCTATTATTACATATTTCATTTGTTAGACACCTCGTACATTATTATACTAGCGGCAACGGATGCGTTTAGGCTTTCACAATCTTTATTCATATTTATATAGATGTTTTTATCACATAGTTGTTCGAGGTTTGGACTCATTCCTTGGCCTTCGTTACCGATAATGATAGCATACTCTTTATTGGTATTTATATTTTTGATATTTTCACCGTTTCTGACACTGGTTCCGAGTACTTCATAGCCAATATTTTTTAAATCTTTTATGGTTTGTTCTAAGTCTTCTTTAATGATAATATTGGTATGGAATATCATTCCTTGGGTTGCTCTTAGGACTTTATCGTTATAGACATCGACACAGCCTTTATTTATTATTATGGTTTCGAAGTTAAAGGCTTTGGCACTTCTTATTATGGTACCGAGGTTACCGGGGTCTTGGAGGTTTTCAAGGATTATGGTGCTACCGGTTATGGGTTCGGTGGTTCTTTTTTTTACTACCGCTATTATTGGGGGGATGCTATCTAATTGGGATAGTTTTTTCATTACGGGGGGCGTTACTGATATGGTTTTTTTTGTGGTTTCGTAAGTTTCTCCTTCTAAGAGAATTATTTCTTCGATGAGGTCTTGTTTTTGGGCTTCTTCGATGAGGTGATATCCGCATACTAGGTAGGTGCTGGTTTCATCTCGGTATTTTTTGTGATGGAGACGGCAGATTTTTTTGACATAATTGTTATTGGTTGAACTTATTAGCATAATACTTCTCTCTCTTTCTTACTCATAATTATAACAAAATTATGGTTATTAGTAAAGGTTTTTCAGGAGGGTTTTTTGTTTTTTTTAGGGGCCCTACAGGAGCAGGGATATATAAAAACTAATATATTTCTATACTAGTTTATTATAAGGTCTTCACCTGTCATTTCTTTGGGGATTTCGAGATTTAATAGTTTTAACATAGTTGGGGCGACATCGGCAAGTTTTCCTTCTTTTAGGGTTAAGCCTTGTTTAGTTATGATGCAGGGAACGGGATTGGTGGTATGAGAAGTTACGGGGTTATGGTTTTTATCCCACATTACATCGCAGTTACCGTGGTCAGCTATTATAATAAGGATGCCTCCTAGTTCTTTTACTACTTTTTTATATATTTTACTAAGGCATTCATCCATACATTCAACGGCTTTAACAGCGGCGTCGTATACTCCGGTATGGCCGACCATATCGCCGTTAGCTAAATTCATTATTGTTACGTCATAATTTTCTACTTCTTTTAGGAAAGCATCTGTTACTTCATAGACACTCATTTCGGGTTTTAGATCGTAGGTTGCTACTTTGGGTGATGGGATGAGGACTTTCTTCATATCGTTATAGTCTACTTCTTTTCCACCGTCAAAAAAGAAGGTTACGTGGGGGTATTTTTCGGTTTCTGCAATGCGTAGTTGGCTAAGGCCTTGTTTATGGAGATATTCTCCTAATATGTTTTTTAGATTTTGGTCATTAAATATATGGGGTGAGGTTACGGTGCTGGTTACGGGAAACATTGTTAGTGTATAGAGGTCTTCATAATGAATGGTATTTAAATTCTTAGTTTTAGCTTCTTTTTCATAAGCACTTGGATTTGATAAGAGGGTAAATAGTTCTCTTAGGCGATCTTTACGGAAGTTAAATGTTAGTACTCCGTCTCCATTTTTTAATGGGTATTTATGGATAAGGGCTGGTTCAATGAATTCATCAGTTTTTCCATTTCTGTAGGATGTTTCTAACAGTTTTTGAAAATCTGCATATTCTTTACCGACACCTCTACATATTGCATCATAAGCTAATTTTAATCTATCATAGTTGTTATCTCTATCCATTGCATAATATCTACCGCTTATAGTTGCAATTTGGCCCCCTACTTCGTTTAGTTTCTTTTCTAATATGGATAGGTAGGTATGGGCACTTTTTTCGTAAGTATCTCTGCCGTCAGTAAAAACATCGATATAGATATTTTGAACTTTATTTTCTTTGCATATATCTAATATGGCTAATAAGTGATTAATGTGGGAATGGATACCTCCATCACTTAGAAGGCCCATTATATGTAAATTTGAATTGTTTTTCTTAACGTGGTTTATTAGTTTTAGTAATTCTTTGTTTTGACCTAATTCTTTATTTTTAACTGATTTATTTATGGCCTCTAAGGGTTGGAGGGCTATTCTTCCGGCTCCGATATTCATATGTCCTACTTCGCTTGTTCCCATTTGCCCATTTGGCAAACCTACAAAGGGTCCACTGGCATTTAGTTTTGTGTGGGGATAGGTGTTTGTTAAGTAATCGAGGGTTGGTGTGGAGGCGTTTTTGAAGGCGTTACCGTCTGTTTCTTTTCTTAGACCACAGCCATCTAGTATACATAGTACCATTTTTTGTTTCATATTTTTTCTCCTTTTCTATTTGTACAAGTTTAATATATCATATTTTTTTTATTTAGTAAATATCACTTGGTAGTAATTCTTCTAAATATTTTAGGACTTCTTTTTTGGAGTGTTTTTTGGGATTTCTTAAATAGTCGAGACCGACACTGATTAGGGCACCTATATAGAATTTGGAAATGAAGTCAGAGGGTATGGATGTATTTTTTATTTCTGTTAAGTTGCTGGCAATATCGTTTTCTATGGTATCGGTAATCATATCCATTACGATGCTATTTTTGTTGTTTTTTATTATGGCGGAATAGACTTTTATATTTTCATCAATATGGGTTAGTAATAGTTCGATTAGTTTTAGATAGTATTCTTTGGTATTGGCTTCGTGCTCGTTTTTATCGAGGGTTTCGATTAGGGATGTTTTTAAATCTTGTATTAAGGAATATAGAAGATCGTACTTGTCTTCAAAATGGGTATAGAATGTTGATCGGTTGACAAGGGCTTTTTCGCAGATATCTCTTACTTTTATTTCTTCAAAGGGTTTATCTTTCATATTTAGAAGAAGGCTTCCGTAGAGGTTTCTTTTTGTTTTTATTACTCTTAAATCTTGTTTATTATTCATATTTATCACCAAGGTCATTGTATTATAAATTGGTTTGTTTGTCAACATTTTGTTTTTAAACAACAAGTATATGGATAATTAACAATACATATATTGGATAAGTGTCTATTATCCGACATATTTTTGGAGTTGGTCTTCTACTTTGGTTAGTTTTGGAATAGAATATTTAAGCAAGGAGGGAAAATATGAAGAAGATAAGGGAATTTATTGTTAATCATAGTTTACTTATTGTTATTGTTACTTTGATTGGTATGGTGCCGATGTTAATTGGTTATATGAATACAAGGATTAACTATGACATTCTTGTGTATCTACCTAAGGATATTGATACGATGAAGGGTCAGGATATTCTTAGTGAAGATTTTGGTTTGGGTGGATATGCTTTTGTTATGGTAGATAATATGAGTAATTATGATACATTAGAGCTTGAAAAAAAATATAGGAATATAGATGGTGTTAACAAAGTTTTTAGTATGAGTGATGTTTTGGATACTACTATTAGTTATGATGTTCTTCCGGATGAGGTTAAGGATAAGCTTTATAGGGATGGGACTAGTGTGATTTTGGTTACGTTTGAAAATGGTAGTAGTGATGAGGTTACTCTTAATGCTCTTAGTGATATGCGAGAGATTACGGATGGTAATATTAGTAGTATGAGTGCAATGGTACTTGATACGATGAATTTATCTAATAGGGAAATTGTTGTTTATATTGCTTTGGCTGTTGTCTTTTGTTTAATTATTCTTACTATTTGTACGGATTCTTATTTTATACCGATACTTCTTTTGTCTAATATTGGGGTTGCTATTTTGTACAATATGGGTAGTAATATTATTTTTGGGAATATTTCTTATATTACAAAGGCAATAGCGGCAGTTCTTCAGCTTGGAGTTACGACTGATTTTTCTATTTTCTTGTATCATAAGTATGAGTTTTACAAAAAGAAGACTCGGGATAAGAAAGTGGCTATGAGTAATGCTATTAAAGAGACTTTTGTTAGTGTTATTGGCTCTTCACTTACAACTGTGATTGGTTTTCTTAGTTTATGTGCGATGGATTTGACTTTGGGAACGGATATTGGTCTTGTTATGGCTAAGGGTGTTATTTGGGGGGTTATTAGTACGCTTACTTTATTTCCTAGTTTGCTTCTTGTTTTTGATGGGGTTATTGATAAGACTGCCCATAGGGTACTTTTGCCTAAATTTGAAAGGGTGCAAGACTTTGTGGTGAAGAGGTACAAACTTATTTTGGTTATCTTCGTGGTGCTAATGGTGCCTGCTCTTATTGGAAATGGTAATTACGAGGTTTATTACAAGCTTGATAAGTCGCTTCCGGAGACGCTCGATTTTAATGTTGCGAATAAGGAGCTTGCGGATAAGTTTGGGATTGTTTCGCCAGAGATTATTATTTTGGATAAGGGCGTTAAGAGTAGTGATATAGAGGAACTTAGTACTAAACTTAAGAGTGTTGATGGTATTGATATGGTAGCTAGTGGGGCCGAGGTTATGGACAGTGGTTTATATAGTGCTATTTTGCCTAGTGATGTTAGGAGAATTTTGGATAATGATAAGTATCAGCTGATGATTATTAATTCTACTTATGAGATTGCGAGTGACGAGCTTAATAATCAAGTGGAGGAAGTTAATAATATTGTTCACAAATATGATAGGGATGCGATTGTTGCTGGTGAGGGGGCTTTGATGAGGGATTTGGTTACGATTGCTGATCATGATTTTAATATGGTTAATTATACTTCTATTTTATTTATTTTCGTGGTAATGGTATTTGTTCTTAAATCTATTGGGCTACCGATTATTCTTATTTGTGCTATTGAATTTGCAATATTTACTAATATGGCTATTTCGTATTATACGGGGACGGCTCTTCCATTTATTGCATCGATTGTGGTGGGTACGATACAGCTTGGTGCAACGATTGATTATGCTATTTTGATGTCTACTAAGTATTTGGAGGAACGTGATAAGAATGATAAGATGGTTAGTATTAGGAATACTTTGAGGAGTTCTGTTCCGTCTATTGTTACTAGTGCTTTGTGTTTCTTTGGTGCTACTATTAGTGTTTACTTATATACAAAGATTGATATGATTGGTTCGATTTGTAACCTACTTAGTAGGGGGGCTATTATTAGTATGCTTGTTGTTACGCTTATACTTCCTACCCTACTGATTGTGTTTGATAAATTTATTATGAAAACGACGAGGAGGAGATAAAATGAAAAAGGGTTTTTTAATTGGTTTATTGGCTTTGATTCCGCTTAATGTGAGTGCGAATTCTAAGGAAGAGATTGTGTATTCTAATATGGATTATTATGGTAATGTTAAGAGTGTTAGTACTACTAGTCACATTGTTAATGGTAGTAAAGATGAGATTGTTGATTATTCTTATCTTAGGGATATTGTTAATCTTAATGGTAAAGAGAAGTTTAGTATTACTAATGGTGAGAATGGTCTATCGAAAGTTGCTATAAGTGGTAATGGTAGGGATATTTTTTACAGAGGTAGTTCTGATAGGGTTACACCGATTACAAGCGAGATTGAGTATTTTCTTGATGGAGAGAAAATGGACGTTAAGGATATGACTGGTAAAAGTGGGCACGTAGTGATAACTGTCAAACTTAATAATAATGAAAGGGCAACAATTAATGTTGGGGGGCAAAATTTGAATGCTTATGTGCCTTTTGTTAGTAGTGTGATGATGATTTTAGACAGTGATAATTCGAACGTTAGTGTTAGTAATGGTAAATGTATTAATACTGGTAATAGGACGATTGCGATGGGGCTTGGTAGTGCTGGGCTTTACGAGAGCAGTGGTATTGAGGAGTTTAAGGATTTGGATGTGGTGAAGTTTGAGTTTGATACAGAGGGGTTTGAATTTAGTGATATTTATATTGTTTCCAAGGCTAAACTTTTAGAAGATGATGATTTGAGGGTATTTGATAAGTTGGATACTTTGGTTAGTAGTAGTAATAGTTTGAAGAGTAATATGGATTTGATTGTTAAGAGTACTGAGGATCTTTATGCGGGAGCGAAGGGTTTGAAGAGTGCTAGTGGTACGATTAATGAGAAGGTTGGGGTTGTTCTTAATTATATGAATGAGATTTTGGAGGGTACGATTAGTCTTGATGATGGGGTTAAGGGTAGTTTACAGGAACTTGATGGGATTAAGGAAATGCTTAATAGTAGTAGTGATAGTGAGAGTATTCAGAGTATGATTAGTCTTATTGGGTTAGATGAGGATACTATTAGAGCTTTGGAGAGTACTAATAGCGAGCTTGCTCCTATTTATGAGGGACGTGGTCTTGCTAATTTGGATTATAGTGAAATTACGGATAGTAGTCTTGTGACTGTTAAGAAGACTTATGAGGGGAATGTTAATATGATTAATCTTCTTAATAGGAATGTTGGGGCTTTGAATGGTAGTCTTGCTAAATTTAATGAGATTAATGAGAAAGTTAATGGTATTATGGAGATGCTTAATTCTAAACTTAGTTATATGAGTGATGGTACAGGTAAGCTTAGAGAGGGGGTTAGTAGGCTTAGAGATGGTATTAGTGAGCTTTATAGTGGTACTAGTTTATTTGATAGCAAGATGAGTGAACTTACTAGTGGTACGGATAGGCTTAATGTAGGTACTCATCAATATAGTGAAAGTGGTATTGATACTTTATATAATTATTCTATGACTGTTAAGGAATATGGGGAGAAGTTAGAGGCATTGGTGGAACTTAGTAATGGTTATAAGGGATATAGTGCTGATAACTGTGATAGTAGTTTGTTTATTGGTCTTGTTAAGGCTAGTAATAGTAAGTAGTTTAGAGTTTGAGCTAAAATATTGATATAATAAAACTAGAACTTGTGTGAATAGCTGGTTCTAGTTTTTGCATTTTAGTTGGTTTTATGTTATAATATGGATAAATTTATGAGGAGGTGATTGATAATGATTATTCTTATTTTATCGATAGTTGCATTAGTTATTTCTAGTTTTACTCCTGTATTGGGACTTATTCTTGGAATTGTTATGCTTATTTTGGGAATTAGGGGTAAAAAGAATGGAGATAAGTATGCTACTGCTGTTATTGCTATTTCTTCTATTGCTATTTTGTATTCTGTGATTTTACTTATTATTGGGATTATAATGATTATTGGTTGGAATGGTATTAGTAATTCTATTAATAATACTTGGAGTAACAATTAATTAAGTGTATTTAAAAACTAGAACACTGGGTGTTCTAGTTTTATTTTGGATTGTGTTATCCCCTACTCTAATAATATTTGCTTCCGTAGGGCTAAAATTTATTTTGCTTAGAATCTGTAAAGATAGGGATAAAACTTTCTTTGCTGGTTTCTCCATCTTGAACAAAAGCATTTCTTATTCCTAAATTGTAGGCGTAATCAATTACTTCGTTGTATTCTTTTTTGGTGAGAGGGCGGCATAGATTTGGATAAGGCGTGGTTCGGACTGGCGTATATTGGTTCATTATACTAATGTATATGTTATTTTTGTAAGTGTCATATAGGTATTTTAGGATTTTTTTGCTATCTTCAATGTGACCTGGTAAAATGAGATGTCTAACTATGAGGCCTTTGGTGATTATTCCTTCGGTATTAAATTGGGGACTGCCTACTTGGTTATACATTTTTTCTATGGCTTTGGTGGCAATTTTAAAATAATTAGGTGCATTTGAGTATTTTTGGGATATATTAGAAGAGTAGTATTTTAGATCTGGTAAATATATATCAACCTTATTATTTAGGAGTTTTAATGTACCAATGGTTTCATAAGCTGATGTATTATATATAATGGGGATGGTAAGGCCTTTGTTCTTGGCGATGGTAAGGGCATTAATTATATCTGGAACGTAATGAGTTGGAGTTACTAGATTTATATTATGAGCTCCTTTTTTTTGGAGTGTCAGCATTATTTGGGCTAATTCTGTAATACTTACGGTATAACCTTTATGGTTTTTGGTTAATTCGTAGTTTTGACAATATATACAATTTAGAGAACAATGGGAAAAAAATATTGTTCCTGATCCGTTGTTGCCAGAAATTGGAGGTTCTTCCCACTTATGAAGAGAATAATTTCCTATTTGGATGGTTGTAGTACTTTTGCAATATCCTAAGATAGTAGTTCTATTTGCTTGACAATTTCGAGGACATAGTGTGCATTTTAAATTTTCTTGCATTTCTCTATAATAAAAGGTCAGACATTCTGACCTAATTTATTTTAGAAACTTTTTGAATTTGGATAGAAGAGAATTGTCTTTTAACTCTTCATCTAATTCCTCGAATAATTGCTTTTGTTTTCTTGTTAATTTTTCTGGAATTTTGACGTTAACTACTACAAACATATCACCTTTTCTTTTGCTAGATACGTTTTCTACCCCTTTTCCTCTTAGTCTTAATTTATGACCATTTTGGGTGCCAGCAGGAATTGATAAGTCGACCTTACCATATATGGTTGGTATTTCTTTTTTACAACCTAATGTTGCTTCTGTTATGGTAAGTGGTAATTCTAGGTATATATCGTCTTCAACTCTTTGGAATAGTTCGTGATCTTTTACAGTAAATTCTATATATAGATCACCAGCTGGGCCACCATTCATTCCAGCTTCTCCTTTGCCGGCTAATCTAAGTCTGTTTCCGGTATCAATGCCACTAGGAACGGTTATGGTTATTTCTTTATCTACGGTTTTTCTTCCTGTTCCTTTACAACTACTACATTTTCTTTCATAAGTTTTTCCTGTTCCTTTACAGTGCGGACAGGTTGTTTTACTTAGAAAACTTCCGAATATTGTTCTTTGCTCGCTAGTTATAGTACCGCTTCCTCGACATTCAGAACAGGTTTTGGAATTGAAGCCTCCTTTTCCGTCACAATCAGGACAAGCTTCCTCTGTTTCTAATTCTATACTTTTTTTACAACCGTGAACTGCCTCATCGAATGTTATTGTCATACTGTGGAGTAAATCTCTTCCTTTAGTAGCACTGGTTCTACTTCCACCTCTAGTTCGTGCTCCTCCGAAGCCTCCAAAAGAACCGCCACCAAAGCCACCAAGAATATCTTCGAAAATATCTGACATATTTCCAAAATCAAACCCTTCAAATCCAGAAAATCCTCCATTTTGATTGTTAAAAGCATTGTGTCCAAATTGGTCATATTTGGCTCTTTTATCTTTATCGGATAAAACGGCATAAGCTTCTTGGGCTTCTTTAAATTTTTCGGCAGCGTTTTCTTCTGTTGATATATCGGGATGATATTTCTTGGCTAATTTTCGGAAGGCTGATTTTATTTCAGCTTCTGTTGCTGTTTTAGGGACACCAAGTACTTCATAGTAATCTCTTTTATTCATTTTGCTTCCTCTTTTCTACTAATTAACTGAATAAGTTCTAGCGAACTAGAACTTAATCTTTTTATTTTTCTTCAAATTCTGCATCTACGACATCGTCGCCGTTTTTGCTTGAACTGTTGGTATTTTCTTCAGAACTATTATCTGATTCATCAGAACTTTCGTTTTTCTTGGATGCTTCTTCATATACTTTGGCTGCTAATTCATTTGCTTTAGCTAAGAGTTTATCTTTGGCTTCTTTGATTTTCTCAATATCAGATGTTTCTAAAGCTTTTTTGGTTTCTTTAACTAATTTTTCGGTTTCTTCTTTTTCACTATCTGATATTTTTCCATCTAAATCTTTTAGGGCTTTTTCTGTCATAAATATTGCTTGTTCAGCATCATTTTTAACATCAGCTTCTTCTTTCTTCTTAGCATCTTTTTCTTTATTTGCTTCTGCTTCTTTTACCATTTTATCGATTTCTGCATCTGATAAAGTGTTTCCACCTGTGATTGTTATTGATTGTTCTTTTCCAGTTCCTAAATCTTTGGCTTTAACGTTTACGATACCGTTAGCATCTATATCAAATGTTACTTCTATTTGTGGTACTCCTCTTGGTGCTGGTGGAATGTTATTTAATTGGAAGTTTCCAAGTGTTTTATTGTCAGCAGCCATTGGTCTTTCACCTTGTAATACGTGAATGTCTACAGCTGGTTGATTATCAGCAGCAGTTGAGAATACTTGTGATTTTGAAGTTGGGATAGTTGTATTTCTTTCAATAAGTGGTGTCATAACTCCGCCTAGGGTTTCGATTCCTAGTGATAATGGAGTTACGTCTAATAGTACTATGTCATTTACTTCACCAGTTAATACTCCACCTTGAATTGCTGCACCCATTGCTACTACTTCATCTGGATTTACACCTTTTGATGGCTCTTTTCCTAATTCTTTTTTGATTAATTCTGTAACACAAGGTATTCTTGTTGAACCTCCAACAAAAATTACTTTATCTAAATCACTTGATTTTAATTTAGCATCTTTCATTGCTTTTCTTACTGGTTCTAATGTTGAGTCTATTAAGTCTCTAATTAAATCTTCGAATTTTGCTCTTGTTAGGGTTGTTTCTAAGTGTAGTGGTCCTTCTTCTCCTTGAGAGATGAATGGTAATGATATTTGTGTTGTAGTTACTCCTGATAAATCCTTCTTGGCTTTTTCAGCAGCATCTTTTAGTCTTTGCATTGCCATTTTATCTTTACTTAAATCAATGCCGTTTTCTTTTTTGAAGTTTTCTACTAAGTATTCTATTATTCTTTGGTCGAAGTCATCTCCACCTAGACGGTTATTACCAGCAGTAGATTTTACTTCGAAAACTCCATCTCCTAATTCAAGAATAGATACATCAAATGTTCCTCCACCTAAATCATATACTAATATTGTTTGTGTTTTATCTTGTTTGTCTAGTCCGTAAGCAAGAGCTGCAGCAGTTGGTTCGTTTATGATTCTTTCTACTTCTAATCCTGCTATTTTACCAGCATTTTTTGTTGCTTGTCTTTCAGCATCATTAAAGTATGCTGGAACGGTGATAACGGCTTTTGATACTTTTTCTCCTAAATAGCTTTCTGCATAATCTTTTAAGTAAGATAGTATCATTGCACTTATCTCTTCGGGAGAGTATTCTTTTCCTTCTGCTTCTACTTTTTTGTTGGTTCCCATAAGTCTCTTAATTGAACTTATTGTATTTTTGTTGGTTACCATTTGTCTTTTTGCGGCATCTCCGACTATTCTTTCACCATTTTTGAAGGCTACTACTGATGGAGTTGTTCTTCCTCCTTCGGGATTAGGGATTACTTTTGCTTCCCCTGCTTCTAATACTGATACACAACTATTTGTTGTACCTAAGTCAATACCTATTATTTTACTCATATATATTCCTTCTTTCTCTTATTTTTACTTTGTTTTGTTTTTTATTATTAAAGAAATTTTGTCTTTCTTTATAAATTGCTTGAGTTTCACTTTTTATATATTCGGCTTCTTCATTACTAAAACCGTAAGTTTTTAAATCTAAATTATTAATCATTTCAAGGATTTGTTTTTCAGTATAACCGCTAGATACCAAACTAATCAATCTATTTAATAGATTAGTTAAGCAATCTAAGACAGCTGACTTTTTTAGTAATGAAAAATTTTCATCATAACTAATCATGTCTTTATTTCCATACATAAATAAGTATTTTTTGTTTATGTACTCTGTCAGTTTACCGGGCTTTGGTAAATCATTTTCCATTTAAACACTTCCTATTCGTTTACCTTAACCATTGCTGGTCTTAGGACTTTGTCTTTATACATATATCCTTTTTGAAGGACTTCTAGAATTATTCCTTGTTCTTTATCTTCGACATTTCCAACTAGTACAGCTTGATGATATGTTGGATCAAATTTTTCACCTAAGCAATTCATTTCTACTATTTCGTGCTTTGCTAGAAGATTTTTTGTGTGTCCGTAAATCATTTTGATACCTTCTAGGAACTTGCTTACTTCATCATCCAAGTTATCATCATCCATATTTATGGCTCTTTCAAAATTGTCTAGTATATCTAAAAACTCACTAGCTATTGGTTCTTCAGCATATTTAATTAAACGAGCTGTTTCTTCATCTTTTCTTCGTTTATAGTTTATAACTTCTGCTTTGGCTTTTAATACTTCTTCTTCTAAGGCTTTGATTTTTTCATCCTTGCTGTTGTCACTTTGACAACAACCGCATTCATTAAGGCATTCTTCGTTATTACAGTTTTCATCACAATTGCAGTTTTCATCACAATTGCAGTTTTCATCACAGTTGCAGTTTTCATCACAGTTGCAGTTACAGTTGCAATTGCATTCTTCTTCATTATGATTTTTTTTAACTTTTTCTTTAGTTTTCTTATTCATTATTATTACCACCTTTATCTGTTATATTGTCCCTCATATAATTTAATATGCTTACGACTCTATCATATTCCATTCTTTTGGGTCCTACTATTGCAATAGTTACCAGTTCTCCGTCAATATTATAATTTGTTTTTACTACGGATACGTCATCTGTTATTTCACTTTCTTTACCAATATAAATATTTATACCGTTTTCTTCATTGGTTATTTTGGTAATATCATTTATATCTTCAAATTTTTCTAATATTTTCCTTACTTTGTCGATGTTTGTAAATTCGGGTTGTTTTAAAAAGTTATTTCTTCCTTCGAAGTATACATCGGGTTTGGTATTGGTTGTAAATTCATTAAAGGCATTGTAAAAAGTGTTATATAGTATTTCGTGTTGTTTTACATATCTTCCTATAACTGGTTTTACATCATATTCAAGTTTTTCACTTATTTCATTTATGGGTGTTCCAATAAGGAGTTTGTTTATTAAATTTACTGTCTTTACTATATCATCTGGTTCTATATCGAGTGGTAAAGTTATGTTTTTGTGTTCGATGTGGCCTTTATCTGTTATTACCAAGGTTAATATTTTACCAGCCTCAATTGGGACTACTTCTATTTGTTTCAATTTATTTATTTCCGATGCTTTACCTAATACTATTGTCGTATAATTTGTTATTTCTGATATGATTTCAATACTTTTTTTTATTGTATTACTTAAATCTAGGGTTTGGTTGTGAAAAATTGTTTGTAATTTATACATATCTTTACTTGACATATCTTTTGGTTTCATAAGGTGAGATACGTAGTATCTATATCCTTCTTCACTTGGTATACGTCCTGATGCGTAATGGGCTTTTTCTAGTAAGCCTTGTTCTTCGAGGTGAACCATATCATTTCTTACTGTGGCACTAGAGCATTTTAAGGCATCACAGATATTGTTTGAACTTACTGGTTTTGCATAAGAAATATAGCTCTCGACTACCCATTTTAGGATGTCTCGCTGTCTCCTGGTTAACAATCTATCACTCCTTTGGCAATCTTTTTTTTCAATTGCTAAAAACATTTTAGCACTTTAATTTAGCAATGTCAATAGATAATTGCTATTTTTTCTTAAAATGCGTAATTTTTTTTAGTTAAAAATGCTTCCCCTCACGAGGTTGCTGTTTCTGCTTCTTAGAAATTGTTTATTTCATCCACAGACTTGAATTCCGATATGTGCTACCGTACTTTATATATTTTTTATTTTGAAATGGACTATTATAACTGTGTTTTGCTCTTTTAATTATTTTCTGTAAAAAAAGAAATGAAAAGTTTTTTTCTCATTATTTTGTTCATTCATTCTTTTCTTACACTTCGTCTTCCTCTATCTTATCAAAGAGTTGCACGACTTCTATATTTAAGGCATCAGCAATAATACTGACAGTTTCTAAGGAAAAATGATGTTTTTTTATATTAGGTGCTTCTATTCTTCTAATATATTCGTGTGAAAGCTGGCAGCGTTCTGCTAATTGGGCTTGTGTTATACCTATTGATTTTCGATATTTCTTAATATTGTACGAAACTATATCGTAAACATCTCCTCTTCTTTTCTTTGCACTCATTTTCATCACCTTAACTTTATTCTCTCACAAATTTTTCATTTTTTATGTAACCCATTTGGTTACACTTTTAAAAAGTCCTTTATTTTATGGGGTTTCTTGAAGAATTTTTTTTAATTTTTTTAGACCTTTTGTACTACTTCTTGACACTTGAACTTGGTACATACCCATTTTTTTGGCAATTTCTTCCTGAGTTTTGTCGTTGTAATATCTTTCAATTATAATACTTCGTTCTGGCTCCGGCAGGCTTTCAACTGCTTCTTTTAGATATAATAGTTCGGCTTTTTCCTCTGCTTGGATATCTTTCACTGTATCTAATAGGGTTAGGGTTTTGCCATCGTCACTTATGACCTTGTCAAGGCTTTCACTTTCTTTTACGGCTTCTATCGTTCTTATGATTATGTTCTCATCTATTTCTAGAAAGAGAGACAGTTCATAGGTTGTTGGTTCTTTCATTAATTTTTGCGTAAGAATTGTTTTGGCTTCTTCGAGTTTAGGATATAGGCTAAGAATGTCTTTACTTATTTTTAATGATCTATTTTTATTTACGTAACTTATGACTTCTCCGAGCATATATTTATAGGTATAAGTTAGGAATTTGGCTTTACGAGAGGCATCATAATTTTCCCAGGCTTTGATTATTCCGATTACAGCTGTTTGATATAGGTCCTCTATTTCATAGTATCTTCTATATCGATTTATTACTGAATATATTGCTTTTTCGTTTTCAATGATAAATTCTTTGAGTTCTTCGTTCATATTTTCCCCCTTTTTTATTTTTTATATGAGTGCAAAGGCTTTTAGTTCATTATCTATCCATGGTATTTTTTCTTTGAATATTTTCTTTGTTATGGTATTGTCTTTTTCACAGAGTATGAAACTTCCGCTTTTGCTTACGATGTATTTGTAGTAATTTAGAATGTAGTTAATTCCACTTATATCTATGGATTTTATTTCATCAATATTAAGAACAATGTTGGTAATTCCTATTTCCTTGATTAGTTCGTTTAGTTTTTTGATATTTCTTTGATAGTGATCTTTATCGAAATTTCCTAGTAGTCTAACAAATAGTATTCCTTTACGAAATTCGTAATTCATTTTTAACATATTTATCACCTTTCGTTATTAATTTAGCATATTTTTTTTGTTTTGGATACAGGTTCGACAAAAGGTGCTAATTAATTCGTTCGACATTTTTTTGTGTTTTAGAGAGAATAATATTTAAGACTATTAGTGTGACTAGAAATAATGGGAAAAGGATAGTTGGTTTATTATTGGAACTTGTGTTTTTGGTGTTTATTTGTTCAGTTAGAATTGGGGATGATGGGACATTATTTATGGGGATAAGGGAACTAGTTATTTCTGTTGAAGGTGCTATCGTGGGTGGGTTACTTTGATAGTGGTCATTATCTTTATTAGGGGTTGGAGGAATATTATTATTGTTATTATTTTCTTGGGAGGTATCTTCTTTATTCTCTTTTTTATCATTATTTTTTTCGCCAGTCTTATTGTCATCTTTTTTGTTTCCTTGATCTAGTTCTTCGGGAGTTTTTTTACTGGATAATTTGTATCTATAATATGTTTTTATATCTGATACGTCTGGTGAGTAACCTTCTTTGGGAGAGGATGCGTAGTAATTATCGTCATAGAATATGTGCTTAATATAATAGTAGTATTTGTAATATTCTCTATACCGGCAAAAGTTATGTAGACCGTAGTTGTCGACAAAAATGGTTTGGGTTATGGGAGTTTCAGATGGTAATATGTCTGTAGTTCTTCTTCGAGCGAGCCATTTTTCATCTATTTTATAGTTTTTGATGTGAGTTTCGCCGGTGTAATTGGCACATTGTTTTTCTCTGTTACTGTCCATTGATATTGAGATACCGTAAGTAAGTGGTTCATTTGGTCTATTTGTTTCTAATAGAAGTGTTATGTCTTCTAATTCGTAGAAAGCGAGCATATCTATAACAATGCTATCGTTTGTATTTAGGTTGTACTTTCCTTCACTACAGCTTGGACATTTTATTATGTTGTAGTTTATTTCTTGGCCTTTGATATATACTTTGATGTTTGTGAATGTGAAGTTTTCTTTTTGGTGATAGAGTATTATATATCTAGCTGGTTCGATTTTTTTGTAGCCATAAAATTCTTTATATTCTATGTCGTAAGTGTTTTTACTTAGCATTCGGCAATTGTATTGCCAAGAACTATAAGGGCCTTGTCCTACTTTATCTCCCTCGGTTAAATAGTATTGGGCAGGGGCCTTGTTTAGGGGATAGTATCCGCCTTCTTTTTGGACAAGAAACCATTTATAGCGTATTTGTGTTTCTGATTCTTTATAGGTATTGTCATATTGGTCTGTCCAATCGGTATACTCTTCAGCATAAATTTTTAGGGGCATCATTAGTAATAATAGGGGTATTATTTTTAGTAATTTTTCTTTCAT
>USTO01000011.1 GCA_900557675.1 uncultured Mollicutes bacterium
ATTCTACTGGTAAATCTATTCCGGTTTTGACACCGAGTCCAAAGGATGCGTACATATCACGGTATTTTGTGAAGGCACTTTCATCTATTCTTAGGGCTTCGTTATAGCGATAATTGGCTCCTCCTACTTTCATTGCTATTTGATATTGATATGAGTTAGATGAGTTTTGAAGAGCATATATATCGTTTATGGCTCCCATTGTTTGCCAAGAGCATTTTTCAGGAGTATCTTTTATTTTGATACATTGGTCATAGAGAACTGTGCCTATATTTATGGCACCGTATTTATAACCGACTAGCATTGAGGCTCCTTTTACTACTGATCCTGGGGTTACAGGAAGGGTTACAACACCGGGAGTGAAGTCTACTACTTTATAGGTACCATCAGAGGCGGTTTGGACTTGTTTTCCGGCCATTGCTAGGACTTCTCCAGTATTGGGGTCGGATATTATAGCAAAGGAACGGTTATAGTACTTTGTGTTGTATTCGTTTTTGGTATACAATACTTCGTTTGTGAGGAGTTCTTCGAGGTAAGATTGAAGATTTAAGTCGATAGTTAGAACGATGTCATTTCCTCTTTGTCCATCTTTGATTAGTTCATAAGTGTTATCGCTATTTACACGATAGACGGCTTTTTCTCCCTTGAGATAGTCTTCATATTGTTCTTCTAGGTAGGATATTCCTACTCTATCGTCCATACTATAGCCTTTTTTTAGGTAATAATCAGCTAATTCTTCGGGTATTCCTTGGTTATTAGAGGATACGGTACCGAGAATGGATTTGAATACGTCTCCGTTGGGATAGGTTCGTTCCCAATCTAGTTTAGTATTGAAACCGCCAAGGGTATCGACATTTTCGGATACGTAAGCGTATTCTTCTTCAGTTACGTCTTTATTTTTGATTATTTTTTCTTCATAGGAATAGCCTTTATTCATAAGGGCGTATATATAGGCGACTTTTTTATCGTCATCGGTATAGATACTTAGGTCTTCATCGGTTATTCTGTCAAAGATTAGGTCTTTTATTTCTTTATCGGATAGTTTTCTATTGGTACGCATTTCCCATTCTTCATCGGTTATTTTGGTTTTGGCTTGATCGTAGTTATTTATATACCAATAATTTTTAAAGTTATAGTTTGATATTTTGTTATAGTCTACATTTATATAGCCTGCTATTTCTTTAGCTAGGGCTAGTTCTTCTTTGGTTGTTACTTTAGCGGGCTTTTTATAGTATATGGTTTTTACGGCTTTGTTATCGACAAGTATATTATAGTTTCTATCATAGATTCTACCACGGGGTGCTGAGGATGAGGTTACGGTTCTTTCGGTTGCACTTACTAGTTTCTCCTTATAGGTATCTTTTTCAAATACTTGGAGGTAGAATAGTCTACAGATTATACCGACAAAGAGTATAATGATTATAATTATTACGAAGTTATATCTTTTTTCGATTACTTCGTTTAGGTCTCTTGATCTTAGAGTCTTACCTGCATTTATGTTTTTATGGGGAGTTTTTTTCTTTACTTTCTTGTTTTTGGTTTTTTTATTTATATATTTTTTTGCCATTTTACATCACCTTTTTCAATCATTACTATTATTATATCATAAAAGTTTTAATTTATCATATATTTTAGTGGTGAAATGATGAATATTTTTTTATTAGAGAGCTATATTAGAAAGCTTAATAAGAGTGATGTTTATGGATATGCTTTAAAACAGGGTATAGAACTTATGGATGAGGAAGTTGATTTTCTTTATTCTTTGATTAAGAGTGATTATAAGACGTTTATTTATGGAAACTCAAGAGAGGTTTTGAATAGAGTTCAAAGTAATGTTAGAAAAGAGGTTTATGAAAGGATTTTGTATTTGTATGATAAGTATAGATATCTTCTTTAAGCTTTTTTATTAGTACTTCTACAGGATTGTAGAATATATCTCTATAAGTATTTTTTACAATAAAAGCACTGCAAGGGGCAGTGCTATCTTAGTTTATATTTTTTATGGATTTCTCTATCTATATATCTTTCTTTAATACTTTCTCTTTTATCGTAGTTTTTCTTTCCTTTGGCTAGGGCTATTTCTACTTTGGCGTGACTTCCTTTGAAATAAATTTTAAGGGGAACAAGGGTATAGCCTTCCATAGTGAGTTTATTTTCTAGTTTTTGGATTTCTTTTTTGTGCATAAGTAGTTTTCTTGTACGGGTTTCTTCGTGATTAAAGATATTTCCTTCTTTATAGGGTGATATATGGGTATTTAGGAGATAGATTTCTCCGTTTTTTATTATGGCATAGCTATCCTTGATGTTAGCTTTGCCGGCACGAATGGACTTTATTTCCGTGCCTTTTAGGACAATACCGGCTTCGAATGTGTCTTCGATTTGGTAGTCATAGCGGGCTTTTCTGTTATTTATTTCCATTTGTTTCACCTCTTTTGGGGGCCCTATGGGGGCTAGTAATTATATTCCATCTATACAGTTATTGTATATCCATTCTGTTAATTCTTTATTATTATTTGTTTCATAGTATTTGATTAATCTAGTTAAATAGTCTCCTATTTTATCTACGGGTATAGATATTATTCCTTGACCGTTTCTTATCATTTCTTTATTGGCAATAAGATTGGCTACTCTTTTATTTCCGTCTATAAACATTTGGCTTCTTTGAAGATAACAGAAGAGGTTAATACATTTTTCTAGTTTATGGGGACTATTTAGTATTTCTTGTAAATCTTTGGTATAGTTACATTCTTCTGGTAATTTGGGACGCCAAGATGTTCCGGTTATGCCTACTCCTCTATCACGGAAGTTGCCGAGAGGAGTTATGTTTTGGCCTTTACAGATTTCAAAGTGAACTTTCTTTATATAGTCGATAGTTAATTCTTCATCTATGGTATTTAATACATACTCCCAAGCATCTTTGAGGCCTTTTAGTTTTAGCATATCATCTATGGATATTTTACCAGTATTGACATTATTCATAAAGGAAGAGACTTCGGTATAAGATATTTTTATTCCTTCTAAATTAGCACTTTTATATATGTTGTCTACTAATTTTCGTTTAGCAAAGAAAATGTTATCTTCCTTAGTCATATTGTATTTGTCTTCCATTTATTTCACCTCTTTTGGGGGCCCATTGGGGGCTAGTAATTATATATACTTATTATGGTAATGGTTTTACAGTTATAGTATCGTTTAATCTTGTTACTATTTCCTTATAGTGATTATATACTTCGGTATAGTTTGGTAAGTAGTTTGCTATATCTTTATTAGAGAATGGAACTACTTTATAGTTATTGTAGTTATATCCGTTATGGTAGGTATATATTAGTTGGTTATCAGTGCTTTCTACTTTAAGGGTTGTTTCGCCTTTACTTACAGTTTTGGTTATTTTGGCACTTCCGAGTAAACCTACCATTTTATTATAGTAATCGCTTATTTCTTGTCCAGATAGGAAGTTTCCTAGGGAATAGTAAACGAGTGTATCATCTATATAGGTTATAGGCATTATAACGTGAGGGTGAGCACCTATAATGATATCGACACCGTTATCGGCAAGGAACTGAGCCATATCTTCTTGATAGGCAGTTGGGGTATGGGTGTATTCAACACCCCAGTGCATTGCTACCATTAAAAGATCTACTTTATCACGGACTTTATCTATATCTTCTTTTACCTTTTGTTTATAGGCTTGATACTTTGTATCGGTAGCGGGGTTATTGATATTGTCTATATCTGTTGGCCATACGTTTACGAGATAGTCTTTTCCGTTTGGAACGGGGATACCGTTAGTTCCGTAGGTATAGCTTAGCATTGTATATTTTATGTGGTTTTTCTCCATTATTTTGACTTCATCTCTTTGTTCGGGACTTGTATAGCTTCCAGCGTATAGTACATCACTGGTATTGCCCCAATAGTTTATGGAGTTTTCAATGCTTTTTCCGTTAGTTGAGTAGTATCTATCCATAGTGTGATTACTTGCAAGGGAAACAAGGTTAAATCCGGCATCTAGCATTGCGTCACCAGCCTCGTAAGGGGATAGGAACTGAGGATAACTTGATAGACCTAGTTCGGCTCCTCCGAGGATTGTTTCTTGATTATAGTAGGCAAGATCATAGTTTTGGATTATTTCTTTTATATAGGATACCATTGGTTTGAAGTCATAGCCGTTACCTCCGGCATTCTTAGAGGCCTCATTATAGACGCCATTATGGATAAGGTGATCGCCGACCATTGCAAGGGTTAATTCGTATTTTTGGGTTTTATCCTTGGTAATGTTTTTTTTGATTTCGGCAATTTTATCGGATGGTTTAGTGCCTTCTTTGGAACCGGTTAGTTTGGTTATGGCAAAGGCAATGGCAAGTATAATAAGGGTGAGAATTATTAGGCATATTATTATATTACCTATTTTTAGTTTTCTTTTTTGTTTTTTTCTTTTTTTCTTTGTTCGCATTTTTTACCTCTTTTTTCTTCCTTATATATTATGAAATCTACCATTGATGTTTCTTTGGATGCTTTTAGAACTTTTACGGTTAGTTTATCTCCGAGAGTGAACTTGTTTTTGGGTCTTCTTCCGATAAGACTTAGGGTATTTACATCATATATGTAGTAATCGTTTGGTAAGTCTTCGGTTTTGATTAGGCCTTCAACGGTGTTGGGTAGTTCAACAAAGAGGCCAAACTCTGTTACACCGCTTATAACAGCGGGATATATTTCTCCAATATGTTGTTCCATATACTCGGCTTTCTTCATTTTATCGACATCGCGTTCACAGTTTATGGCGTCTTGTTCTTTTTGACTGGTTTGATTAGAGATATCGTAAAGGGTGCTATCCCATTTGTTTACTACTTCATCACTATAGTTTATGGTATAGTCTTTGATTAGTCTATGAAGGGTTAAGTCGGGATATCTTCTTATTGGGGATGTGAAATGGGAATAGGTTTTGCTGGCAAGACCAAAGTGACCGATATTGACATCGCTATAGCGGGCTTTAGCCATAGACCTTATGGCAAGGGTGGTAAAGACACCGGCAAAGTCTTCTTCTTTGAGGCTTTCTAAGACTTTTTGATAGTCGTATGGTTTTATTTTATTGGGATCGCTTTTGAACTTTATTCCTTTTAGGGATAGTATATTGAAGAGATTTTTTAGTTTTTCGGGGTTTGGTAAGTCGTGAACTCTATATATACAAGGTAAACCCATATTGGTTATGTATTCAGAGACGGTTTCGTTAGCAACTATCATAAAGTTTTCGATTAGTTTTTCGCCGGTTCGTTGCTCTCTTAGTTTTATTTCTGTTGGAACGCCTTTTTCATCAACAAGGATTTTGGCTTCGGGTTTATCGAATTCGAGGTAACCTCGTGATATCATTTTTTTTCTTAGTATTTGCGATAGTTCATTCATTAGGTGTAAGTCTTTGGCAAATGGTTTGTATTCTTCAGCAATGATATTTTTTTCTAGGATATCGTTTACTTTGTTGTAGGTCATTTGTAGTCTACTTCTTATTACTGAGGGGTATATTTCTTTATTTATTACTTTTCCGTTTGGATCTATTTCCATCATACAAGTCATTGCTAATCTATCGACACCTGGGTTTAGTGAGCATATTCCGTTTGATAGTTTATGGGGTAGCATTGGTACTACTCTATCAACGAGGTAGACACTTGTTGAACGGAAATAGGCTTCTTTATCGAGGGGGCTATTTTCTTTTACGTAATGGGATACATCCGCTATATGGACTCCTAGGTTATAGGTTCCTGTAGGGTTCTTTTTTATGGATATGGCGTCATCGATATCTTTGGTGTCATCGCCATCAATGGTGAATATGGTTAGATCGCGAAGGTCTTTCCTGCCTTTTAGGTCAGATGGGGATACTTCGTTTGGGATGGTACTTAGTTCTTCTATGACGTCCTCAGGGAAATTGGGGTGGAAGTTATACTGGTATACGTAGGAGAGGATGTCAATACCTACGTCGTTTTTGTGGCCGATTAGTTTGGTAATGATGGCATTATGATTGGTTCTTTTTATCATTACAACTGATCCGTCAACGATATTGTGGGTTTCATCCTTGATAACAGGGATATCGCCATACTTGCGATTATTGCATCTTACATAGCACTTTCCTTCTTTATAGTATACTTCCCCTACTATTTCTTTATCGTCTTTTTTTAGTATTTTTACAACACGGCCTTCGTTTCGATACATATCGATTATTTCGATTAAGACGATATCGTCATTGGTAGCACCGGCAAGATTGACTTCGTTTATATAGACATCCTTGGAATGGTTTTCGATAACAACAAAGCCATATCCTTTGGGATTTAGGATTAGTTTTCCTTGCAGATAATGGGTGTTTTTTATTAGGGTATAGTTTTTCTTTTTTTCACTATAATAGACTAGTCCTTCTTCTTCTAAGTGTTTTAGATTTTTTTGGACTTCTTCTAATTCTTCTGCTGTTGTTAGTCTTAGGGCATCGTTTATTTCGATGAGGCTTTGACTGGGTCTTTTTTTGTTTTCTAATATTTTTATTATTTTCTCTTTCACATAACCAACTCCTTATTTTAAAAGGCTTACATAAATGATATGAACATACATAATATAAAGAATGTAAATCCTAATATGAATGTTACTCTACTTATAAATAATTCGGGTCCTCTTTCCTTACGGTTAGAGAATAATTCTGAATCGCCTGTTGTTTCGATAATGCTTGCTGATGCTGCTTTACCGCTTTGCAATAGAACGATTGCTATTAATAGAATTGATATTATTACTACTATTGTTTCCATAATTGTTTTCCTCCTTTATTCATTTTACCATATATGGTATGATTAATCAAGATAATTGGGTTATTTTTTAGAGAAAAAAGCCCTATCGGGGGCTGGTATTTGGATAACTATTTTATAGAGATGGGGGTATTTATTTTTATTATTCGTGTGATTGTTGTAGTTCTATTCCAAAAAAACTCCACTGTGGAGTTTTTTTGGAATAGAAACTTTTTTAAAGTATAAATATTTATTTTAATATTAATATTGAATACCCCATACTACTAAATGTTTGGCTTCTTTTCCACAGACAATACAGGTTTTATTTTTTGGATTATCGTCTATTATACACCTTGATTTAGTGCCTTTTATTTCTTTCATTTTTTCTTCACACTCTTGGTTTCCACACCAACTTGCTTTAATGAAACCTGGTTTAGTATTCATTATGTCTTCTACTTCTTTTAGGGTAGTACAAGTATAGGTTAGGTTTTCTCTATTGGCAAGGGCTTTTTGGTACATTCTTGTTTGCATTTCTTCTAACTCTTTAGTGACAAATGCTTCGATATCTTCATTTAGAGAGATGGTTTCTTTTTCATAAGTATCTCTTTTAAAGATTGTTAGTTTTCCTTGTTCGAGGTCCCTTGCTCCTAGTTCTATACGTAGGGGAATACCGTTTACTTCGGCCTCGGCGAAACGATAGCCAGGGCTTTTAGCTGAAGAGTCTAGTTTTGTTGATATTCCTTTTGTTTCTAGTTCTTCTTTTATCTTAGTACAGGTATTTAATACTTTTTCATCTGTTCCAATAGGGATAATTATTACTTTGGTTGGGGCTATTTTGGGTGGTAATACTAAGCCTTTATCATCGCTATGAACCATAATAAGGGCTCCGATACTTCTTGTTGAGATACCCCAAGATGTTTGATAAGCGTAATCTGTTTGTTTGTTTTTGTTTGTAAATGATATATCGTAAGCTTTAGAGAATTTTTGGCCAAAATAGTGGCTAGTTCCCGACTGAAGGGTTACACCGTTTTGCATAAGGGCTTCGATTGTTAGGGTGTATTCGGCTCCAGAAAATTTTTCTTTTTCGGTTTTTCTACCGGTAATAACGGGTATTGCTAGATAGTCTTCAAAGAGGCTTTTGTATATTTCTAGCATATTTTTTGTTTCTTCTTCAGCTTCAATGCTTGTTTCGTGAATGGTGTGGCCTTCTTGCCAGAGAAATTCTCTACTTCTTAGGAAGGGTCTTGTTTCTTTTTCCCATCTTAAGACATTACACCACTGGTTATATTTTTTTGGTAAATCACGCCAAGATGATACTACTCTACTATAGTAGTCACTAAATAGGGTTTCACTAGTTGGTCTTATACACATTCTTTCTTCTAATTCTTTGGTTCCTCCTATTGTTACCCAAGCGGCTTCGGGAGCAAAACCGTTTATTAAGTCACTTTCTTTTTTCATTAGATTTTCGGGTATTAATAGGGGCATATATATATTTTCGTGTCCTGTTTCTTTGAACTTTTTATCTAATGCTTTTTGTATTTCTTCCCATATTGCATAGCCGTTTGGTTCTATAACGATACATCCTTTTACATTGGAGTAATCGGCTAGATGGGCAGCTTTAACGACATCAGTATACCATTTTGCAAAGTCGTCACTTCTATTTGTTATTGCTTTATTATTCATTTTTTCCTCCCTTATATATTTTAAGTAAAAAAAATAACAATACCAAAGGTAATGTTTATAATAACTGGTCGGGAAGACAGGATTTGAACCTGCAACCCTTTGGTCCCAAACCAAATGCTCTACCAAGTTGAGCCACTTCCCGAAAAAAATATGGTGGAGAATAAGGGACTCGAACCCTTGACCCCCTGCGTGCAAGGCAGGTGCTCTAGCCAACTGAGCTAATTCCCCAACGACAATATCAATTATATATGATGTATTTGTATTTGTCAATACTTTTTTTTAAATTTAACTTATTGTTAACGTTTTTTGGTGTTTTTAGTCTTTATTTGGCTATACTTATTATATATATTGATATTTTAGTTGTTTTTATAGTCTTCTAATAATTCTAAAGATCTTTGACGAGCTAATATTTTTTTGGTGTTTTTTTCTAATTTTTGTTTGGCTTCTTCTTCTAGTTCTTTATATATTATATGAAAAATGGGGTTTAGGTTGTTATTTTCTATTTCATAAATATTACCGTTATCATCAAAGGCTTCTTTTAGTATTTGTCCGTGTAGTGTAACAAAGCCTGAGAGTTTTCTACTTATTGTTGTATCTTCTATGAAGGATATATGAACTGAGAAATGTATAATGTTATGTGTTTGTATTAGGTTTTGGGCAGATAGGTAATTGTTTGATAGTTCTGTGAAAGCGTTTGATATTATTTGGGTAGTTTTGTAATTATATAGATAAAGCAAGCCTTCTTTATCTGATACAACTATTGTTTCTTTCCTATTTAAAAGGGGGTCCAAACTGTAATGTCTTTCTGTACTATAGTACCATTTTTTATGGGGACATAAAAAGCCTTCTTTATAACTATAGTGGGTATAGTTATATCCTATTACTTTATTAAAGCCTGTACGATGGGTTTTCTCTACTTCTTTTTCTTTAGTTAAAAAGTTTTCTTGATCTAGAGCAATAAATTCGATATTTCCTTCTTCATCGAGAATAAGGGGCCTACCGTTATCGGCATAAACGCCTTTTACCACTTTATAGGATCCTTCGTTTATGGTAAAGTTCTTTATTACATAATGGGTATTAAATATATTATTGTTTGCTCCATTTATTACTCTTAGTTTCATATTGTTTTTTTCCTCCATTTGTCTTAATATGTTATCATAGTTTGGGGGTATTTGCAAGGGGTTTTGAGTAGTTTTTTGGTTTTTTTCACTACGTGCTGTAAGTACTTATATAGTTTAAGAAAAATAGGGCTCCATCAATTAAGACAGTGCCCTTGCAAAAATGTATTACCATTTTTTTCTCGCATAGATAATATAACATATTTTTTTATCTATGTCAATTTTTCTACTTGGTCATAAAGTAGTTATCGATTGGTTTTGTTAATAATGGCATTATTATTAGGGGTAGGATAGCAAACATTGTTGGGAATATATTTATAAGGAGTATACTTATTATTCCTAGGGATATTCCGTATATTATTTGTCCTTTTGTTGTTACTGGTGTGGTTATGCTATCACTTGCTAAGTATATTGATATTAGTATAATACCGGAATTTATTAGGGTTGTTAGATTTAATCCTAGGGTTTGGGATTTAATACTTATAATACTTATAAGTATTATTGTTGTTAATAGATGGGATATGGTTATTCTGTATTTTATGCTATTATTATATATTAGATACATAAGACTACCTATAGCTATTATATTTAGTAGTATTATATAGGTACTTAGTTTTTCTTCTACTAGGATAAGGGGATTAATGGAATAGTATCCTTGTATTAGTATCATTATTAGTATAGATGGTATATAGGGATTTAGTTTATATTTTCCAAAGCCTCCTAGTAGTACTTTTAGTATAGATGCTAAAGTGGTTAGTATTATGGTTATATATACTGGAGTACTTAGAGGGGTAAATAGATATATTAATAGACCTGAATAGAGAGTGAAACTTTCTTGGGTTAGATTCTTTATTGTTTTTTTCTTTTTTCTTAGATAGTATACTAAGTACTCTCCTAGATAAAATGTTATTATTGTTACTAGTAGTGTTATTATTGTTTCTATATTATATACTAGTTTTACTAGTATTAGGGGTAACATACTTATTATTAGTTTTTCGATTATTTTATCAGTACTTAAGGGAGTTTTTATAAATACTCCTCTTCTTACTAAGAATTTTTTATTCACATATATCCCTTGCTTTCTTTACTATTTCTTTTAATTCAATTCTAGAGGGGCATATATAAGAGCATAAGCCACACTTTATGCATTTTTCGGGATGTAATTTTTTTAATTTATCTTTATTATTTATATTATTTGTTATAAATATGGGTTTTAATTTTACAGGGCAGTTTTTAAGGCATTTTCCACACTTTATACAGGGGTATACTTTTTCATCGATATTTTCTAATACTAAAACACTAGTTAAGTCTTTGGTTACTATTATATCATCATCGGGATGGCTTGTCCCGTTTAGGGGTCCTCCTGTTATAAATAGGTGGTTACTTACATCTTTTTTATATCCTCCTATTAGGGGTATTATTTCACTTAGATTGGATCCTATCTTTACTTTTACATTGGTTTCTTTCTTAACACCATCACCTATTATGGTTATTATTCTTTCGGTAAGGGGTACTTGGTACTTTAGCATTTCATATATACTATATATTGTAGATATGTTATTTACTACTATTCCTTGTTCCATTGGTAACTTATTATAGGTTATATGGAAGATATTTTCTACTAAGTCTTTTTGCCAGCCACTGGGGTAATAGTTACCTGCTAAGTATATTTTTATATTGGGATAGGTATTTATATACTTTAAGTATTTGTTTATTACTTTAGTATTGGTTTCATTTATGGCTATATAGGCTTTCTCTATATTATTTATCTCCATTATAGCATCTACTACTTCTAATATTTCTTCTGTATTTTGATACATTATAGCATTATCACAACTATTATAGGGTTCACACTCTACTCCATTTACTATTAGGTATTTAACCTTTCCCTTATACTTTATGTATGTGGGAAAGTTACTTCCGCTTAATCCGGTTATACCATTATCGAAAAGGGCTTGTACATAGTCTTTTTTTGTTAGTTTATTTATTTCTTTCTTAGTTCCTTTAGGAGTACGGTATTTTTCTTTGAAGTCGTTTTCGATAACTATACATTTTATTAGTTTACCACTAGATACTTTCTTCATTGTTCCTTTTATAACATAACCACTAACAGAGGAGTGTAAAGGGAACTTTGTTTTGGTATTTATGGCTACTACATCTCCTTTATATACATAGTCTCCTTCTTTTACAAGATGTTTATATTCTTCTTCTCGTTTATTTTCAAGGGGTAAGTATATTATTCGGGGTTTTATGTATTCTTGTACTTTCTTACTAGGATCTATTTTCTTTGTATTTATTTCAACCATATTAGATTCCTTTCCCTGTTACTTCTACTCTTATAGTTGTATTAAGGCTTTCTCCTACTATATTATCATTAGTTATATCTTCTTCTATTAGATATATCCATACGGTATATTTTTGCTCAGTTGTTCCTAATAGTTCATTTGTTTTTAGAGTTATAGGACTTGTAGTAGTAGAACCATTAAAGGTACCACTTGCTAAGATATTAGTACTTGTTTCATCTCCTTTTGTTATAGCCCATTTTAAGCCATTATCTGCACTTATATTAGTACCTATATTAGATATATCTATATAGAAGTGAGCATATAAGGGTATATTAGTAGCAGTAGTTTTCTTATATATACTTATAGTAGAGTGCATTCCCTCATTAAATGTAGTTACTGGTTCTAAACTACTATTAGTAGTATCCTCTCCCTTAGTATATACTATATAATCATCATATCCATTAGTATTTACTACTACATTCGTTTTAGTAGTAGTACTCCACTTAAATAAAGCTACAGTTATACCTATTACCACTAATATTAAAGTTATAGTAAATAATACTATCTTTATCCTATTTCCTTTCATATATATCACTCTCTTTCCTTATTATAATATAATAGCTATTAATTTATCTATTTAAGAGCAGTTATCACATCCTAAGGTATATGGGTCATCGAAGTGGCCATTACCTCCCGTTACATAGACACTAGATTTTAGATAGAAGGTGGGGCGAGACCCATACGGATAGATCGAACTGTTGCCGTACGCGATGCCACTGTACACATACCACACGTTATTCGTGCCAGAGGCGTAAGGCGTGAGTGTCCACTCCCAGCCTTTATATAACCAATTCTTATTTCCAAAGTAAAACTGACCTTGGGTGGTTGTATCAGTACTAGCGTAATAACCACTAGCATATAAGTAATCACTTAGGTACATTAGTCCTATTTTAGAAGTTACACTAGTATCTCCTGTACCAGGTCCGGAAGGCGTACAAGAGTTACCTCCTCTTTCACATAGATACCAGTTCTGTTTACTCTGTGCTGTACCACTACCATATAAATACCAAGTAGTAGTTTCTATATATCCTCTTAAACTACTATCAATGCCATAAGTTATAATATCACTACAATCTTTGGTTTTATAACTATTATTAGAATAGTAGTAAGTCCAATTAGCACAATCTCCATAAGTACTACTAGTATCAGTCTTATTATAAAAGTATTCATTTAAGAGAACATTTAAATTAGCTTTAGAAGTCTTAGATTTACCTGTCCAGTCATTAGCATATCCGGAGTATGTACCGGCAGAATTATCAGTGTTATATACACCCCAACTATATCCACCTAAGGAGCGAGCTCTTATTAGTTTTACTAATTCTGTTCCAGTTACACCGTGACTATTACTATCAAAGACACCTATTATTCTATATAAGTCATTATTAAACTTAACATAGTTATTTACTTCCGCTCCTATATATCTATATTCGTGACTGTTAGTATAGTATACACCACTAGCTCCGGCACTCCAACTACTACCTTTATTTAAGGCTTTAACAGTATCTACTAGAGTTGTGCCTACGGCATAACTCTTTTTAGATACTGTTAAAGATATTATTACAGCACCTACTATTATTATAAATATTAGGGATGTTATTAGTTTTTTCTTATCCATCTATATCGACCCTTTCTTTTATTTTATCTTTACCTTGGCCGAGGGAGATATATACCTCCCCCAGCCTTGACAAAGATATTAACCTTGTTCAAGGATATACGGATTATTATAAGTTCCATACCCTCCAGAAATCTTGACATCAGATTTTAGATAGAAGGTGGGGCGCCATCCATACGGTTCGCGCGCGAAGGTGTTTACGGTACGGCCTTGTGCGACAATCCACATACTATACGAATTGGAGGCGTAATGCGTCTGTGTCCACTCCCAGCCTTTATATAACCAGTTCTTTTTACCATAATCAAATTTTCCTTGGGCAGCAGTATCAGTACTAGAATAATAGCCACTAGCGTATAAGTAATCACTTAAATACATTAACCCCATTTTACTTGTTACGCTAGCATCGCCAGTATTTGGACCAGAGGTAGTACAAGAGTTACCTCCTCTTTCACATAGATACCAGTTTTGTTTACTTTGATCCGTGCTGCTACCATATAAGTACCAAGTAGCATTTTCTATATAACCACTATACTTAGGATCAATACCATAACCTACAATATCACTGCAATCATTAGTACGATAATTAGTATCACTACTATAATATGTCCAATTACTACAAGATCCATAAGTACTACTAGTATTAGTCTTATTTATAAAGTATTCATTTAATAGGACATTAAGATTAGCTTTAATACCAGTAGCTTTACCTGTCCAATCATTCTTATAGTTAGAATAAGTACCACTTGTATTACTAGTATTATATATACCCCAACTATTACCAGATAAAGGACTAGCCATTATTAACTTAACTAGGTACTGGCCTGTTACACCGTGACTATTTTCATCAAAGACACCTATTATTCTATATAGATCGTTATTAAATTTAACATAGTTATTGACATTAGCTCCTATATAGCGATAATCGTGGTATTTTGTAGTTCCGTCATCAGCAGTATATTTATTAGTTGCATATACGCCACTATCGGTAAGATCGGCGGGCCAAGTATCTCTTTTACTTAGTTCCATAATAGTATCAGCAGCAGTCTTAGGTTTCTCTGTTCCTGTAGTATACAATGCATAACCATTAGTTGTTGCTTTAGCACTAAAACCTTTACCGGCTTCACTATTAGGGGTATCTTCACTAAGCCACATTCTTACGTTTATTTTCTTACTTTCTCCTGGTACGAGGGTTATGTCTTTACTTAGAATATTGGTTGTGTTTAGGGTATAGATATCTCCATTATCTACTTTTATTTTTATATATTTATTATCTATTAGATTAGTAGAGGTGGTATCTAATAGTTCGATATTGAATTTATATGTTAAATTACCGGTATTGGTTACTTTAAGGATATAGGGATCACTTGCTAGGCCTTCTTCATCGGATATGGGGAAGGCACTAGCAAGTGTAAGGGTAGTATTTTCATCGAAGGTTAAGTCTAAGAGGCCGGTAGTATAGTCTTCAGTTGTTCCATAGTCTTTATTTACATAGAGGGCATAAGATGATCCACTCATTGCTATAGCGGTAAATATAATGGCTATGGTGAAGGTTAAGGCAACGATGGTTTTGTTTTCTAATATTTTATTCATAGTTAACATCCTTTCTGGTGGGGGCTATATATATATAATGGGAATATGGGTTATTGGTAACCCGTAGGGCACACTTATAAAATAATGGTTAGAGCCATTTGGAAGTGGGGATATCGAGTATTATTTTGCTTTCGTAGGTAGTGGTGAGGTTTATTATTTTTTTGATAGTGGCTTTGATTTGGCTTGCATCTTGGAGGGTTATTTCAGAGGGGGTGAGGTTTTTATGGAGGAGGCGGTTATATTTGCGGGAGGTTACGTAGTAGTAGAGGCTTTTATCGAGGGCGTTTATTATTTTTAATTGGGACTGGGAGGTGGGAGTGGCGGAGAATATGAGGTCACGATACCAGTTTATGAGGAGAGATGAGAGGGGGTCGTCTTCGGGGTATTTGGCGGAGATGATGTGGTCGTAATTGGGACAGGCGGATAGGATTTGGGTGACGTAGGTAATGTCGATGGTGGTGGTTTCAATGGGGGGTGCGGTATCTAAGGGGGATGCGGTATTTAAGGGGGGGGTTTGGGT
>USTO01000012.1 GCA_900557675.1 uncultured Mollicutes bacterium
TATATGGATGTTCATATTACTAATACTTTGGATTATTACTTGGTAGATGAGGCTTTTGATGAATATAGTGTAGGGGACAGAATTGATGTTAATAGGTATTTGTCTCTTAGTGAGGATAAGAGAAAGAAGTGTACATCGGCTTTGATTAAGGTTAATTTTGATCCTAATGTTGTTATTATGGATATGACAAATAGTGTTTTCTTACGTGCAACGGATAAGAGAACGGTTATGATTGATAATTATTCTTATATTAATGGGATTAGTTTTAAAGTGGATGCTCTTTCTTCAGAGATTGTTAGGTTTTATAAGGCTAATGCTTCTATGAATTATAGTTATCCTTTGGGTAGTGCTAATTCGATAGTTAATGTTATTTTTGATTAGGTGGTGAGTTATGGGATTGAATGTTATGAAGGAGTTTATTGCTTTTGATAAAAAGAGAATTAGGGAATGTGGAAAGATTGTGCTTGAGAGTTATTTTAATAGGAATGTTTTTGAGGGAATGCTAGAATCTTATATTGCGGTTAGGTATTATGATGTATATGGTGATATTAAGAGAAGTAGAAAGATTGGTATTATTTATGAGCATCTTGAAATGATTTATAAAGAGATGGATAGTTATAAGGATGATAATGGTATTACTTTAGAGTTCTTTGGCTTTGTTTATTATTTTGATGGTATTTCTACTAGGTTTTCTATGGATGAACTTTGTGAAAGGATTGGTAAATTTAGAAGAGATAAACTTGGCCTTGGTATGGGATTTGAGAGATCTTTTAGGAGAGTTCTTAATGATGGTGTTAAGAGGTTTAGGGCTTTTCGAAATGGTCTTAGAGATGAGAGATTTTATTTATCTATAACGGGAACTAATTTAGATGGTGTTTCTTCTTGTTTCCTTGAAGAGAATGTGGTTATTCCTAGTCTTTATAGTGTAGAAGCTAAAAGAAAGGTTTATAACTCTGGTATTGTTGCTGAAAATAAGCTTTTTGTTTTGTATTATATGCTTAGTATGAGGGTTCTTTGTGATGTTATTGATTTTCGGCTTGATGATATTTATTTGGTTTCTATAGAGAATGGTTTATGGGAAAAGAGAGAGAAACTTTCAAGGCTTATGGCTATACTTGATGATGATTTACTTAAAGAGAAAATTGTTATTATGATTGATGATTTTGTATTTGAAAAGTATCGGGATTTGGTTTGTAAGTTTATTAATGAGGGATATTGTTTTGGACTTATTTTGAATAATAGGAATTCTAGTGGGTTTACTTCTTTATTTAGGTTTGTTTATGACTCTGAAAAGAGACTTTTAAGGAGGGTATAGTATGGATACTTTTATGAAATTTTTGTTTGATTTTTTAGCCCAGTTTTTTGGTGGAGTTCTTCTTATTATTAAGGGAGTTATACAGGGATTTGGACAGATGTTTAATATTGGTGAGTATGTTAAGATTGTTAGGTATTACTCTGGAGATATTGGGGGAGGAGAATGGATACTTGTTGGTTTAGCAATATTGATTTTGGTTATTATACTGGGTTCAATTGTATTGTTCGGATATTTTGTTTTGCGTAAGTATATTAGGTTTCGTAGTAAGGCTATAGAACAAGAGAGTTTATTAGAAGAGGTTAGTAATCTTAATAATGAAGTAGCAAAATTAGTTAAAGAAAAAGAAGAAATTATGGCAATGAAGGTTTCTAAATTGGGATTAAAGCCTGATGAAAGTGATGCCGTGGAAGAGGAAGAAGAAGTTAAGACGGAAGTTGATACTAGGTTTGCAAAACTTCAGAGTGTGGATGAGGCTTTTGCTAAGTATAAGGTTATGAATTATAATAATAATTTCTCTTTAGAGGAGTTAGTGGAGTATTTTCGTAATTTTGCGGCTTCACAATTAAAACTTTATTATTCAACAGAGATGATTAGGTTATTTATTGCTGCTCTTGCTTCAACTAAACTTATTATTTTACAGGGTATTAGTGGTACTGGTAAAACCTCTCTTGCTTATGCTTGGGGTAAATTTTTGAAACATGATTCTTGTGTGGCTTCAGTTCAGCCTTCTTGGAGAGATAGAACGGAACTTTTTGGTTATTTTAATGAGTTTACGAAGAAGTTTAATGAAACGGAAGTTTTAAAAGAAATGTATGTTGCGGGATATACGGATGATATTTATACGGTTATTTTGGATGAGATGAATATCTCAAGGGTAGAGTATTATTTTGCAGAAATGCTTTCTATTTTGGAAATGCCTAATACTGATGAGTGGATTATTGAACTTGTTAGTAGTGGATGGAAGAGTGATCCTAAGTTTATTAAAGAGGGTAAGATTCACGTTCCTACTAATATGTGGTATATTGGTACTATTAATAATGATGACTCTACTTTTATGGTTACGGATAAGGTTTATGATAGGGCTATGCCAATTGATATTAATGATAAGGGTAAGGTTTTTACTCCTAAGGATGTTAAGGCTATGGATATTAATTATTCTTATCTTCATAATTTGTTTATGAATGCTATTACAGATAATCCTATTTCTAAAGAGACTTTAGCAAAGATTGAGGATATGGATGATTATGTTATTAAGCATTTTAGGATTGCCTTTGGTAATCGTATTGTAGCTCATTTAAAAAAGTTTGTGCCTGTTTATGTGGCTTGTGGTGGAGATGAAGTTGCTGGTGTTGATTACTTTATTGCTAGAAAGATATTGCGTAAGTTTGAACAACTTAATATTTCTTATATTAGAGATGAGATTGATGGTTATGTTGATTATTTGGACAAGACTTTTGGTACTGATAAAATGAAAGAGTGTAAGGAATATTTGCTTAGACTTAAAAAGCTTTCTTAGGAGGTAGATATTATGGATGTTTTTGAACTTTATCAAAGGGAAAATGTAGATAGTACGAAGAAATTTAATTCGGGTATTTCTTCGAAAATGAATGTTAGTTTAGATTATGAACAGGGTGGAGGAGATTTGGAATGGCTTGATATTATGGAGAATACTATTAGGTATTTGGATAATATTTTACGTAATCCTAATAAGTTTATTGTTAATGAAGAGGATGTTATTAAGATTGAACTTGCTAAGAGGGTAACGGTAGAGAGTATTAAGCATTTATCAAGGAATACTAATTTGATACAGGATATTGATAAGAAAACGGGGGATGTTAAGCCTTCTAAGATTCTTAATATTAGTAAAGAAGAGAGTTTTGATACTTATGAGAATAGGCTTATTTATTCTTTGATTCAGAATATGAAACTTTACATAGCAAAGAAAAAGAAGGAAGGTAATTTTTGTTCTATTGTAAAGAATAAGAAGCGTTTTGATTATCGGGGGAGTAGTTTACTTGGTAAAGAGAAGGTTAATATGAATCTTTCTTTTGATAGTGAGTTTAATGATGGGGAGATGGAAGGAAAAGAAGTTTCTAAGAGAATTGAAACTTTAGAACTTAGAATTAGTGAACTTTGTAATTCTGATGTTTATAAGTGTATTGATAAACTTCATATTTCTTTGGTTAGATCTCCTATTAAAAAGACTAATGTTATTATTAAGAATGTTAATTTTCAATATGCTATGAAGCTTTGGACTTTTCTGGAATCTAATATGGGGAATGAAGCAGAGACAAAGAAAGAGAAGAAGGAATTTGAGGCTGATGATAATTTGAAGGGGTTAGTTGATGATACGTTCTTTCTTAATTATCTTATTTCTAGAGTTATTGATGGTGATGCTTCTGTAATATCTAAGGAGGAACTTTCTAAACAGGTTGTTAAAAATATGGTATCGAATTTAACGAATCTTGATGGTAATTTGGATTTGACTAGTTTAGAGGATTTGGTTAGGGAAGAGTTTATGGTTGTTAAGTATAGAAATGTTGTTAGTGATAAGCCTATTCAAAAGATTTTTAAAGATGCTATGGATAGTTATTTGGATAGGGTTAGTAATCTTAAGATATGAGGTGAAATATGAATAATAGGATTGTATCGATTGTTCTTTCGGTATTTAAAGTGATTTTGTCTTTACTTATTGTTTGTGTTTTTTGTATAGTATTTATGCAAAGAATAAGTAATAATTCTCTTAATTTTGGAGGATATAGTATTTATACAGTGGTATCTGAGAGTATGGCACCGGAATATAAATTATGGGATATGATACTTGTACATAAGGTTGATGTTAGTGATATTAAGAAGTATGATGATGTTGTGTATATGGGCTCTAAGGGTGATTTTAAGGATAAAATAGTAACTCACAGAGTAATGGAAATTTCTTCTTCCGATAAGGGTTATGTATTTAGGACTAAGGGTATTAATAATAGTGAGTATGACCCTTTGGTTAATGGAGATCAGATTTTGGGGAAGGTTGTTTTTAAAAGCGTTGTTTTTAGTTTTATTAGTAGAATTATTAATAATATTTATGGATTTTATTTTCTAGTTTTTGTGCCTTTGGTTGTAATTGTATTTTTGGAAATTGTGGAGAGTATTAATGAGCGAAGAGAAAGTAAAAAAGAAGAAGAGTAAGAGTTTATATAAAATTATTAGAAAAAGGGTTAAATTTAGTTCCCTTTGTTTATTACTTCTTACACTTAGTGTTAATACTTTTGCTTGGTTTATTTATGCGACAAAGGTAGATAGTGGGGTTAAGGCACATATTAGGGCTTGGAATGTTTTATTTGAGGTTCATAATGAGGAAATTCAGGAAGAAATGGGGTTTGATGTTAGTGATATTTTTCCTGGAATGGAGGATTACCGAGATAGTGTAGAGATTAGGAATAAGGGAGAGAGTAGTGCACTTATTTCTTATGAGATTGTATCGGTTAATGTTTTGGGTCACAATTATGAGGTTGGTAAGGGTGGTATTCTTTCTTCAGATGATCTTGTTAATAGTTTGGCTAGGGATTATCCGTTTTTGATTAGAATTGAGATTGAGAAACCTATTATTAAGCCTAATGAAACGGGTAGTTTTACGCTTAATGTTAGCTGGCCTTATGAATCGGGAAATGATGAAGTTGATACTTATTGGGGAAATGAGGCTTATACTTTTCAACTTAATAATCCTGATAGTTCTAGTATTCATATTGGTCTTAAAGTTACGGCAAAACAAATTTCTGGTTAAAAAAAAGAGGGGTTAGGTTATTTGTTTGAAATTTAGTTTTACATCTAAAATGGCATTATTGCTTCCTTCAATGGTTGCTTTAGTGTCTTCTTTGTTATCCATAGTACTATTTTCGTCTTCGTTCCACTTTGTATATACTCTTATATTTATTATTTTGGTACTATCTTTTTCATAGATATTTCCTGTTATGGTATTATTGGTTAGGGGTTCTATTTGGCCTTGATTTTTGGTATAGGAATGGGCTATATAGTCTTTGACATTGCTTTCTTTGGCTGTTGTTATTTGGATATTGTATGCAAATGATACATCGACATCTTTAGCATCTATTATTAAATCGAAGTAGCCTTCGGAAGTGGGGGCTATAACGTCTTTTTTTATGTGGGTACTTCCTTCAAGTGTTGGTGTTATTTGGATTTTACTTGAGGAGTTATTTATTATGTCTTGATTGTTTACGAGGATATGCCAACGGGCTACTTTTATATTAGCAGATCCTCCTATATTGGTTTGGTATTTGGCATAGGTTTGGTTTATGGTTACGATGGTTGTTAATAGGGATAATAGTGCTAGTAATAGGGTTATTTTTTTTATTTGTTTCATAATAATCTCCTTTATTATTTTTCTCTATTATAGCATATTTTTTTGGTATAAGCAATTCACTTTTACTTGATATTATGTATTATGTATGATATAATTGGTTTTGAAAGTATGGTGGTTATGATGAAAGTTATTAAGGGAATTTGTAAAGGTATTTTTGGTATAATAGTTGCTTTTTATATATTGATTTCTATTTTTATAACGGTTTGTTTAGTTAATTATAATGATTATAGTATAGCAGTTATTGGAGATAGGAGTATTATTACAGCTGATGATAATAGTTTGAATCCTGATTTTAAGAAGGGGGATTTACTTGTTGTTAAGAAAAATGATAATGAGGATGTAAAGATTAATGATAGTATATTCTTTTATAATAATTATAAGAATGTTGTTAGTGTTAATATGGCTAAGGTAACTAATAGTAGAAGAATTAATGATATGGAGTATACTTTTACGGTTGATGGGGATTATGATATTTCTAGTGAGTATTTTATTGGTAAAGTGGATACGACAGTTAAGTATGAGAAGATTGGTCGTATTTATGATATTTTTACTTCTAGATATGGTTATTTGTTTATTTTTATATTACCTATTTTGTGTTTATTTTTGTATGAGATTGTTGCAGTTGTAAGAGAGTTTAAGAATTATGAGGATGAATAGGAATGAAAAGAATGGTTATTCTTTTAGGGGTTTTGTGTTTGTTTCTTTTGCAAATTGGGAACACTTATGCGGTATTTGAGAGTGATGCTATGGGGGAGAGTAAGGTAAAAACGGCTAAGTGGGTTATTAGAGTTAATGAGGGTGATTTGGGTAAGAGTCAGACTTTTAATATTGATAATTTGGCTTTTATTGGTAATGATTTGGTTAAAGAGGGGAAGTTTGCTCCTAGTACAGAGGGTTATTTTGATATTGTTATTGATCCTCGTGGTACAGAGGTTTCGCTTGTTTATACTTTATCTTTTGATTTTAGTGGTATTGGTAATGATATGATTAGGATTAGTGATATTAGGAAATTACGGGGTAATGAACTTATTAGAACGGGTGAAAATTCTTATACTGGTATTATGGAGTATAATGATATTCTTAAAGGTAGTAATGATTATATTAGGGTATCTTTTGAATGGATTAATGATGATACTAATAATAGTAAGGATATGGAGAGTATGTTAGAGAGTAAACTTGGTATTCCTGTTCTTATTAATGTTAAGCAGTATTTGGGAGAGGATATTATTAGTTATAATGGGTAGGTGAAATATGAAGATATTTCTTAAGTCTTTGTTTAATTTTCTTATTTTGTTAGTAGCTTTAGTCATTGTTTTTACTTTGTATGGGTATTATGAAGTTAATGTTAAGGGAAAGAGTTTTGTTAATTATTTTGGTTATTCTTTTTTTGAAGTTATGAGTGGGAGTATGAGTCCTAATATTGAAGTTTATGATTTAGTAGTGGTTAAATTGGGGGATAATAGTTATAAAAAGGGGGATATTATTACTTATAAAGTGGGAAATGATTTTGTCACCCATAGGGTATTTGATATGGAATATAATGGGGTTATTACGAAGGGGGACAGTAATAATGATGTTGATGGGGTTATTTCTAATAGTGATATTTTGGGGAAAGTTGTTTATGTGGTACCTTCATTTGGAATTTGGAAAAAGGTAGTATTTGATAAAAGGGTTATGGGATCGATATTTATTACGATTTGTTTATTTAGTTTTTATTTTTTGATTGGTAATAGGGAAAAAGAGGTTATGGAATGTGAAAAAGAGGTTAATTGAACTTGGGGTGGTAGTGGTTATATTAGGGATTGCTATTTTGATTATTCCAGCTAGTTATTCTAAGTATGAGTCTAAGGGGGGAAGTGAGGCTGAGATTCAGTATGCGTTTTATTTACTTAAGGCGGATTATTTTACTAAGAATATTAAGTTAATGGATATTGTACCTCGTAATGATTCTTATGAGTATGTTTTTACGGTATCTAATTTTGATGGGGATAAGAGATTGGAGACGGACCTTGAGTATGATTTATGGATTAGTGCTACTACTAATTTGCCTCTTGATTATAAGTTATATCTTAATGATAATTTGACAAATGATATTATTCGTGATGATAAGGTGGAAGCGGATAATTATGGGACATTCTTTAGAACTATGAAAACGGATAAAATGAGGTTTTCTTTTAAGAATAATGAGACTAATACTTATCATTTATTTATTAGTTTTCCTGAGATGTATAATGATAGTGTATATGCTGATTTGGTAGAGAATATTGCTATTAATATTGAATCTAAACAAGTAACTGAGTGACTATTTGATTGGTCTTTTTTTGGGTTAAATGCTTGCATATTGTGCTTTGTTGTGGTAAACTTATCTTAGATATAATACGAGGAAGTTGGTGGCTTTATTATGGCAAAAAAGTTAGCGTTAACGGCAGATAAGGTTCGTAAGAGGAAAATGGCATTTTTAACGACAAAGATTGTTATTTTGGTTTTGTTTATGGTTATGTTAGTGGCATTTATTTTACTTAGTATTGTTTTTAGTGTTAATAGGTTTACTATTAGTTTGGATTCTAAACTTCAAGATGAGGATGGTATTGTTATTTATACTAGTATGAAGGAGAGGGCTAGTCAAAGAAAACTTTATGCGGATACGGTTCCTAATATGGATAATATTACTTATGATTGGATTGATAAGGAGGATTTAATTGGTAATAGAGAGGGTAGTCATAATGGGAATAATTATATTGCTTATACTTTTTATATAGAGAATCAGGGTAAGGTTATGGTTAATTATTGGTATGATATTTTGATTGATGATGTTATTAGGGATGTTGATGAGGCTATAAGGGTTGTTGTTAGACTTAATGATGAAGAGATTATTTATGCTAAGAAGAATAAGACAACGGGAGAGGCTGAAGTGGGAACTACTTCTTTTAAGAGTGATTCTGTTGTTGTTTCTAAGGGTAGAAAGGGGTTTAATGTTGGTGATATTGATAAGTTTACTATTGTTATTTATTTAGAGGGGGAGGATCCGGATTGTCTTAATAATATTATTGGGGGAGAGATTAAGATGAGAATGGATATTCGTGAGGAGCATGTTGATGATGAAAAATAGGGATATTAGATTTGTTTATTTGCTTATTTTGTTATTTATTACGGCTGTATTATTTGCTACTAGTACTTATGCTTGGTTTACTGTTAATAGGTTAGTACAGGTTGATTCTTTAAATGTTAAAGTAGAGGCTGCTGGGGGTATTGATATTAGTACAGATGGTATTCACTGGAAAAGTGGAATTAATGGAGAGGATATTACGGAAGCTAGTAAGTTTTATGCTAGTAGTATTAATCAGATTCCTATGAAGATGGAACCGGTATCTACGGGTGGTAATGTTAGTAATGGTATGTTAGAGATGTTTTTTGGTACTGTTAGTAATGATAGTAAGGGGAATTTTGTTATTACTAGTAAGAGGGATATAGAAGTAAGTGGTAATAGGGATGGTAATTTTATTGCTTTTGATTTATTCTTTCGTGTTACTAAGGATACGGCTCTTTATTTGACTAGTAATAGTGGGGCTAAGTATACGGGGGATAAGATTCCGGGAATTGAGAATGCTAGTAGATTTGCGTTTTTAGTACTTGGTAATACGAATAGTGGGAGTAGTCCTGATGTTATTCAGTCTATGAGGGGTAATCAAGGTGTTTATATTTGGGAACCTAACTATGATGTTCATTCTAATGGCGGGGTTAGGAATGCTTATGATACTTATGGAATTGTTGTTAATAATAGTGGTAATGGGGCTATTTTATATGATGGTATTGTTAGTGATATTAAATCTGATGAGGGAATTCTTATTGGTAAGGCTAATAGTCAGATGTATCCTAATTTGTTTAAGAGGGTTAATGTTGATTATCTTACAGGGGCTAATTTTACTAATAGTGTTAGTATTTTTGGTTTAAAGAGTGGTATTACGAAAGTTAGGGTTTATATTTGGCTGGAGGGACAAGATGTTGATTGTGAGAATAATTCTAGTGTTGGGAATATTGATTTTATGTTTGAACTTAGTGCAAACCCTTCATAAGAAAGGTAGGTAGATAATATGTCATTTAAGAGGGTCTTTTGTGTTATTGTTATTTTAATTGGAGGTCTATATCTTAGTTATATGGCGTTTACTTCTTCTAGTGGTATTACTTATGGTGATGATGTGGTTAGAACGAATGATAGTTCTACTTCTACTAGAAGTGGTATTAGGGATAATGTTGTTTATGTTGATGATGAGGATAGGGACTATAATTATTATATGGGTCTTAATTATACTAGTAATGATGGGACTTTACCTAGTGCTTATGACAAGGGTATTTATAGTGATATGAATTTGGCTCATATTATGGTTACTTATAGTGGACTTGATAATAATAATGGTTACAAGGGTTATGTTTCTTTAAGCGAGAGACAGGATACGTTTGTTTATTATAAGGTTTTAGAGGTTAATGATAATGGTACGGAAAGTAAGGAAGATGATTTTGTTACTTTAGAACTTATTGATAATCCTTTTACTGATAGGCCTGTTAAGAAGGGGTTTAATGGGTGGACTACGGAATATAATGGGGCTAAGATTGATTATGATAGTGATTATTATACGAGGTATGTAAGAATACCGGTTACTTATGGTGATAATGGGGTTAATAGTATTGATATTACTATGAATGCTAGTTGGGTTTCAGCACAGGTTGGGTATATTAGTAATGATAGTTGGTCTAGTGCTTTTGGGGAACTTTATGATAGGGGTATGCAAGAGATTTCTCTTATGAGAAGAACTTATGTTTATGGGGAACTTGATATGACGGGTTATTTTTATCAAAAGAAGATTAATTGGAGAGGTAGTTGTTCGGGATATTATGATGATAGGGGTAATTATAAGTATAATAATTGTACTTGTACTAGTTTTTATGGTTGTACTTATTATCAAAAAATTAATGGAGAGAATTTTGATGAGAGTAAGTCTTATTATGAACTTAAGAATAATAGGATGTCTTTAGTTGATAATGATACTCTTGAAAGACCTGTTATTGATGTTATTGAAGAAAGGAATGATGATTTTAAACTTGATAGTGTTATGAATGGTTACTATAAGTTAGTTAAACTTAATTATGGGGATAGTTATAGTGGTTATTTTGATAAGAATGGTGAACGTATAAGTGGATCTTGTTCTAGTTATAATGGTTGTGATGTATATGAACTTATACAGAGACTTGATAGTAATGGTAATGTTAATAGGTATGTAGAGGGTGATAAGTATTTTTATCTTGTTACTAGGGATACTAATTTTATTGTTATGACAGAGGATAGTTCTTCGTCTTGGGATAGTTCTATGAAAAAGCCTTTTACTCTTACGAGTGTATATAATGGGACTGATTATAGGGATAGTGCAAAGTGGACAGTTTATACTTCGGGATGGTGGGGTAATGGTGTTGCTGTTTCTTGTTATGGGGATACTGTTATTGAGAATATGCGTATTGTATATGGAGAGGGTTTTGATAATGGGGAAAGTGAACCTACGGGTGATAGTAATGCGAGGGGTGTTTTATATGGAAGATGGAATAATGTTAAGATTGGGAGGGGTATAGAGAGAAATAATAATTATATTACTTTTTCTAGTGTTCTTGGTGGTAGTAATGATAGAACGGGTAGTAGTAATAATGTTAGTAAATATAGGCTTATGGTTGAGTCTGGATATTATAATTCTCTTAGTATGTCTAATGGTTATGGTAGTAGTGGGAATAGTTATATAGAGGGACAAGCTATTTATGGTAATGATTATGATAGGGTTAGTAATGTTAATGATAAGCTTTTAGTTGATTATGGTGCTAGTGGTAGTTGGGGAGGTAATTATTATTCTTCTTCTAATACTTCTATTGGTTTTGATTTAACTGTAAAAAGTGGTAAGTTTGGTGTTAATAAGTATGATGCTTATGCTGGTATTTATGTTGGGGGTAGATCTGGGGGAACTCATAATACGGCAAGAAGAGTTAAATATGAGGGGGGATATAGTTATAATTTGATTGGGGGACCTCTTACTAGTAGTAATAGGAGTAATCTTAATGATTCTTATTTGTATATTATGGGAGGAGAGGTTGATATGGTTATTGGGGGTGCTGGTAGAAGTGCATCTTATGGTAATCGTATTATTCAACAAACGGGTGGTTTAATTAATTATAGTATTTTTGGGGGTAGTAATGGTTATTCTGCGAGTAATGGTGATGGGACCATTAGGGGTAGTTCATATATTTTTGTTGGGGGTAATGCTAAGGTTGGTAATTCTAGTTATGTAAGTAGTGGTAAGTCTTTATATGGGGCTAAGGCTGGTAATGTATTTGGGATTGGTAATGGTAATAGTAGTTATGATACTATTGGGTCTTCTGATAACTCTAATATTATTATTGGTGGAGAGGCTGAGATTAGTGGTAATGTTTATGGAGGCGGGAATTATGCTTCTGTAGGTGTTAATAGTAATAATAATGAGGTTAATACTTTTATTAAGATGGTTGGTGGTAAGGTTTATGGTGATATTTATGGGGGTGGTAATAGGAATGGTAGTGGTACTAGTAGTAAGCTTGCTAATGTAAGGGTTTCTATGCTAGATGGAGAGGTTTATGGTTCTTTATATGGGGGTAGTAATGAGAAGGGGATTATTTATGGGAATGTAGATATTGATTTTATGGGGGGAACTATTTATGGTAATTTATATGGGGGAGGTAAGGGTGGATACTCTGATAGTAATAGTTATGGTACTTTTGTTAGTAGGAATGCTAGAGTTGTTATTGGGGATAATCTTAGTTCTAAAGTGCCTCATATTATTGGTAATGTTTATGGGGGTAGTTCATTTGGTAGTGTAAATGGTTCTAGTAATAATAATGGTACTAGTAGTTATCAGACTAGTGTTGTTGTTAATAGGGGTAAGATTGATGGTAGTTTATTTGGAGGAGGAGAGGGTGATACTTCTTATACTCCTAATGTTTTTGGTAATGTTAGTGTTGTTATTAATGATGGGGAAATTAACAGGGTTTTTGGAGCTAATGATAAGATGGGTAGTCCACTTGGTGATGTTAGTGTTGTTATTAATGGGGGAACTTGCTCTGAGGTTTATGGTGGTGGTAATAAGACGCCACTTGCTATTAGTGATGTTACTGTTAATGGTGGTAATGTTACGTCTTTATATGGTGGTAGTAATGAGATGGGGGATGTTGATAGTGCTAATGTTGTTGTTAAGAATGGTAATATTGGTTCTTTATATGGTGGTAATAATATTGGGGGTATGACTTCTAATAGTATTATTACGACTATGGGTGGTAATATTGGTTCTTTATATGGGGGTGGTAATTTAGCGGATACGAATAATAGTTATTTGTATATTAATGATGGGGTTATTTCATCTCTATATGGAGGAGGAGAGAGTGCTAATATTTTAAAGGGGTCTATGGTTAACTTTAATGGTGGTGATGTTACTTCTTTATATGGTGGTAGTAATATACTTGGTGATGTTAAGAGAAGTGATATTGTTTGTTCTGGTGGTAAGGCTAATGATTTGTATGGGGGTAATAATGCTGGTGGTAAGACTGATAGCTCTAATATTGTTATTAATGGTTGTAGGGTTAATAATTTATATGGTGGTGGTAATCAGGCTAATACTGGTAGTAGTTATGTTACTATTAATAGTAATAGGGGAGAGATATTAAATGTTTATGGTGGTGGTAATCAGGCTAGTGTTAATGATACTACAGTTAACTTTAATGGTGGTAATGTGTCTTCTTTATATGGTGGTAGTAATAAGAGTGGGGACGTTGTTAATAGTTTAGTTAGGGTTGATAGTAATAGTAGTAATAGTGATAATGGTATTGTTGCTAATGTTACTTATACGGCTAGGAAAGCTGAGAGTTATGAGAGTAGTGTTTATGGGACATTTGTTACGGTTAATGTAGAACTTGTTAATAATTTGGATAGGGATATTCCTTCTTACTTTGGTCATATTTATTTGAGGGATTCGCAGCTTTTTGCTAATTATTCGCAGTCTTTACTTAGTGTTAATGGGGATAGTTTTGAGTTTAGTGAAGTTAATAATTATTATGGTACTAATGTTATTAGGGCTAATAGTAGTTATAGTTTCTCTTTTACGGTCCTTACGAAACAGAGTGTTGGTGATGTTATTGTTAGTTATTCTTTTAGTGGTATGGATAGTAATAGTAATGTTTTTACTGATAAGAGTGGTAATGGTGTAGAGTTTGTTTATGGGGGTAATAATATTGGTGGTAAGACTTCTAATAGTGATGTTAGGATTTTGAATGGTAATGCTGGATATGTTTATGGCGGCGGTAATCAGGCACTTGTTAATAAGCCTAAGGTTTTAATGCAGGGTGGTAATGTTAAGTTTGATATTTATGGTGGTGGTAACCAAGCTCCTATTAGTGGTAATACTGATGTTGATATTTTGGGGGGAGTTATTTCTAGGAATGTTTATGGTGGTGGTAATGCTGGTACTTTAGATGGTAATAGTGATGTTATTATTAATGGGGGTAATGTTTTGGGTAGTGTGTATGCTGGTGGTAATGGTTTAACGGCTGTTATTATGGGTAATACTTATTTGGGTGTTGAGGGGGACTCTAATATTTTGGGACATTTATTTGGTGGTGGTAATGCAGCTGCAACGGGAGTGGAAAGGGTTAATGGTTCTAATAGTGTAGTTGATGTTGCTGGTGGTAATATTGGTGGTAACTTATATGGCGGTGCTAATACATCGGTAGTATATGGTGTTACAAGGGTTAATATTGGTCATAATGTTATTAGTAATAGTAATCTTACAAGTGGTGATATTGTTATTGGGGGAACTGTCTTTGGTGGTGGAGAAGCTAATGCTAGTGGTAGTAGTAATTATGATTATTCGTTTATTAGTGTTACTAAGGGTATTAATATTAGGATTGATGGGGATGGTCATTCGGTATTTTCGATTGGTGGTTCTATCTTTGGTAGTGGTAATGCTTCTAGTACAACGGGTTATAGTTACGTTGATATTGATAATTATGGTACTTTTAATAATCCTAAGAGGAATATCTCTGTCCAAAGAGCCGATAGGGTAACTTTAAGAAATAGTGCAATTGTTTTATCTGGTGCTACGGATAGGACTAATGAGTACTCTGATGTTTTGTTTACGTTTAGTAGGATTAAGGAACTTAATTTGCGGAATAATTCGTCTTTGTTTTTGGAAACGGGTGCTAATTTGCTGGAGAAATTTAATAGTGGTTTAGAGGAAAATGGTAATGTTTCTTTGGCTAATGTTGTTATTTCGGAAAATGGGGAAGTTACGAAGAATGTTGATAATAGGATATATATGTTAGAGGGTAA
>USTO01000013.1 GCA_900557675.1 uncultured Mollicutes bacterium
GGGATTTGCTTACACGGGATAATGGGGAATTTAATGATACGTACTATGAGGTTATGGGTGAGATTGAGGCGAGTAGTAGTGATATGGATGTACTTATGGATAGTACTAGTATTAATAATAATTTACAGGGTGTTATTAAGAGTGTGGTTAATTATAGGTTAGATGGGGGTAGTCGTATTAGTAATGATAGGTTATATGAGCTTATTTTAGATGGGGTTAATAATACGGATATTGATGCGGATCTTAGGGCAAGGATTATTAATAAATCGAGGGTATATATTGGGGATATTTCTGACTTTTTATATAGTACTCCTGTTAGGGTAATAGAGGGGAAGAAATGATATTTTTATTTGGTGTTATTTTGTTTTTTCTTTCTTATTTTTTGTATAGGTTAGTTAGGGATGGGGGCTTATTTTTTATGATACTTGGTATTAGTGTTATTCTTATGGGGTTTTGTTCTTTTTTGGGAGGAGTTATTTTGGATTGGGTTATTAGGAATAGGGTTTTGGATATTAATGTTAGTGTTATTACGGGATATGTTCTTGATAAGTTTTTAGTATACACTATGTGGTTAGGTATTATGGGGATGGTGATATTTGGAATGGGGTTAATTATAAGGTTTATTTATGAGAAAAGATGAGATTCTATTCCCCAAAATTAAAAAAATTTCATTTTTGGGGAATAAATGTGGTATAATGGTAGTATAAAGGGAGGGGATAATATGAAGATTATCGAAAGAAAATATTTACAGGAACTTATTGATGTTATGTATACGCCTGACATAAAGGTTATAACTGGTGTTAGAAGAAGTGGGAAGTCCAAACTATTGGAACAGTTTCAGGAATATGTAATTAATAATGTTCGTGATGCTAATGTAATTAGTATTAATTATAATTCACTTGATTATGAAGAATATATGGAATATCATAAGTTAAATGATTATGTTAAGGAAAGATATCGTGCTGAAAAGAGGAATTTTGTTCTTATTGATGAAGTTCAGATGTGTGCTGGGTTTGAGAAAACTATTAATAGTTTACATAGTTCGGGAAATTTTGATATTTATATTACGGGGTCTAATGCTTTTTTGCTTAGTAGTGATTTGTCTACATTGTTTACGGGTAGGACTTATGAAATTGAGGTTTATCCTTTTTCGTTAAAGGAATATATGGTTTATAATGATTATGATGATAGTGAACAAGCTTTTAAAAGGTATGTTTTAGAAGGTGGTATGGCAGGATCTTATTTATATAATGATAATATTAAAAAATATAATTATTTGAAAGATGTTTATGATACTTTAATATTAAGAGATATTAAACAAAAATATAAAATTAGAAATAATGATCTTTTGCTTTCGTTAAGTGACTATTTAATGGATAATATATCTAATTTAACGTCATCTCGCAGTATAGAAAAGCAGTATTTGAAAAATGGTGTTAAGTTTGATCATAAAACGATTAATAATTATATGAATTATTTTTGTTATGCGTTTGCTTTTTATAGAGTAAGGAGATATGATATTCAGGGGAAAAAGTATTTGTCAGCTCAAGATAAATATTATATAGTAGACCAAGCTTTTAAGTATGCCAAAATTGGTACTAAAAATATGAATTATGGAAGAATATATGAGAATTTGGTTGCTATTGAACTCTTAAGAAGGGGTTATGAGATTTATGTTGGAATTCTTTATAATAAGGAAATTGATTTTGTTGCGATAAGACAAAATGAAAAGATATATATTCAGGTATCTGATAATATTGAGGAACAGAAGACATTTGATAGAGAAGTTGAGCCACTGCTTAGGATTAATGATGCTTATCCTAAAATTTTGATTGCTAATACAAAACATGATACTTATCAGTATGAGGGTATTTCGATAATTGATATTAGTAGATGGTTAATTAGTGAATAAATTTTTTAATTTATTCTTTTTCTGTTGCGATATAAATTTTTGCTATATGTATTAATGGTATTCTATTCCCCAAAATTAAAAAAATTTCATTTTTGGGGAATAGGGATTGGGATTAGGGGTATGTAAATGTGCTATTATTTGCATTAAGATGGATAATTCTTAATTTTTGTTTCTCGTTTCATCTGAGAGTGGTATACAATTGTTTGGGAATTACCTAATTGTATTATATTTGTTCTATATAATTGCTTTAAAATTAAGAAAAATATGGTTTTGGGGGTAAAAAATACACTTTTACGATATTTTAGAGGGTTTTTTGTATAATAATTATGGAATTTTGATATATATAAATATAGTAAAAAAATAATAAATTTAGATAATACTATTCTTAAAGTATGTTAGTTATTAAAATAATTAATACAAATAAGAAAATGTGTGTTATAATGGTAATTGAGGTAATGTGCTAGAAGGAGGGTATATATGAAGAAGGGTCATAAGAAAAGTAGAATTCATTATGGTAGGCTTTTGGTTCTTATTATAGTGATTGTGGCATCTTTTATTGCTGCCGACAAGTTTTTTCTTAAGAGTGTAGATAGTAAAAAGGAAACTAGTCTTATTATGAGTAAGTTTGTGGGCAAGGATGAGGATTATTTGGATAAGTTTAAGAAGATTTCTTTTGATAGGGTATATAAGTATGATGATGATTTTCCTAAGGGGAAAGTTATATCACAGAGTGTTCCCGAGGGTACGGAGTATAAGGCAGGGATGAGTGTTTCGGTTGTGATTAGTCTTGGTAAAGTGGACAAACAGAAGTTTACAGAGGATGGTATTAATGAACTGGGAAGGGTGCCTATTATGATGTATCATGGTATAGAGGATGTTAGTGATAATAAGTATGTGGGTGGTAATATTGATAGGGATGGTTATAATAGGACAGCAGATGCTTTTCGTAAGGACTTGGAGTTTTATTATTCTAAGGGATACCGTATGGTTAGGTTAGTGGACTACGTCAATGGTAAGATAGATGTTTCTTATGGTAAGAGTCCTTTGGTTCTTACTTTTGATGATGGTAATAGTAATAATATTAGGGTTACAGGACTTGATAGCAATGGGGACATTGTGATTGATCCTAATAGTGCGGTTGGTATTTTAGAGGAGTTTAAGAAGAAGTACAAGGATTTTAATGTTACGGCAACGTTCTTTGTTAATGATAGTTTATTTAATCAACCTGAGTATGATGAGAAAATTCTTAAATGGTTAGTTAATAATGGGTATGATGTTGGTAATCATACGAAGGGTCATACTAATTTTACGAAAGTTGATATAGAGAAAACGCAAGAGGTTGTTGCGGATGTTTATAAGAGGTTAGATGATATTATTCCTAAGCGTTATGTTAAGATAGTGGCTCTTCCTTTTGGTAGTCCTTATAATAAGAATCATTCTAATTTTCCGTATATTCTAAGGGGTAGTTATGATGGTTATTCTTATGAAACGGAGAGTGCTCTTAGAGTGGGATGGGAGCCTGAAGTTAGTCCTTTTGATAAGGACTTTGATAAGACTTTTTTAAAGAGGTGTCGTGCTTATGATAATAATGGTAAGGACTTTGATATTGAGTATGTTTTTAATATGCTAGATAATAAGAGGTATATTAGTGATGGTGTTATAAGCACAGTAGTGGCCCCTGAAGGGCAAAAAAATAAAATGGGCGATACGAAGCTTGATGTCGTCTACTATTAGGAGGATTTTATGAAAAGGCTGAATAATCGGGGGTTTGCGATTACGGCGGTATTGTATGGACTTCTTATTTTGTTTCTGCTTCTTTTTCTGGGAATGATTAGGATTCTTAATACGGAAAGGAAGAGGATGGAGAAGATTAGCGACGAAATTGACAAGAGTATTGTTAATATGGAGAAGATTGATATTAATAGTGGTAATGAGATTAGTGAAGGGGGTATTTATGTTACTCCTTATAGGGGTAAGTATGTGTTTAAAATTAATGGTGATACATTGAAAGAGTATTATATGTATTTGCCTATATATTCTATTGTGAGTATAAGTGAGGGGAAAATTAAGGTTACTAGTGGTACTAGTCAGAGTGAAATTGCTGATAGTAGTTTTCTTGCTAATGGTAAGTTAATTTGTGATAGTGGTTCTAATCAGACTAATAGTGGTATTACTAGTATTACTATTACGGGTGTATATACATCAGTTAGAAAGAATGATACACCATAATGAGGAGGAAAATATGAAGAAGAATATTATTATAGAAGAAAATGGTAAGGTAAGGGGGTTAGATAGTAAACCAAAGCATCCGATAGTTGAATTTATTATATGTATACTTTGTTATAGTTTAATACTGGCTTTGGTATCTTGTTTATTTGATAGTTTTTATCTTAATTTGAATAATTTTGGTATATATGCTGTTATTGCTAGTATTATTATTTATGTTCTTGATTTAACTATTAAGCCTATACTGGTATTGCTTACTCTTCCTATTACTTATCTTAGTTATGGACTTTTTTATCCTATTGTTAATGTGCTTATTTTATATATTACTAGTTTCTTTTTGGGAGATCAGTTTGTTATAAGGGGATTTTGGGGTCCTTTTATGGCTAGTATAGTGATATCAGTACTTAAAATTACATTAGATAAGCTAGTTATTAAGCCTATAGTGGGTGAAAAGAGTGCCTAGGATTTTATTTAGTATAGGTAGTTTTAATATTTATTATTATTCTATTTTTATTCTAAGTGCTATTCTTATTGCTATTTTCTTTGGTAATAGGGAATTTAATAGGCTGGGGTATCCGAAGGGGTTTGTTATGGATATTATAATAGAGGTTATACTTAGTGCTATAATTGGTGCAAGGCTTTATTATGTTTTATTTAACTGGGAATATTATATTAGTAATCCTTTGGATATTTTAATGGTATGGAATGGGGGCCTTGCTATTTATGGTGGTATTATTGGGGGAGTGGCTTCTTTATTTTATCAGTGTAAGAAAAGGGGTGTTAGTTTTCTTAAGGCTTTAGATGTTTTGGCTCCTTTTCTTATACTGGGTCAGGCTATTGGTAGATGGGGGAACTTTTTTAATGGTGAGGCTTATGGGAAGATTACTTCGTTAGAGAGTTTGCGTAGTTTACATATTCCGGAATTTATTATTAGGGGAATGTATATTAATGGTGTTTATTATGAGCCTACTTTCTTATATGAGAGTTTATGGTGCCTGCTAGGGTTTGTGATTTTACTTTTGATAAGGAAATTTTATAAATGCAAGAAAATTGGTTTTATGACAGGGATTTATTTTGTTGTTTATCCAATGGGGAGGTTCTTTATAGAGGCTCATCGTAGTGATAGTCTTTATATTGGTTCTTATAGGGTTAGCATGTTATTATCAGTAGTTTTAATTATACTGGGAATAGTGCTTATAGTTACGAGTAGGAAGAGAGGTAGATACTGTGAAGAAGTATAGTGTGGTTATTGTTGGCTCGGGTATTGCGGGTATGACAAGTGCTATTTATTTAACAAGAGCTGGAGTTAAGAGTTGTATTATTGAGGATGATGCTCCTGGGGGACAACTTAATAGGAGTTATATTATAGAGAATTACCCTGGGTATGAGGGAATAAGGGGACCTGAACTTGCGGAAAATATTTATAAGCAAGTACAGAACTTAGATGTAGAGTATATTTATGATAGTATTAAAGGGGTAGATATGGATAATAATATAGTGCATTTAGATGATGATGATATTGGTTATGATTATTTAATTATTGCCACGGGTAGGAGACCAAGGAAACTTCCTTTTGATGTTAGTAATTTTATTAGTTATTGTGGAATATGTGATGGGGCTTTATATAAGGGTAAGGATGTTATGGTTGTTGGTAGCGGTAATAGTAGTTTAGAGGATAGTTTATATTTATCTAATATATGTAAGAGTGTTACTACGGTACTTAGAGGAGATAGATTCAAGGGAGAAGAGAAACTGATAGAGGAAGTAAATGCTAGAAATAATATATTAGTTCGTTATAACAGCCCCCTTAGGGCAATTTATGAAAAAGAAGATGGTCTAGAAGTGGAATTTACGGATACTAAAATTTTTGTAAATGGTCTTTTTGTCTGTATTGGGAGTGTTCCTAATAGTGAACTTTTTATGGTAGATAAGAAGGATGGATACATCGTAGTAGATAAGAATATGAGGACAAATCGGGATAATGTTTATGCGATTGGGGATGTTATTTTAAAGGATTATTATCAACTTACTACGGCCACGGGTGAGGCCACGATTGCAGCTAGTGAGATAGTAAGGAGGAGGGGATAGGTTTGAGAACAAAGAAAATTGCTTTAAATATGGTTAGTGATATTCTTCCTTATATTATAATTGGTGTTATTGGCCTTATTAAGGTTGATGTTTTAATTAAGTATATTGGGGATGTTGGTAATGGTTATTATCAGGTTATTAATCAGATTATTACTTATGTTTTTATTGCTCAGATGGGATTTAGTGATGCTGTTATTTATAGTTTATATAAGCCTTTTGCAGAGAAGAATAAGGGTGATATTAACCGGATTTATTCGGGAAGTAGAAAGATTTTTAAGATAATTGGATGGGTTATTTTACTTATTATTGCTCTTGTATCACTGGGACTTTATTTCTTCTATGGTTTTGAAGATGGTTATAGAAATAGTAGTTTAATTTGTTTTATAGTGATATCTGTTTCTTATCTTATTTCTTATTTTGGTAAAACACAGACTTATAGTGCGGTTTTATCGGCAGCTCAGGAGAAGTATATATATAATTTGGTTTTTAATATTATGAAGATCCTTAGTGATATATTAATTGTAGTAGTTGTTATTTTGTTTAAGTCATTAGAGGCTATTGCTATTGTTATTTTTATTGTTAAGGCTTTGGAAGAAATGGTTATGAGAATGGTTGTTAAGAGAAAGTATAAGTGGCTTAAGGAAGTAGAAGATGCTGATACTAGTATGGTTAAAATGGTAAAGGATCTTGCTTGGATACAACTTGGATATCTTGCTCTTAATAATGTTGATGCTATTATACTGGTTGCTTTTGTATCCCCTGTTGCCGTTAGTATTTATACTTCTTATAATTTTATTGTTAGGTATTTGAATGAGATATCATCACGTGTCGAAAGGGGAGCAGTTTATTCTTTTGGTAATGTTTTTGCTAAAAAGGAAGATGATAAAGCGGAGAAATTGTTTAAGGAATTTAATGTATTATTTATAATTATTGCTTTTAGTGTATGTATTACATTTACTCTTGGTATTAGGAGTTTTGTTAATGTATGGATTGGTAAAGAGAACTATATTTTGGGTTACTTATCAATAATACTTTTTGCCGTGGCTTTGTTTTTAAATATTATTTATTATCCTCTACTTGCAGTTGTTAATGCTAAGGGTTTATTTAAGGATAATAAAAATCACGTCTTTATTTGTGCGACGGTTAATGTTGTTTTATCTATTTTACTTGTTAAACCGTTTGGTCTTAATGGTTTACTTTTAGCAACAGCCCTAGCTTTCTTTGTTAATATATTCTTAAAGATGAATGTTATTAAGAATAAGATTATAGAGGGTATTGATAAGAGAAGACTTGCTACGGAGTACTTAGTTTTAATTGCTTTATTTATTATTATTTGTGTACTTATTAAACCATTAGAGGTGTTTATTCTTCATAAGGGCTTTGGTTTTATGGGCTGTATTCTTTCTCTTGGTATTATCTTTATTGTTGTTACTTTGATTAATGTACTTATTATGTGTTCTTGTAGTGAAAGTACAAGGAATTTACTTAAAAGGGGAAAGAGTCTTATTAAGGGATTAAAGAAGCACTAACAAAGTGCTTCTTTTAATAATTAAAGGTAAATTTATTAAATTTAGGTAAAATTATTGATATTTTTATAAAAAAATGATATATTATAAGTGTGAGTAACCTTGGCTTTTTGCGTGGTTAGGGTTACTGGATTATGTAGTATGTTCAATAACCTTAACTCAGCAGTTAAGGTTATTACTATTATATCTATATTAATTTTTTTTAATATTGTTTGATAATTTAAGCACATTTAGAACAGAAGGAAATGTTAAAATACAACTAGTTATAATTGCCAATATACATAGAAGACATCCATCAAAATACCCATTCTTAAAATCTTCTAAAAAAGAATAAATCATAGTAATTATAATTATTACTTTTATTAAAGAAATAATAGTTGAATAAATTACTCCCTTTTTTATTATATCTAGGGTAATTAATATATCAATCAAATTCATTAAAAAGAAAAGTATTGAAGGCAAAATAAGTAAATCACTCATATCAAGAGGCCCTGATTCAGAACTTAGTCCCATTACTGTTCCAATAATTGATAATGTTATTCCTATAATACTTCCAATAATTGATAATGTTATTAAAATTTTATTCATTTTATGTACCTCATATTAAGTATATCATAAGTCGTATTTAGTTATACTATATATAATAAATGGTGTTAATATAATTTTAATATAAATTTAATAAATATACTTGTTATAGTTGCAGAAATTTAAAAACTGCATTATAATTATTATAGAAATAAAAAAATGGTGTTAGTTATATATTTAATACATCTTCTGGTATTGTACTTTGATAGTATATAAATATTAATAATCTTGTGTATAATTAAATCTCATTCCGAAATTTTTCGCAAATGCGAAAAATTTCGGAATGAAAGTGTTTACAAATTATATAATATATAGTATAATTTAATTGTAGTGACGAAGGGAGAAATGTATGAAGGAGATAAAAAGAGATTTCTACTTAAAGCAGTTAATAAAAAAAGATGGAAATGGACAAATAAAAATAATTACTGGTATAAGAAGATGTGGAAAATCTTATTTATTAAAAAATATTTTTTATAAATACTTACTACAAAATAATGATAAAGACCACGTTATATATATACCTCTTGATATTAAAGAAAATGAAGAATTATTGGATGGGAATGTATTTATAAAATATATTAGAACTTTGATTAAAGATGATAAAAAGTATTACTTATTATTGGATGAAATTCAGAAAATGGATGATTTTGTTCCGGTACTAAATACCTTTCTTTATGAAGATAATATAGAAGTATATGTTACAGGTTCTAATGCTAAACTATTATCCAAAGATGTTGTTACTGAGTTTCGTGGTCGTGGTGATGAAATACACGTATATCCTTTAAGTTTTAGTGAATATATGGAAGCCTTTGATGGAGATCAATATGAGGGATATGAGCAATATAGTATTTATGGTGGCTTACCTTATACTTTATCGTTTGAAACGGATAATGAACGTTCTAAATATTTAAAAAGTCTTTTTGAAGAAACATATCTAAGAGATATAATTGAAAGAAATAATGTTACAAATGTGGAAGAACTTAACGAACTACTTAATATTATTTCTTCGCAAATTGGTTCTTTAACTAATCCTCATAATCTTCAAAATACTTTTAAAAGTGAAAAGAATATGGTTCTTAGTGATAAAACGATAAGTAATTATTTGGAATATTTTGCAGATGCTTTTTTAATTACTAAGGCGGAAAGGTATGATGTTAAGGGGAAAAAATATATTAATTCTCCATATAAGTATTACTTTGAAGATATGGGTCTTAGAAATGCAAGACTAAATTTTAGACAGATTGATAAAGGTCATATAATGGAAAATATTATATATAATGAACTTTTAAGACGTGGTTATAATGTTGATGTTGGCGTAGTAGAGGTTAACGAAACAAAGGAAGATGGAACTCGCTTTAAACCTCAATATGAAGTAGACTTTGTTTGTAATATGGGAAGTAAAAGAATATATGTTCAGTCAGCTTATGAAATGCAGGGTACTGCTAAAGAAAGACAAGAGAGAAAGTCTTTACTTAATATTAATGATTATTTTAAGAAGATAATAATTTTGGGTGATGTTAGTAAACCGAGAATGGATGATAATGGTATTATTACAATGGGAATATTTTATTTTCTTCTTAATGAGGATAGTTTAGATAGTTATTAATTGGGTTTATCTATATAGAAATGGGAATTAACTTTATTTATGTTAGTTCTTTTTTCTTACCACCGTAGGGTAATATTATAAAATTGGTCTTATATTATATACTTATTTTCATAAGTTTAATAGAATAAATAATGAAAACTTTGTTAAAATGCTTGTAGTTAGTCATTTTATATGTTAAAATTAAAGAGTACAGAGGTGATATGTATGGATAGTGATAGTAAACGCTCGGATGAAAGTGTAAGAGAAGTTTTAAAAGAGGTATATAATTCATTGATGCAAAGGGGATATAATCCAATTAATCAATTAGCGGGATATCTTGTTAGTAATGATTTGGGCTATATTTCTAATTATAAGGGAGCAAGGAATAAGCTTTCTAAGCTAGATAGAAATACGATTATTGAGGTTCTTTTAGAAGATTATTTGAAATGAGATATTTAGGCCTTGATTTGGGAAGTAAGACACTAGGAATTAGTATTAGTGATAGAACGGGTCTTATTGCTAGTGTTTATAAAACGTTATTTTTTGCTGAAGATAATTATGATGAGTTATATGATGAGATAAGATGTATTGTTAGTAAGGAGGATATTTCTAAGATTGTTTTGGGCTTTCCTAAGAATATGGACAACTCTCTTGGAAAGAGGGCGGATATTACGCTTGCTTTTAAGGAGAGGTTAGAGAGTGTTATAGGGGTTTCTGTTATCTTAGAGGATGAAAGACTTACTAGTGTTATTAGTAATAATATTTTAATTAGTGCTGATATGTCAAGGAAGAAAAGAAAGAAAAAGGTTGATGGGCTTAGTGCGGTTATTATTCTGCAAGGCTTTTTAGATAGAGAAAATAAGGAGAGGAAATAGGTTATGGAAGATAATAAGTTTAAGATTAAGAATGAAGATGGTAAGGAAGTTTTATGTGAGGTTTTATTTACGTTTGAATCTGATGAAACGAATAAGAATTATATGGTATATACGGATAATACGAAGGATGATAGTGGTAGGACAAGGGTATATGCATCTGTATATAGTGTTAATGATGAGGATGGTCATACAGAACTTTTACCAGTTGAGACTGATAGGGAATGGAAGATTATTGAAACTATAATTGAGAGTGTTAGTGAAGAAGCTAAAAAGGAAAAAGGGGAGGATGAGGCAAAGGTATAGCCTGATATTATTATGAATTTAATGACAAAAAGGGTAATTATTTCGATAACTGGTATGTGTTTAATGTGCTTTATTGCTATTGGGTTATATTTGTTTTTGCTTACGGGCACTAGTAATGATAAGTCTACTAGGGTTGTTACGATAGATGCTGGTGGTATTTCTTCTATTGCAAAGAAGTTAGAGAGTGATGGCTTTATTAGAAGTGCTAATGCTTTTAAGGTTTATATGTATACACAGAGTAATAGGAATTTGAAAGCGGGAACATATAAGTTATCTAAGAGTATGGGGGTAAGGAAAATTGTTAAAGAACTTCAAAGGGGTAGTAAGTATAATATAGAGGAGGTTCGTCTTACTTTTAAAGAGGGTAAGAATATAAGGGGTGTTGCTAAGGTTATTAGTGAAAATACGAATAATAGTTATGAAGATGTTATTGGCGTACTTAGTGATAGGAGTTATGCTGAGGGACTTATTTCTAAGTACTGGTTTCTTAGTGATGAGATTTTGAATAGTGGTATTTATTATCCTTTAGAGGGGTATTTATTTCCTAATACTTATTTTTTTAAGAATAGAAATGTTAGTATAGATGTTATTATTACGACAATGCTTGATGAGATGGGTAAACAGTTAGAGGTATATAGGGATGATATATCTAAGAGTGGTCTTTCTATTCATAAGCTTATTACGCTTGCTTCTATTGTTGAATTAGAGGGAGCAAGTAGTAATGATAGGGCTAAGGTTGCAGGGGTCTTTTATAATAGGCTTAATAGTGGCTGGAATCTTGGTAGTGATGTTACGACTTATTATGCTTTAAGGATTGATGATTTTTCGGTTAGTCTTAGTAAAGAACAGGGTCTTTATAATTGTGATAATGGTTATAATACGAGATGTACTTCTTATATTGGGCTTCCGGTTGGTCCTATTGATAATCCTGGTATTGCGAGTATTAAGAGTGCTATATATCCGGAAAGTCACGATTATTATTATTTTGTTGCAGATTGTAAGGGTAAAACATATCTTAATAAGGATGAGAATGGTCATTTTGCTACTATTAATAAATTAAAGAAAGAGAACAATTGGTGTGCTTAATTGTTCTCTTTTGAGATAATCAATGTGATAGGAGGATTATAAATGGAAAAAGTAAAATTAATGAATATGTGTAAAATTGTTAATTCAAAAGAGGAGAAAGTTTTGGTTCAAGAAAGGGTTAAATCTTGGAAAGGCATTGCATTTCCTGGTGGCAAGCTAGAAGAGGGAGAAAGTATTATTAAATCAGTTGAAAGAGAAGTATATGAGGAAACTGGTCTTGTGGTTAACAATTTAAAAATATGCGGAATAAAAGATTGGTATGATTATAAAGAAAAAATAAGAAATTTAATATTTTTATTCGAAACGAATACTTATAAAGGGGAATTGATACCAGAAACAGATGAGGGAAAGGTATATTGGGTTACTTATGAAGAACTATCTAAGATGAATTTGGCTAATGATTTTGATAAGTTATTGGAAGTATTTGATAATAGGAATATTAATGAATTTGTATATATTGATAATATGAATTTAGATGATAGTGAGAGGTGGAATTTAAAATTATACTAATAAAATATACTAAAAATGAATTTGGTTATAAATGGTTACTATTGTTTAATAGATTGAAAATAGTAACTTTTTTTATGCAGTTTTGGAAAAATTGCAGGGAAATGCTTGCAAAAACTTTAAAATTGGGTATAATAGGGGTGTAATTTTAGAGGAGTGATATGTGTGGGTATTAAGTATGCTTCAATAGAGAAGCCTTGGCTTAAGTTTTATAGTAGTAGTAGTAATAGGGCTGAATTACCGAAAATGACAGCTTATGAATATATGGCTATTTGTAATTCGGATAATTTGGACAACCTTGCTTTAGAGTATTATGGTTATACGGAAACTTTTAAGGAGTTTTTAAAGAATATTAATGAGGTAGCACAGGCTTTTTATAATATTGGTGTTAGAGAGGGTGATGTTGTTACTATTATATCGGTAGCTACACCAGAACTTGAAAAGAGTTTTTATGCTTTGAATAGGATAGGTGCTGTTCTTAATTTGGTTGATGTTAGAAGTGATGCTAAGACTCTTAAGAAGTATATTGATGAGACTAATAGTAGGGTTGTTATTGTTCTTGATAACTTTATTAGTGAATTTAATAAGATTGTTAATCAAACTGATGTATACAAGGTTATTACGGTTAGTCCTTATAATTCTATTCCTAGTTTTAAGAAGCGTCTTCTTAATATGAAATATAAAAAGAGCCAAGAGTATAGGATTAATAGTGATATAAAGAGGGATAGTCTTTATATTGAATGGAATGAGTTTCTAACTATTCCGGTTATTGAGAAGGTTAATTATACCTCTTACAAAGAGAATATGGAAGCTGTTTATGTTCATACGGGTGGTACAACGGGAGTTAGTAAGACTGTTAGGTTATCTAATGATAATATGAATGCTATTAGTTTTCAGTATAAGTTATTTAAGGGTGAATATGATAAGGGAGAGACGTTTTTTAATGATATTGTTCCTTTTGTTGCATTTGGTATAGTAGCTGCTATTCATAATCCGTTTTGTCTTGGTCTTACTAATATTATTGTTCCATTACTTATGCCAAAAGAGTTTACGAAGTTTATGATTGAAAAGAAGCCTAATCACGTTTTAGCAGTTCCTACTTATTGGGAAGATTTTGTTAATGATAAGAGGGTTAAGAAGATGGATCTTTCTTTCTTAAAACACGCTGGTAGCGGAGGAGACAGTATGAGTATTAAGAGAAAAGAAGAGATTAATTTATTCTTTAAGGAACATGGTAGTACAGCTAGTATTGAAGAGGGGTATGGTATGACAGAACTTAGTTCTACTTGTACTGTTTGTATTGGTAACATTATGAATATTAATTCTCTTGGTATTCCTCTTAATAAGAATATTGTTAGTATTTTTGAACCTAATACGGATACGGAACTTGATTATTCTAATAATAATATTGGCGAGATTTGTATTATGGGTCCTAGTATGATGCTGGGATACCTTAATAATAAAGAGGAAGAGGATAATGTTATTAAAGTTCATAGTGATGGAACTAAATGGGTTCACAGTGGTGACTTGGGGTTTATAGATGAGGATGGGTTTGTTCATTTAGTGGGCAGAATTAAGAGAATGATTATTAGAGGGGGATTTAAGATATATCCGCAAGAAATGGAAAGGGTTATATCTTTGGTTAAGGGTGTAGCTAAGGTATGTGTAGTTTCTAAACATAGTGAAGTTTATGGCGGAGAACCGGTTGCTTATGTTATTATGGAAAATGGTTTTAATGGGGATAGTATTAAAAATGATATTAGGGAGATATGTAAGAGGGAACTTCCTGAATATTCTCAACCTAAGGATATTATCTTTAAGGATAAGTTCCCTCTTACTAGTGTTGGTAAGGTTGATTATAAGACTTTAGAAAATGAATAGATACTTATGGGTATCTTTTCTTTTTTGTAAAAACTGCAAGAAAATGCTATCATTTTTTGGAAAACTGTGATACAATGGTTGTAGAATAGAGGAGGATATATGGTCAGTTTTAATAGTACAATCTTTTTTACGATTGCTAGTTTTTGTTACATACTTCTTTTGTTTATTGCTTTTTTTGGAAAGGAGAGGGTAAAGAGTAGAGATAATAAGATTTATTCTTACTTGATTGTTATTACTTTAATAGAGGTTGTTGCGGAACTTTTACTTTGTGTATTTGCAGGACACAGTACTAATCTTTTTTATGG
>USTO01000014.1 GCA_900557675.1 uncultured Mollicutes bacterium
AAATGAAAGGAAAACTTAGTGTTCGCTAAGACTACCCTTTTGTTAAATGTTTTAGATAGTCCTAGTTACTTATGTAGCTAGGACTTTTTATTTGAAATTTATTTAAAAATTATCAAACAAATGTGAGATAATTTTATAAATGAAAAATACGCTTTGTATAGAATTAAATTGAATTTTCTTCTCATAAACTATCTCCTCCCCTCTTGCCTATAAATAAGCTATAAGGGCAGTCTTAACTACTAACAAAGTTTTCCTATATACATATTACTACATAAAATACACAATATCAATATTATAAATTTACTTTTGTAGGGGTTTGACATCAACTTTACATCAAATAATTTATTGTCGTTCTGCATTTTTTACACTGTGACGTAATTTTTTCTAATTTTTACTATTTTTTTACGCCTAAACCCAATTATCATTCATTATAAAACACCCACCATTTCTGATGGGTGCATCATATCTATAACTAATCATCTCCTAAAAAATAATTAGCAAGTTTCTCATAGTTATCCTGACTATTTAAACAAGTATCTATCAAATAACCTTTCTCATTATTATTTTGATATTCCTTAATACCACGAATGTAAAAATCCCTATTTCTATCCTCAATAAAGAATGGCATTATATCATTATATAAACATTCTCTAAACATTATCATTCTTCCTACCCGACCATTTCCATCCTGAAAAGGATGTATCTTTTCAAAACGAACATGAAACTCAATTATATCTTCAATGCTCTTTTTATCGATAGTATCATACCAATCTAATAGTTCTTTCATATCATTTGCAACATTACTAGGTAAAGACGTCGTAATATTACCAACAAAGTTCTTTATAGATTTATATTCCCCAACCTTAAACCACTCTTTTTCACTATCAGTCAAAGTTCCAGTCTTTAAAATATAATGAAACTTTTTTATCATATCCTCCGATAATTTCTCATTAATACTGTCTAACATAAATTTAAATAAAGTAAAATGATTTTTTGTTTCTGTCGCATCCTTCAAAACAATAACTTTGTCCCTATTTGCTAATATTGTCCCCGTATCATAAATACTTGCTGTTTCATCTTGTGTTATAGTAGAACCTTCAATGTGATTTGTATTATAGGCAAAATCAAGTTGTGTCTTATGATAAAGATTACCAGATAAACCAATATTTTTTTGTTCAATTAACGCCTTTTTTATTTTACTAACTTCCATTTTTTACCTCCTTTTATCTATACTTTTTTCTCAATAAATATTATACCATATATAAACATAAAAGTAAATTTTTTAACCTTTAAAAATCAGTAAATATAATTAATATATTACAGTTATTTATTGTTTTCTATTACTTTTTTTAAAATTAAATATTATAACTAATTAAAACCTTTTTTCAGTCATAAAATTAAACAATATCTTTGCATAAAATTAACATTATTCGGGTATTTGAAGTATTTTCATTCCGGTATTTGGAGCATTTTTATTCCGGTATTTGTAATATTGCCAAAAGCAAAACATACATTATATATTTAATCTTACCTTTATATGTTATACTTATAATAAAGGAGGAATAAAATGGAAAGTATAATGATTATTGCCTTTATAGTAATATTCATTTTAGCATTTATATTTATTATAATTAATATCTTTACAGCCCCACGCTTACCCAAAATAGATAGAAATGCCCCTATAGATACTGTAAAGGCCAAAGTAATTGCTAAAAGAACAGACGTATCTGGCTCTCACTTCCATAATGATAACCTAAATATGATTAATACCCATTACTATGTTACTTTTGAACTATACAATAAAGAAAGAAAAGAGTTCATCGTTGATAGCAATAATTACGGATTACTCATAGAAGGCGACGAAGGAATGCTAACCTATCAAGGAATTATATTTAAATCCTTCGATAGACTAAAATAAAGTAGACTCACCCATTCTACTTTATTTTTTCATATTATCATATTACCCCATTCCCTAGTTTAAATAAAACACATAAATATTAATAATACTCGCAAACACTAACCAAAACAAATATGGCACATTAATAATACCAGCCCATTTATTAACCCGATAAAAGAAATATATCATAACTATCGTTATCCCAATTAACACAATAAGCCAAATATAAGCAAATAAAAACAATTTAAAATTAAAAAACCACACTACCCACAAATAATTAAATACCAAATTAACAAAATAAAGCCCAATACTCCACTTCCTATCCCTGCTATCCTTACTTTGCAAAATCAAATAAAAACTAATCCCCAAAATCGTATAAATTACTACCCAAACCACAATAAAAACCCAACTAGGCGGTACAAACACCGGCTGAGCCACCCCACTAAAACTACTCGGCCTACTAATAAGACCAAAAATAAAGCCCAAAATATTCGTAAATAAAATACTACCCACTAGAAGTTTCTTATTCAAAACCATTCACCTCTAATAAGTAGTATTCCCCCTATCTCCATTTTATGCACATATCCCGAAATCTGCACCCCTCACACTCCGGCTTCACACTCTTACAATGATATCTCCCAAATAGAACCAATTGCTTATGCACCCGTATCCACTTATCTCTAGGAAAAATCCCCATAAGTTTTCGCTCCACCACTCGCACACAATCCCCCTCATCGCACAAGCCAAGCCTCTTACTAACCCTCTCAATATGCGTATCCACAGGCATCGCCGGCACTCCGTAAATCTCACCCAAAACCACGTTACAACTCTTCCTCCCAATCCCAGATAAACTCTCAAGTAGTTCCCTATCGGGCCTCATACCACCACTTTCTACCAGTTTCCTAGCAATATCCTTAATATATAAACTCTTTTTCCGGTACGACCCACAAGGACGAATAATCTCCTCAATATCACTAATATCAGCCCTATCAAAATCCTCCAAGCTCCTATATCTATCAAATAAAACCCCAGTTACCATATTGACCCTCTTATCCGTACACTGAGCACTAAGCATAACCGCAATTAAAAGTTCATAATCTTTACTATACCTAAGTTCACATACCGGATTAGGAATAATCTCATCTAACATCTCCATTACAAAAATGCCCCTATTCATCATCTAACCAATTATAATCAAAGACATCACCATTACCATTCTTTTTCTTATACCTTTCTCTCGCTCTCTCAATATCCTTTACACTCTTGTATCCCCTCTTCTTCCAATCCAAAATAATCTTCTCAATATACCTAAGATTACTAACTCCATTATATGTAGCTTCCCGCAAGGCCTCCCGTACCAAATCACTTGGCATATCATCACTCACCCAACCCCTAATAATCTCATATTCCATCGAAGAAAGCGTCCTCCCAAACTCCTTTTCAAACATTGAAAAAAGGTCCGTCTGCTCTTCCTTTTTCCCATTTGCCCTATTGGTTCCCCCTAAAAGAACACCCCTCATTTTCTCATAAAAAAGATCCGTACTAATAAATTCCTCCATCTTCTTACTACTACCATTCTTTTTAACAACTATCGCTAAAATCCCCTTAGAAATAAGCCCATTAATAACCTCTAAAACCCTTATCCTATTAATACCCGTTCCCTTAGAAATCATCTCCGGATCATATAAAACCCTCGGGCCCATATTAATAATAAAGATAAGAACCACTACCTCATCTCCAGTTATACCAAGCTTTCCCATATTCCTAAAAACACTACTCGGAATAAAAAACATCTTATCCCTAAGAAGTTCCATATACCTCTCTTCCATACTAATAACTACCTCCCTACTTCTAAACTCTTAACCATTTCACCACTCTTTACATCATAATAATTATAAATAAGACCACTATCAACTTTCTCATCCTTAACAAACAAAACCATATCATCCATATAAATAATCTTACTATTAAGAGCATCATCAGCAAGCTCCTCATTATTATACTCCGTAACCCTCTTGTACTTCTTATCCAGAACAAGAACTCTATTGTCCAGTCCCACAATATAATAATCATTAAACCTATTTATACTAACAATATCCTTGTAGTCATCAATCCCCTTGTAATGCTCACTAATACTCTTCTTCATATTCCTAATATAACAATCATTCTTAATAACAATCCTAAAAACAAGTACCATAACCAAAATAAACCCCGAAAGACCAATTAAAACAATCCTTTTCATTTCTTTTCCCCTTTTTTACATATATAGAAAAGGCACCATTATAGTGCCTTACTATTTAAGTTCATCAATATACTTTTTAAGTTGCTTAGCATTCTTTTCAAATATAATTTTAAGCTGGTCATCAATTTCCACAACTCCCTTAGCACCTAATTTAAGTATACCATCTTTATTAGCTTTCGACACATCCTTAAGCGTTACCTTAAATCTTGACATCTGAACTTCTGTATCAACAATATTATCAGCTCCACCAAGTAAATCAACAAGTTTATTAAATTCTAAGCTCAAATCCTTACGATTACTCTTAACAAGAGCAAAAGCAATGATAAGAAGCACTACTATTATAATCACATACTGAATAGCCTGCATTAAACTTTCACCTCTTTCATCTTTACACTATAATTATACTATAAATTCCTTTTTTCTACAAGACTATTGCTATAAAAAACAAAAAATGATATAATAGTGAGGACAAATAAACAACAAAAAAGGTGGTAATATGAAAAAAAATAATAAAAAAACCAAGAAAGAACAAAAAGTTAAAGCCAAATTAAATAAACAACGCGTCTTCTGTGCAATATCAATAGGCCTCACTATTGGCTGTGCCATTTTCTATGGAACTAGAGCCGTATCTCTCTATTTAGATACCAAAAAAGATAAAACTAGCGATGCTACCCTTGCAACAACCCTAAAAAAAGACAACATAAATAAAAATAGCTTCAAAAACATAAACGGAACCTACTACTTTACAAGTAAAGATGCCAATAACTACATCGAATACTCCGGATTAAACTGGCGAATAGTAAAAGTAAACTCTGATAGTACTGTAACCCTTGTTAGTGAAGATACCCTAACCGACCTTGCTTTCGGTAAAAATAAAGAGTATGACACATCCTATATAAATAAGTGGCTAAACAAAGAAGGAGAAACCAAGTATACAGGTATTCTTGAAACCCTTCTAAATAACAAAGATACCTATTTAACAAACGTAACCACTTGTACAGATGTAGTCGATAACCCCACTAACGAAGCCTGTCAAAACAAATACACTGACAAATTAATCGGTTCCCTCGACCTCACTGACTATATCAATACCGGTGCCGATAAAGGCTTCACTTCCAATGACCAAACCTTCTATCTAAGTAACACTAACCAAGATGGAGAAATTTGGTACGTAAATAGTGAAAATAAAGTCGGAACATCTGATGGTGAAGACATATACGGCCTAAAAGCCACTATCAATCTAAAAAACAATATCGAATTAACAGGCGGAAAAGGTACCGAAAGCGACCCATATAAAATCGAAAAAGAGACCGGTATGCTCGGATCTTACGTAAATCTAGATGGTGATACCTGGAGGGCCATTAACTATGATGATAAAACCGTAACTCTCGTTTTAGAAAGTACGCTAAGCGAGGCCCAACCTTATGCCTCAGCCGGTTACAAATATGACGATCAAAAATATGGCACTGCTGCCTACTACCTAAATACGACTTATCTAAATAAACTAAGTTATAAAGATATAATTAACGAAACCACCTACTCAAACGGATACTATGGAAGCGATAACGACTACAACTACATAGATACCCTAACAGGCAAAATCAAAACCAAGGTTGCCCTTCCAACTATAGCTGATATAATGTATAAAAACGATAACGACTATGCAACAATGACTGGTGTAGGCAAAAATGCTAACCTAATATATATAGCAGGAACTAGCGGTGAATACTATACCGATAGTTCCAAGAAAGAAAACAATCTCCTACCCGTAATAAATATAGATAGAGATAACTTAACAAGTGGCAAAGGAACTAAGGATAGCCCTTACGAAAGGAAGTAATTATGAAAAAAAATACAAGTACAAAGAAAAATAAAAAGAAACAAAGAAAAATATATAAACTAACCATATTCTGTATCTTCTTAGATATATTTGTCGTAACTTGCTTCTTCCTCGCCTATGGCCCTTACGATAAGTTAAGAAATCTATACATAACAACCGCTATGAAAACAATGAACCATCAATACCTTGCCAAAATATTCTATAGCGATAAAACCATTGAAAAAGTTATGAATAGTAACTATCTAATCAAAATAAACGATAAAGTAAACCTCGACAATATCGTTATCAATACCAAAGATACAGGACACTACAAAAACAAATATGAAGAACAAATACTAAAAAGAGAGAACAAAAACGATAGCTATAAACTAATAAATACCAAAGTAGGTTCTGCTAATGCTTACTTAGTTGCCATATATGAACCCAAAAAAGTAAGACTAGTATCCAAAGAAACACTAGGTACGGAAAAAGGAGAACAACTAAAAAGTATCTGTAAAAGATATAACGGAAAAGTATGTATAAACGGAGGAGGCTTCGTTGACTACGGATACGGTTCAGGTATTCCTCTCGGATATGTAATTGAAGATGGAAAAATAACATGGTCTGATGGAGATAGTTCCACTACTACGGGTGAAATAATAGGCATTACTAAAGAAGGAAAATTAATGCTCTTAGAGGGAACCGGAGATGAAGCCTTAAAGGCAGGAATTATCCACGGTTTGCAGTTTGGACCATTCTTAATAGTAAACGGAAAACCAATCGAAATAGTGGGAGATCCTTGGGGTAAGGCACCTCGTGTATCAATTGCCCAAAGAAAAGACGGTATAATCCTCTTCCTCGTTATTGATGGTGAAAACTATATATCCGGAGCAGGACTCCAAGATGTTGTCGATGTCCTTACCCAATATGGAGCCTACAATGCTGCTAACCTCGATGGTGGTACATCATCATCCCTTGTTATTAACGGTGAACTAGTAAATAACCCCCCAAAAGCCAAAAGTTATGGTGGCCGCTTCGTTGTAACAGGCTGGGGATTAGTACCTTAATAAATAGATAAATATTTTATACAAAAAACAACCATTATAGTATGTTATTATGAAGCACTATAATGGTTTTTCATTGTAAATTATCAAATCAAGACTTGCATTTTATCTAACAAAAGGAAGTAAAACGGTATTCTTTAGGTGGGCCGGTATTAAAATGGGGATAAGACTTGGGTTGGATATGGCTTGGATATGAGTAAACCGGTATTCTTTAGTAGGGCTAGGTATTAAAATGGCTCAAAGACTTGGTTTGGATATGAGTAAAACGGTATTCTTTAGTTCAACCGATATTAGAACGAGATATAACAGGTATTAAAACGGGGTATAAATGAATAGTAAAACGGTATTCTTTAGATGGGCTACAAATAAAAAAGAAACATATATTAAAACAAAAACAACCATTATATTATGTTATTATTTAACACTATAATGGTTTTTATGTCACATAAAATTTTATCATTTTTTTTACAAATTGCTCTTTACAAGAACAATCTTTTAGTATATAATAATCCCCAGAGTTATTTTCTGATACAAGTTAGATATTCACCCATTGATGTGATTACTTAAAATAATTGCTTTAAGGAGGTGATTTCTATGGTAATAAATTACTATGGAAAGGGGGTTCAAGTTGGAACTCTTGGTGCTTGCACTAATAATAGTATTGTATACTGTTATCGCTATAAAAGAAAGCGATTAGTGCAAAAAGCACCTACTAACTTTACGTAGCAGGTGTTTCAAACCAAAATCACATCAAAGAGTAACACCTGACACAATTATCAGAGATAACTCTTTTTCAATGCACTTTAATTTTATCACACATTACCTTACTTTGTCAATTTTTCGTTATACATTTAATACATTTTTTTCACATTTGTTAAGCATTTTTTAAACATTTTTACCAAAAACACCCCATTTAATACGATTTTTTCACATATTGCCCCATTTCATATATAAAAAAGGCCCTATAAAAATAGGCACCCCTTCATTTCCCTACTACCCCTAATTAGAAGTAACTTCCCTCTTAATAGCCATTTTATCCATCTCCTCTTTACCAATACTATCCATTTTATCCACAATAACACTCTCCATTCTCTCACTAACAAGCCTCTTCACTTTCCTTGCCCCATACTCCGTAAAATCACTATCCCTAACAATCCCCGCAATAAACTCCTCATCCATAAACCTCTCCCTGTACTCCTCTAACCACTTATTCTCCTTCAAAATACCCTCAATCTCCCTCTTTGCAATAACCATAACATCTTCCCTCTCCAAACTATCAAAATAAATAACCCCATCAATCCTATTCATAAACGCATCCCCAAAAACTCTCCTAAGCTCACTATCACACCCATTCCCCCTTTCCTTATCCCCATCAAAACCAACCCTTCCCTTCTCATATCCCACATTAGTAGTCATCACTATCAAATTATTAACATTAACAAGATTACCCCTATTATCCCTAATAAACCCCTCATCCATTATCTGATAAAAAAGCCCCATAACACTGCTGTGAGCCTTATCCACCTCATCCAGCAAAATCACCCCACTCGGCATATTCCTAATCCTCTCAACAACACTACCCATATCCTCGTACCCAACATACCCAGGATTACTCCCAATAACCTTGCTCACACTACTACTATCACTAAACTCACTCATATCAATCCTAATAACATTATCCCCATCCGTACTCCCAAGCATCCTACCCAGTAACTTACCTGCCATCGTCTTACCAACCCCCGTAGGGCCTGCAAACAAATAAACACCCCTCCTCTTACCAAGACCATAAAACCACTTCCACACAATACCACTAAGAGCCCTCTTCACCCTATCACTACCCACAAAAGACTCCCCAATCACTTCTCTAAACCCCTGCATACACTCACTTCCCCTATCCCTATCCATATAAATACTAACCCCACTAATCCTCTCTACCACATCTATTACATCCCCTCTCTCTACCACATTACGCCCCCTCTTTCCAGCAAAAGACATAGCATCCACTTCTCCAAGAAGCCTCTTCTCCTCACGTAGCATCTTATATGCTTCTTCTAACCTGTTCCCCAAAATACTACAATTCTTATCCCGCCTTACCAAATTAATCCTCCCCCTAAGTTCCCTTATACACTTACGCTTCTCATCCCCCCTAGTACTAACCATCGCACATACCTCATCCATAACATCAATAGCCTTATCCGGAAAAAACCTCCCCACTATGTACCTATCCGCATACTCCACAATATCATCAAGCACTTCATCACTAAGAACCACATTATGATAAACCTCATAAATATCCCGAAGACCCCCAATAATCCCCCTTGCATCGTTCATGCTAGGCTCCTTAACACTAACAACCTGAAACCTCCTATCAAGAGCACTATCAGCCCTAATACTCTTCTTATACTCCCCAACTGTCGTTGCCCCAATACACACAAACTTCCCTCTTGCAAGTGCCGGCTTCAAAATATTAGAAGCATCTATCGCCCCCTCGGCACCACCAGCACCCACTAACGTATGCACCTCATCAATAAATAAAACAATATCATCCTCTTCCTCTACCTCTTTAATAAGCTTCCTCATCCTATCCTCAAACTCACCTCGATACTTCGTACCAGCCACTAAATTAGCCATCGAAATAGAAATAATCCTCTTCCCAAGTAACCTATCCGGCACCATCTCAAACTCAATTCTCCTCGCCACTTCCTCTACAATAGCACTCTTACCAACCCCAGCCTCTCCAACAAGCACCGGATTATTCTTACTCCTCCTACAAAGAATCTCCATAACCCTCGTAACCTCTTTATCTCTCCCAATAACAGGGTCAAGCTTCCCATCACGAGCCATATCATTAAGACATACCCCAAACTCCATTACCATTAACTTCTTCTTACTCTTACCCCTACTCAAACTATGAAACTCCGTATACAAATCATTAATATTAATACCCATATTAACAAGACCACGAATCCCCGTCCCCTCACCAATATCAAGCATACTAGCAAACAAATTCCTCACAGAAATATCCCCTAAACCATTCTCCCGAGCCATATAACAACTACTCTCAATCACTCTCCTAAGAAGCGGTGTATAAATAAAATTATCCGCCTCTACCGATCCCATTGGAACCATATCCATAACCACTTTCCTATATCCCTCATAACTAAGATTATAACTAAAAAGCCTCTCCCTAATCTCATTATCCACCCTAAGAATACTCAAAATAAGATGCTCTGTCCCAATATACGGATGCTTAAGCCCCATCATCTCTTCCTTAGCTCCATTTAATACATTCTGTGCTTCCTCACTAAAATTACTCATCATAACCATCCCTCCTTATTATTATTCTATGATAATAATGACCCATTAAGAGAAATAATATACAATAAATTCATACTATTTTTTTATATTAGGCCTTATCGGGGGTATATATAAGGATATAATGCAAAATAGAATACATATAATATATGTATTCTATTTTAATATATAGGGATTATTAAGAGTACCATCACCGTCTATTATACTAGTAGTAGAGGTTAAATAGAAGACTGGGCGCGCCGCAAAGCCATAGAAGCTGACGAAGTAGTTGTCGTGGCCGACATAGCCGCCTGAGAAGTAGACGTAGAACACACTGTTGGAGCGTTGCGAATTCGGCGACATTAACCACTGACCAGTATTTGAAATATAGAGCCAATCTTTAGATTTACAACTATTATTATAACTACCTAAATAAGTACCATCTACACAAGTTTTTCCGGCTGCATATCCATAATCACTTGGATACATAAGTCCTACCATTCCATCCCAGTAAAGTGGCCTACTTGTATTATACCTAGTCGTTCCTCTTTCGTACCCATACATCGCCGATGTTAATATGCTTGAACTATTATATTCTCCCATATAATACCTACTTGTACTTATATAACTCTTTGCCTTATCGCTTAATTTATAATTAGTAAAGTTAACAGTAGTTGCAGTAGTACTATTATTATAATAACTACCACTTGTCCCATTCCACCAAGCCCCGCTATTTAAGAGTTTCATAAGCTGACTACCACTTGTTAAACTATTACTATAATTACCACTAGTAATAGTAGCCCATATATTATCATAACTACCACTTCCATTATTTACTTTATAATCCCAACTAAAGTGTTTAATTTTCCCATCAGTAAGTGGTGTTGCCTTAATAACTTTTATTCTATTAGTATTTTCTTTCTCTTCATATATACTTCCTATTATTCTATATAAGTGTTTATCAGGGCAAGTACTCTGTCCTTCCATATCTAAACATATATAATTATTAGGACTAGGTCCATAATACCTACAATCAGTAACTGCTGGTATTTCACTTCCTGTTGCACTACTACTAGCAGGTATTGCACTATGTGTAACCTTATATACCCCACTACCTGAGTTTCCTGCGGTTCCGTCATCTAAAGTTTCGATCACAGTTACGGCTGTATTGGCACTTGTTTCTCTTTCTAAACTAGAATTTGTTCCTGTTACATCTAAACTAAAGTCAAAACTTTGATTCATCATACTACTAGGATTATCACCCATAGTACCATCTATATAAACATATAAAGTATAACTAGATAAAGATGTAGAAAGAGTTCCATTAGTACTACTCAAAGTAAGTAAGTCAATAACATCCCCAGCTTTACTAGTAGCAAAGTTACCACTTTTAACACTAGTACCACTAGCATTAACTAAGTTATACATAAAACTACTATGATTTAAACCACTATCAATAGAATTAATTCTTAACTTAAAGTCAACTGTAACATCACCCTTTGTTGCCTTCTTTAATTTAACATTAAAATCTTTCTTAACAACGTTACCACCTTCATTAGTATAACTATCTACAGGTATTAAATTAGCACCCGTAATATCAGTTCCATCATTAAGTTCTACTATTGCCCCTTTTACACTTAAACTAACATCCGTATTAGTAGTACTATTCCATATAAAATAACCAAAAGTAACACCAATTCCCGTAATAACAATTATTAGTAATATTAGAAATACTAATCTCTTCTTTTTCTTATTATCTTCCATTACATATCTCCTTACCTATCTTATACCTAAATTATAACATATTAAAAATACAATTACAATTATTTTATAAAATATTTACAAAGAAAAAAGTTATACCAATATAAGTATAACTATTAATTATCTATTATATAAGGATCATCCATAGTTCCTGTACCTGATGTAATAGATGTAGTAGAAGTAAGGTAGAAGGTAGGACGGACCGACAAGAGACGCAAACTTCTGTATTTTTTGATAACTAATACTTTTGAGAAGGAGAAGTTTAACACATCATCGGGCCTGCTCAACTTCGGCGACATTAGCCACTGAGAAGTATTTGATATATAGAGCCAATCCTTATTATTGCATCCCCCATCATATTTATAAGGATCTGTTCCCGTTACACAACTATTTCCTGCTGCATATCCATAATCACTTGAATACATTAAACCTACCATTCCATCCCAATATAGTGGTCTACTTGTATCAAACCTAGTAGTTCCCCTTTCATAAGCATAGAATTGATTAGTCATTACTCCGCTAGAT
>USTO01000015.1 GCA_900557675.1 uncultured Mollicutes bacterium
CTACTAGGTGTAGGAGTAGCATATAAATCAGGATTTTTAAATTCCCTATTTAGGATGATAAGCCCAAAAGTATCAAGAAAACTAATAACATTTATAGTAGTTTTAATAGGAGTCCTTTCTTCAATGTTTTTTGAAGTAGGATATGTAATAATAATTCCGTTAGCAGCAATACTATTTCTAAATTTAGGAAGGCATCCATCTGCAGGAATATGTGCAGCCTTTGCTGGTATAACTTTTGGTTATGGAGCTAACATAGTTGTAAATGGCTTAGATAGTACTCTTCTAAAATACAGTAAAGCATCAGCAGCCATATTAGATTCCAGTTATAAAGTCCATCTTCAAGGAAATATATTTTTAACGATAGTATGTACTATTCTAATTGCTTATATAGGAATGCTAGTAACAGAAAAATATATAATACCAAAATTAGGACGATATAATTTTGATGAAGAAGATCCCGATAGAGAACACATAATAACTAAAAAAGAAAAAAAAGGAGTAATAATTTCCCTATTAGTAGGGATAGTAATTCTAATGATATTAATATATTGTATCATACCAGGATTACCATTATCAGGACTATTCCTATATTTAAAAGACAATTTATACGTAGATCAATTATTTGGAGACAATTCATACTTTAAGCAAGGAGTAGTATTCTTAGCAAGTACTTTCCTAGTTATAGAAGGCCTTATATACGGTTTGAGAGTAGGAACAATAAAAAATAGCCGTGATTTAGTATCAGGAATGAACTACTATCTAAAAGGTTTCTCTTCTCTACTAGTATTAATATTCTTTGCTTCCCAATTTTGTATGATATTCAAAGAAACAAATATCGGAATATTTATAGTTGCCTCTCTTACAGAAGTACTATCAAATTTACAATTAACAGGAATACTTCTAGTAGTAGTATCCTTCATAATGATAGGAATATCAACTATATTTGTTCCCGCTGCCGGTACAAAATGGGCCATAATAGCTCCTGTAATGGTTCCCCTATTTATGCAAAGTTCCTTAACACCAGAATTTGCAAGTGCCGTATTTAGAGCCGCAGATAGTTCCCTAAAAGGAATAACGCCCCTCTTTACTTACTTTGTAATACTAATAGGATTTTTACAAATATATGATAAAAGAAAAAACGATACCGTAACAATAACCGATGCAATGAGTCTAATGGCTCCTTACACCATTGCCCTTACTATACTTTGGTTTATAGTAATACTAGGATTTTATATCGTAGGTATCCCAATTGGAATAAATACAAGTGTAACATTATAGAAAGAAGATGATAAAATGAGTTTAACAGCAGGTATAATAGGATTACCAAATGTCGGAAAATCAACCCTATTTAATGCCATAACAAAAAAACATATTCTAGCTGCTAATTATCCCTTTGCAACAATAGACCCAAACGTTGGAATAGTAACAGTACCAGATAAAAGAATGGAAGTATTAAATAATATGTATATTCCCGAAAGATTAATACCAACAACTTATGAGTTTACAGATATAGCTGGTCTTGTCAAAGGAGCTTCTCAGGGAGAAGGATTAGGAAACAAATTCCTTTCCCATATAAGAGAGACGGATGCCGTAGTTGAAGTAGTTAGATGCTTTGAAGATACAAATATATTACACGTTGATGGAGATGTAAATCCCATAAGAGATATTGAAGTAATAAATCTTGAGTTAATTTTAGCTGACCTCGAAATAATCCAAAACAGATTAAATAAAACCTCAAAAAAAGCCCAGATGACAAAAAATAAAGAAGAATTAAAAGAAATAGAACTATTAGAAAGAATAAAAGAAAACCTTGAAAAAAATATTCCCGCTCGTAAATTAGGCTTAGACGAAGAAGAAAAGAAAATAATATCCTCTTTTAATCTAATTACCCTAAAGCCAGTAATATATGTAGCCAATGTTGGCGAAGAAGATATCTTAGTAGGAACCAACAAATACGTTGAAGAAGTAAAAAAATATGCTGAACAAGAACAAAGCGAAACAGTAATGATATGTGCTAAAATAGAAAGCGAATTAGTAGAATTACCAGATGACGAAAAACAATTATTCCTAGAAGAATTACAAATAGACGAAAGCGGACTTGATAAACTAATAAAGAAAACATACAAACTATTAGGCCTTGCCACTTACTTTACAGTAGGACCTGATGAAGTAAGAGCTTGGACATTCACTAAAGGAATGAAAGCTCCAGAATGTGCCGGTATAATTCACTCAGACTTTGAAAGAGGTTTCATAAAAGCTGAAGTAATGAGTTATGATGATCTTGTTTCTTGTGGCAGTGAAAAAGACGTCAAAGAAAACGGAAAAATGCGTCTTGAAGGAAAAGACTATATAATGCAAGATGGCGATATCTGTCACTTTCGATTTAACGTGTAAAGGAGAGAAAAAATGAAAAAAAGAAAAGAAATAGATGTAAACTACACCTGGGATTTAACTCCTATTTATAAAAATGAGGAAGAATTTAATAAAGAGTATAAAGAAGTATCTGCATTAGTAGATACTTTTGCCACTCATAAAGATACAATGTTACAAACCGCTGAAAATTTATACAAGACAATTACAATTTATAATGAAATAACCCGAAAAATAACCAAACTATATGTGTATGCCAATCTCATTTATGATGAAGACACATCCAATAATAATTCTGCATCAAGAAGAGGAAAAGTAATTAACCTTGATGATAAATTTGAAAACATATCCTATTTTTATGTACCAAATATATTAGAAAAAGACTATACAGATATAGAAAAAATGTATAAAGAATATCCACCCCTAAAAGAGTACAAAATACCCATAAAAAATATATTTAGATATAAAACCCATACTCTATCTAAAACAGAAGAAAATATTCTATCAACCATATCATCCCTATTAGGTAAAAACGAAGATATATACGAATTACTAAAAGAAAGTGATATGGAATTCGATAATATAGAAATAAATGGAAAAAAAGAAAAATTAAATGATACAAACTATAAAATATATATAGAAAGTCCCGATAGATTAATTAGAGAAAAAGCCTTCAAAACCCTCTATAAAACATATAAACAATTCTCAAATACATACGCAACAACTCTTTATAATCACATAAAAGAAAATACAGTTATATCAAAATTAAGAAAATACCCCTCATCACTTGAAGCATCTCTTTATCCCGACGAACTAACTCCTGAAATATATAACAATCTAATAAATACCATAAACAATAACCTCTCAACAATATACAAATATTACCAATTAAGAAAACAAGTATTAAATCTAGATACACTACATCTTTATGATGTATACGCACCTCTCGTAGAGAAATACACCAAAAAATATACTTTTGAAGAAGGCAAAGAAATAGTCTTAAAAGCCCTTGAACCATTAGGCCCCGAATACAGAAAAATACTAGATAAAGCCTTTGCCCAAAAATGGATAGACGTATATCCAAACGAAGGAAAAAGAACCGGAGGCTATTCCGGAGGTTGTTATGATACATATCCATACATTTTACTAAACTATCAAGACAAATACGATGACGTATCAACCCTCGCCCACGAACTAGGCCATTCCGTTCATAGCTACTATTCTAGAACAAATAACCCATATCAAAATAGCGGATATGCAATATTTGTAGCCGAAGTAGCATCAACAGTAAATGAGTTGTTGTTAGCCAAATATCTCTTAAAAACTAGTACTTCAAAAGAAGAAAAACTCTATATATTAAATAACCTAATGGAGTTATTTAGAGCCACTATTTATCGCCAAACAATGTTTGCAGAATTTGAAAAACAAGCCTATAATCTCGTCGAAAAAGAAGAAGTCCTAACTAGTGAAAAAATGTCCAATATCTATTACGATTTAAATAAAAAATACTTCGGTAAAGCCACTTTTATAGATGAAGAAATAAAGTACGAATGGGCCCGAATCCCCCATTTCTATTATGATTTCTATGTATATAAATATGCAACAGGCCTATCGGCAGCCGTTTATATAGTTGAGAACGTAATATCAAATAACCAAACAAATAAATACATAGACTTCTTAAAATGCGGTATTACAAAAAATCCCCTAGATTCATTAAAATTAGCCGGTGTTGATTTAAGTAAACCAAAAGTAGTCGAAGATGCCATAAAATATTTTGATAAAGTAATAGAGAATTTTAAAGAATTACAAAAATAACTTTACTTTAACAAAAAACTTTGATATAATAATGCGTGAGCGAAAGCTCCTTGCCTGAAAAGGCCATAAGACCATAAGGAGGTGTACAAATGAGAAAGTATGAAATTATGTTTATCATAAGACCAGATATTGATGAGAAATTACAAAAAGACACAGTTAAGAAATTAGAAAAAGTATTAACTCAAAACAAAGCAACTGTAACATTATCTAAGGAATTAGGCAAAAAAGAATTTGCTTATGAAATAAAGAAACAAAAATCTGGATACTACTACTTATACAACATTGAAACAAAAGAAGAAAATTCAATCAAAGAATTTGACCGTATTGCTAAAATTGACGAAAATGTTGTTAGACATTTAGTTTTAAATTTAGATAAGTAGGAGGAATTATGAACAGAGTTATATTAATCGGAAGATTAACAAGAGATCCAGAACTAAGAAACACAGCAAGCGGATTGGCTGTATGTCAAATTACTGTTGCTGTAAATAGAAGACCAAGCCAAAACGGTGCAGGTCCCGAAGCAGATTTTATCTCCGTTAATGTATGGGATAAACAAGCTGAAAACGTAGCAAAATATTTAAAAAAAGGAAGTCAAGTTGCAGTTGAAGGAAGAATACAAACCAGAAATTATGAAAATAATGAAGGAAGAAGAGTATATGTAACCGAAGTAGTAGCATCTACTGTCCAATTTTTAGACCCTAAAAATAGCAATAGTACAACTACTACATCAAATACGTCATCAGGACCAAGTCCATTCGACTTTGAAACAAACAATACTCCCGTATCTGGACCAACAATGGCATCTACCCCATCACCAGTATCAGTAGATAACGATCCATTTGCTAATTTTGGTGAAAGAATAGATGTAAGCGACAACGACTTACCATTCTAAGAAAGGAAGGATACTATGGCAGAACAACGTCCAAGAAGAAGAAAAAAAGTTTGTCATATGTGTATGGGTAAAGACGTAAATTATAAAGATGTTCCAATAATAACTAAATATATAAACGATTCAGGTAAAATGTTACCAAGAAGATTTACTGGAACTTGTGCTAGACACCAAAGACACGTTGCAAAACAAGTAAAATTAGCAAGATTTATGGGCTTTATACCATATACAACAAAATAAAAAATAACACAAATCCGTGTTATTTTTTTATTACCTTTTCACTGCCATCTTTAAGTATAACATCAAACGAATAACCCTCTCCAGCCTTCATTTTCATACTAACAATATCACTAATCTTATAATCACTAAGTTCCTTATAAGTTTCTAACCCATTATAATTATCATTAACTCTCATAACACTTCCATTTTCTAAAATAAGAAAAATATCAGCATCAACTCCACTTGATAAATTAAAAGACTTAATTCTCATAACTCTATCTGTTGTATCAAAACTATCAAATCCCGAAACCTCATCACTATCACTATAAACACTAATATGCTTATCATCACTATTACTATAATAAACCTTACCATCCTTAAGAACAGCAACAAAGTTATCATATACAGCATAATTATCATTACTAATTACAACATTAACACTATTATTGTCACTTTTACTCTTAATTTGATAAGCTATTTTTCCAAGTAAAAAACCGCCCATAACACATATAAGTTCTGCAAAAATAAGTGCAAAAACAAAAGAATTACTCCTCTTCATACATCCACCTCTATTCACATAATAACATAATTTAAAAGTACAGTCAATTAAAATAAGACTAAATAAAATAATAACCATAACTGTAAATAACCAAATAATAACTAGTAAAAAAACAATTAATAAATATAAAACATAATGACTTATTAAAAAAAATATAGTATAATAATATAAGAAAAGGAAGGTAATACCTATGAAAGTAATATTTATAAAAGACTTAAGAGGTCAAGGAAAAAAAGGAGAAATAAAAGAAGTATCTGACGGTTATGCAACCAACTACCTAATAGCACGTGGCTATGCTGTAAAACAAACCAAAACCAGTTCCGATATACTAAATAAAGAAATAGAACAAAACAAAGAAAAAGAACAAGAAGAAATAAAAGAAGCAACAAAAATAAAAGAAAAATTATCAAAGGAAAAATTAGTATTCACATTAAATGCCGGTAAAGAAGGAAAAACATTTGGTTCCATTTCTACCAAACAAATAGAAGGGGCATTAAAAGAAAAAGGATATAACATAGATAGAAAGAAAGTCAAACTAGACTTACCACTATCAACATTAGGAGAATATACTATTAATATAGAATTACACAAAAAAGTAATAGCTCCCCTAAAATTACAAATAAAACAAAAGTAGGTGAATTATGAATAAAGGATTACCAAATAACATCGAAGCTGAAAAATCATTAATAGGCTCCCTTTTTTGGTCCTACTCTTCTCTTCAAAAAGGATGTGAAGAAGTACCCAAAGAAGCCTTTTACTTAGATAGCAATGCCAAAATATTTGAAGTAATAAACGATTTATACAATAATAAAAAGCCGGTAGACATAAATACAGTAACCGCCGAACTAATAGGAAAAAATATACTAACTCAAGTAGGTGGTGTAGAATACCTAAATGAAATAATAGATAGCGTTGCAACAGGTGCCAATGTCGAATATTACATAAATACAGTTTTAGAAAAATACACTCTAAGAAGAATGATAGAAGTAGCAACTAATATAGTAACCAAAGCCAATACAGATGATGTAGACGTAAATGCAGCCGTAGAAGAAGCCGAGAAAAAAATATTAGACGTTTCCAAAACAAGAAGAGCAACTGAATTCAGGAAAATTCAAGATGTCCTAACTAAAACCGAAGAAGACTTAGAAATACTTGCCAAAAATAAAGGCAAAGTAACAGGCTTAACAACCGGCCTATACGATTTAGATAACATAACTGAAGGATTACATCCGACTCAGTTAGTAATAATCGCCGCCCGTCCTGCTGTCGGTAAAACAGCCTTTGCCCTTAATGTAGCCGTAGGAGCGGCAAAAGCAACCAAGAAAAATATTGCCATTTTTTCATTAGAAATGCCAGCAGAACAATTAATACTAAGAATGATAAGTTCCCTAGGTCAAATAGATAACAAAAAACTCCAAACCGGTCGTTTAGAAAACGATGATTGGAAAAGAGTAAATGAAGCAATGAGTCAATTAGCCGATACAAATATATTTTTTCACGACGCAGGTGGCGTAACCGCAAATGAAATAGCTGCAAAATGTCGTCGTCTTTCAACCCAAGGCGAAGGTCTCGGCCTAGTAATAATAGACTATCTACAATTAATAGATTCCTCTTCAAAATATGCCGGATCTAGACAACAAGAAGTATCAGAAATATCAAGAAAACTAAAAACCCTAGCTCTCGAATTAGAAGTACCAGTTATTGCCCTTTCCCAATTATCAAGAAGTGTAGAAAAAAGAGAGGACAAAAAACCAGTTTTAAGTGATTTAAGAGAATCAGGTTCAATAGAACAAGATGCTGATATAGTAGCAGCCCTTCACGCCCCTGAAGTGGAAGCCCCATTAGATGATAACATCCCCGTTCCCATTCAACTATTAATACTAAAACATCGTAATGGACCAATAGCCAATATAGATTTACTATTTAAGAAAAAAACATCAACATTTTTATCAATAAAGAAGGAAGGTGGAACTAGTGCGTAGAAAAAGAATAACCATTGGGGGAATACTAATAATCCTAATTGTAACAAGTTTGGTAACATTTTTAGGCTTAACCAAAAATAAAAGCACCGAACCAATCGAAGTATATGCCATATACATAGACGGAGATAAAATAGGTCAAGTAAAAAGTGAAACCGAACTAGAAGCATATATAAATAAACAAGAAGAAAAAATAAAAGAAAAATACAATATAGATGATGTCCATACTCCCAAAGGAGTTGATATCAAAAAAATATATACATATAACACAAAAACCGATACCGCTCAAAGCATCTATGAAAAAATGATAAAAAAGAAAAAATTTGCCATTAAAGGCATTGTAGTAACAGTAAAAAACGAAGAACCCGAAAACAAAACCACCAAAAAAATTTACATAACAAATAAAAAAATATTTGACGAGTCATTAAAAAATATAATAAAAGCCTTTGTAGGAACCGAACAATACAGCAAATTCTTAGAAGGCACTCAAGAAGAAATACAAGATACAGGAAGTCTTATAGAAAATATAGATTTACAAGAAAAAGTAACATACAAAGAAGATTATATAGCCGTAGATAATCAAATATTTACAGATTCAGACGAATTAACAAAATATCTATTATATGGAAGTATTGAAGAACAACAAAAATATACCGTAAAAGAGGGAGACACTATTGAAGACGTTGCTCGTGAAAATAAATTAAACGTTCAAGAATTCCTAATAGCCAACCCAACATTTACAAGTGCCAATAATTTACTATATTCCGGTCAAGAAGTAATAGTAGGACTAATCAATCCCGTTATAAGCGTTGTAGTTGATGTCCATAGCGTAGAAGACGTTGAAAAAGAATACACTACGGAAATAAAATACGATGAGAACCAAAACGTAGGTTACGAAAATGTCGAAAGAGAGGGCGAAAAAGGCCTTGACAAAGTAGTAAGAAAATACCAATATATAAATGGACAATTAGTAGATGCCGTTAACGTAAGTTCAACAGAAATAAAACCAGCTGTAAGTAAAATAGTAGTAAAAGGAGAAAAAGTAATACCAAACGTTGCAGATACATCATATTGGGGCTGGCCAACAGAATACCCATATACAATAACATCATACTTCGAATACCGTTGGGGATCATTCCATAATGCCATAGATATATATGTAGGATATAACTCTTCCATATATGCAGCCAATAACGGAACCGTATATCAAGTAGGAACAGGATGTGCCCCAGGAGCTATAAACTGTAACAATCAAAGAGGAAACTTTATCATAATAAATCATAATACAGGTAATATATATACCCAATATATGCACTTAAATCAAATTCTAGTACAACCAGGCCAAACCGTATCACGTGGTCAAAAAATAGCCACAATGGGAAATACCGGATTTGTAGTACCAACCCCATCCGCATATAGCCCATATTCAGGCACCCACTTAGATTTTTCTGTATACTTAGGAGTACCATTCAAAGGCGGTACCCCAATAAACCCATTAAGACTATACTAATGAAAGTAATAGTATTATCAAGTGGTAGTAAAGGCAACACTACTTACATAGAAACCCAAACTACCAAAATACTAATAGATATAGGAAATACCTGCAAATACATAACAGAAAAACTAAGTGCAATAGGTGTAACACTAGGAGAAATAAATGCCATATTAATAACTCACACTCACACCGATCACATAAAAGGCCTAAAAACATTTACAAATAACTATTCTGCCCCCATATATATAACGGAAAAAATGCACCCCAAAATCCCCTATGTAAAACAGTACAAATATATAGAATCCAGTTTAATAACAATAAGAGACATAAAAATAAATATAATAAAGACTTCACACGATGCCGAAGATTCCGTAGGATATATCATAAATAATAACGATAAATCCATAGTATATATAACCGATACAGGGTACATCAATAAAAAATATCACCCAATGCTTTCCAACCGTGATATATATATAATGGAAAGCAATCACGATGTAGAAATGCTAAATAATGGCCCCTACCCCTTTCCCCTTAGACAAAGAATTCTCTCTGATAAAGGCCATCTCTCCAACCACGATTCTGCAAAATATATTGGCGATTTCATCGGTCCAAAAACCACAAATATTGTCCTTGCCCATCTATCTCACGAAAATAATACTCCCGAATTAGCCAAAGAAACCCTTCTTGCCAAGTTACAGGAGTTAAATATGACACAAATTCACATTGATATTGCCTTACAAGACCAAGAAACGGAGATAATTCAAGTATGATAAAAATAATAACAATAGGAAAATTAAAAGAAAAATACTTAAAAGACGCTATTGCGGACTACAAAAAAAGAATAAGCAAATACCATAAAATAGAGTTAATAGAATTACCAGATACAAATACAACCAAAGAAAAAGAAGAAATAAAAAAACACATCTCTTCCAAAGAATACATAGTAACTATGGAAATAGAAGGCAAAGAATTATCCAGTCCAGAGTTATCTAGATTAATAGACAAAACCTTTATAAATTATCCTTGTATAACATTTATAATAGGATCTTCAGAAGGATTACACGATGAAATCAAATCCCTAAGTAATTACAAATTATCCTTTTCCAAATTAACTTTTCCTCACGGCTTATTTAGACTAATTCTCTTAGAACAAATATATAGAAGTTTTAAAATATTAAATGGTGAAACATATCACAAATAAAGCTTTATCCACAGTTTTTGTGGATAAAGCTTTTTCTTTACAAAAAAACTATCAACATTACTGTTGACAGTTCTCTTCAAGATTCTTGTAATAATTATATCTCTTAATAGCCCAATCCCTTTGCTTATCAAGTAGAATCCTTTTATCCTCATCTAAACTATTAAATCTATTTTCCCCTTTAAGAAAATCATAATACAAATCAAAATCCACATCCTTACTATCCATATAAAATTCCCCATTTAAAGGATTATACCTAAACGTAAGAAAGTAACCACACTTAGTAGCAAGATAAGCATCATCCAAAGAATGTTCCATTCCCCTTTTTATACCATGTTCAATACAAGGAGCATAACAAATAATAATACTAGGACCATTATAACTATTAGCCTCTTTTAAAGCCCTCAAATACTGTTCCTTATCATAACCAATATTACAGCAAGCAACATATACGTGAGGATAACACATAGCAACCCTCGCCAAATCCTTTTTAAAGTTCTCTTTTCCACTTGCAGTAAACGATGCAATAGAACCCAAATTACTAGATTTAGACGATTGCCCTCCCGTATTAGAATAAACCTCCGTATCAAGTACCATAACATTAAAATTATTATTAGTAGAAAGAATATGATCTAAACCACCAAATCCAATATCATAAGCAAATCCATCTCCCCCAATAATCCACATACTCTTAGGAGTAATAAAGTCCCTATAATCATTAAGAACCCTATGCTTATTAAAGTCAATTTCCCTTTCTACCTCCATGCAAACCTCTACATTATCACTATCCCTAAGCCACTTATCAAAAATCTCATCCCTATTATTAAGCATATACTCCCTAATAACATTTCTCTTATTCATAATACCACTCAAAATACCAAGCCCAAACTCCGCATTATCCTCAAACAAAGAATTAGCCCACGAAACCGAATAAGGCATTGACGGAACACTAGCCCCATATATAGAAGAACAACCCGTAGCATTAGCAATAACTAAACTATTACCAAAAACTTGCGTCAAATTCTTAATATAAGGCGTTTCACCACAACCACCACAAGCGCCACTAAATTCAAACTTAGGCATCTCAAATCCAACATTTCTAACATTCAAAATTTTCTTATTAACCATATCATTAACATTATTATCAAGAAGATACAAAAACTCATCTTCCCTATAAATATCCCTATTATAATTAACCATTTCTAAAGCCTTTTTCCCCATTTTACCAGGACAATTATTAACACATAATCCACATCCCGTACAATCCTTATAACTAATACCAATCTTATAAAAAACATCCTTAGGATTTAAACACTTAATACTATCTCTATCTTCCTTAGTCAAGAAAGGCCTAATAACACCGTGAGGACAAACAAAAGCACATCTATTACACTGAATACAATTATCCCCATTCCAGCAAGGAACCATTTCCGCAATATCCCTCTTCTCACTCTTAGTAGTACCACCCTCGAAAATGCCACTCTTCTTATCCATAAAACAACTAACCGGAAGACTATCCCCCTTTAACCCATTAATAGTCTCCATAAAGTTCAATTTATTCCTATCCTCAAACTCAGCATCAATAAAATCATCAGGAACATCAACACCCCTTAAACAATCAAGAGCCCTTTCAACAATCCTATTATTACTATCAATAACATCCTGCCCCTTATGACTAAACCTCTTAACATTATGATCCTTAATAATTTCCCTAACCCTATCAATATCTATTCTGTTTATAATCTTAAAAATACAAATTTCCAT
>USTO01000016.1 GCA_900557675.1 uncultured Mollicutes bacterium
AAGTTTGCCTCATTACAAAGATTCACAATATAAGGCGAATGCACTATAACTTTGTCTAGTTCCATCCCCTTTTCTTTCATAAGTTGGTACGCTTTCAGCGTAAGTTCATCATTAATACTATTTCTTCTAGTATTCTGAGGTGCCCCTGTATAAAACATAAAACAATTACCACCATAACTAAGAGTCTCTTCTACACATCCAAGTAATTGCTTATCTTTATTAAAAGATACGTGTGACCCTATATAAAGTTTATCCATATATACCTCCTATAAGTATTAAAAGGCGATAATATCGCCTTTATTATTCTTTAGTTCAAATTCTATTAATACATTGTCCTATGAACAAGCAGGACTTTTAGCCTGATGAGTTTTCTCATTGTCATAATCTCCACCTGCTGCTGCTGTTAATATAACACAAGCACGGCCATTAGGTAATATTTCAACACTAGCAGCAGAATAATTCTTAGGATTTACTCCCGCAGCCGTCAGAAATGCTTCTCTTTTAGCATCAGTATCAAAAGTACAACTTCCTCCATTACCATTCAAAGGAATGGAACAAGCATTTTTAAAACTATCATCAACTTTTTGAATATCAGAGTTATTAACCATTAATGCTTGATATTCCCTTTCAGCCCAGTCAGCAACTGTTTTTGCCGTAGTCTTAAATGCCGAAGTTCTAGCACTATTAATACTACTAAGTACAGCAGGTATAGTAATAGCAACAACAATAGCAAGTATTACGATAACAGCAAGTAACTCTATTAATGTAAATCCTTTATTATTTAATCTCTTCATTTTTAAATTCCCTTTCATTACTTATCCTCCTTATGATAACTCAATAATAACATAAAATAGTATTAATTGTCAATAACTTTTTGTAAAATTGTTATAAACTTGTCACCATATTTTTTATCCTTAATAACAACTAAACCATCATAATCTATATACTCATAATTACCACTATGTTCTATAACAATAAGTCCCTCTTCATTTACCATATCATCCATAATAAGCGTATAAATAATATCATTAATAACCCTCTTATTATAAGGAGGATCTAAGAAAACAATATCATATTTACTACCCATTAACTTAATTTTCTTAAGCATATCCCTATAATCCATTTTATAAATTTCACAGTTTCTTATCCCTAAACCATTAATATTATCCTTAACAACCTTTATAACCTCTCTATTATTATCACAAAAATCACACCACTTACCCCCATTACTAAGAGCCTCTATTCCAAGAGCACCACTACCACAAAATAAATCCAAAATATTAGCATTATCAATATAACCACTAATACTAGCAAATAAACTTTCTTTAACCCTATCCATAGTAGGCCTAGTACCATCTATATTAAATCCTTTTAAATTCCTTCCCTTATAAATACCACTAATAACTTTCATTACATCCCCCTACTTTCTCATCCATAAGTTCTCTAAACATCTTATTAATACTACCTACTATCATAGATAGTTCATTATACCTAATCATATACTCCCTATAATCAACATAACTATAAATCTTCTTACGATAATAAATAAGCATATTATCATCTTCCTCTTTATGAATTATCGAAAGAAGATCCATAATCTCTTTATTACTCTTAACCCTATCCCTATAATAAATAAGTTCCTCTATAAGTTTACTATCCTCAAGTTCCCTTATAAATGCCTTAGCACCTTCTACCATTATTAACCTCCTTAGCAAAGAAAAGCAATATAATAGCCCCTATAACAACAAAACTATCAGCTAAATTAAATATAGGATACCCATAACCAAATACCTTAAAATCTAAGTAATCAATAACATAACCATAAAATATCCTATCAAATAAGTTGCCCATTGCTCCCCCAATTAATAAACCAAACCCCATTAAACTAACCCTATTCCTAATATTATTCTTATATATATAAGTAAATATACCAAGTAATATAAGAAAAGATATAACAATAAGTAAAAAGGTACTTCCCGTAAAAATACTAAAAGCACCTCCCGTATTCTTAACTAAACTAATATAAAAGAAATTCCTAATAACCATAATACTATCATTAAAACTAAGAATATGTGTAATAATAAATTTACAAACAAAATCTAATATAAATGAAACAAAAGCTATAATATAAAGTCTTTTCATATCAGTTTCCTTTCTCTAACTTGGTCTTATCTCTAATTCCTTTTTTATCTTACTCTCCTTGTTACTATAAACTTTACCCTTATCATCAACATCAACCGTATAATAATATTTATTACTATCAGCATAATTATTATCAGGAGAAACAGCTATACTATCATTAAAAGGACAAGTATTAATAACACCAACATAAAAATTATCAGTTTCAGTTCCATCACTAGAATTAGTCTTTTGCTTACCTAAACAACCAAGTTTAACCATAAAACAATACACATAATCACTATCTCTATAAACCATAACCTCTGTACTATCATCATAACAAGAATTATCATTATTAGGATTAACAACTTCGTCCTTCTTTAAGTAACCACTATCTATAACCTTTTGAAAAGGAAAAGACCTCTTATATACATCTACATAACAGAAAGTAGTACTATTGTCACACTCATTATTATCAATATCATATTTTTCATATTCGCCAACTCTAGAAACTCCACCCCACCCCGAAGTCATATTCTCATCAATATAAGCCTCCACAGCCTTAGTAACATTATTAATAAATACCCTTTCACTTTTAACCTTAGCATTACTATAAGACCCATTAACAGCCATTATCGTAATAGAACTAACAATAGCAAGCACTATAATAACCGCAAGTAACTCAATTAAAGTAAAACCCTTATTATTCATAAATATCACCCCTAAAACAAATTAATAACATTATACTCATTCAAAAAATATAAAGCACATCCAACTAATAATACAATAAGAATAATAACAAGTAAAGACTTAATAACATAATGCCCCTTCTTATCCATATCCCCATCAAAGAAGTTATCATCATTAAAGTCATCATTATTAAACTGATAACCATCTTCATAGAAAGTATTATCTAAGTCATTACCCCTATCACCATTATCACTACTACTCTTATTATTATCCCCCGTAGGGCTTTTATCATCCCCAAAACCCGGCATAACTTCCGTATCCTTATCACTCTTTAAGTCCGATAAAAGTTCAAGCGATAAAGTGCCCGTACTAACATCACTCTTTTGGTCCATTTCCTCTTCCTTATCAAACTCCTCACTAATCTTATTATACATCTCCTTTACCTTCTCTAAATCCGTCTTAATCTCCTCATCTGTTTGCAAAGTATGCAAATAATTAGCCGAAGTACTAACCACTTTATCATCCATATTAGCACGATTTCCCTTAACACTAGCAAGCATCTCATTAATATTATAAACCCGATTATTAGATTCAATATTCGGCTTTACATCTTCCATTTTATCTTCCTTAACAATTCTCGCATTCTTATTAGTGATACTACCATATTCCTTCATCTTCCTGTATTCTTCTCTACTAGTAACACTCGTCCCAATATCCGTAATATCAATCTCATTATCAGATACAGGTAACTTCAAATTCTCAAATTCATCATAAGCACCATATATCTGTCTGTATAAAGGAGCATTCTTCTTTGTCCTTTGTGCATCCTCTTTAAGTTCCTCTGTATAATATTTTTTCATTCTACTTTCCATACTAAACACCTTTACCCGATTTTTTTCTTCTAAGTATATAATAACACACTTTTTAGATTAATAAAAGTATTTTGTATTGATTTTTTTCCATTTTACACTTATAATATCTGTAAAGGAAGGTGAAAGAATGAAAGCAAAAGTAGTAAAAGATAAATGTATTGGATGTGGTAATTGTGTATCCCTTACTGATGCAGAAATTTTCGATTTTGACAAAAATGGACTTGCAGAGTGCCTAGAAAAAACAATACCAGAAGATAAAGAAGAAGTAACAAAAGAAGCAATAAAATATTGTCCTACTGGGGCGATTGAAGAAGAATAAAACTTCTTTTTTCTTTTTTTAAAGGCCCTATTGGAACCTAGTATAGCGAAACAATTATAAGTTTTAGATAATTTCCATTAATAATAACTAACGTGAAATAGCCAGTTATCGACATATTTTAACATCTTTATAGTGAATTAATGTCTATAACTTGGCTTTTCAGAAAATATTTAATAAACAATATAATAAAAATCAAAGGCAAATAAGTAAGCACTTATGACCTTTGATTTTTTACATAACTAATTCTAAACTTATCTATCACACTTCAATATATCTGCTAAATATAATTCACTTTTATCAGGATGCTTTTTATAAGTCTTATACCGCTTAATATTACTAATTAACATTTTAACATTATTACCACCATAATACATTTCTAAAAACGACGAAGACTGATCATATTTTATTCCATTGTATCTTATATTTTCCTTTGAAAAAGATTTTGGAGACTGTGAACTCTTTACTTTTTCATATTTCTTCTCCAATCCCTCATTCAATATTAAAAGCATTTCTAATTCTGGTTTAGTACAATATTTATATATTTCATTGCTAGAAACAATATTTTTTATATCCCGAGGAATAACTAATTTATCATTTTGTTTATCACCAACTCTATACACCTTTACAGGCAAACCATAATGCTTTAATTCTGACTTAATAAAAGGATTATTAAGTTGTCGTATTGGATATGGTCTTCGACCTATCAAATCATCTCTTGAAAAACACAAAGCATCTGCATCAAGTAAGATATTTAAAATGGTCTCTTCATTTTGACCCTCACACATAAGTAATATTCTCAATTACATTAATTCCTTTTTAAAATTCATTAAAGCATCATAACTAACATTAGTGTTAAACTCATTATTATAAAACTTATTACTCTTGGAAAGTTCTGTCCTAAACTTATAATCAGTATGCATATTCTCTAACCTAATAGCATCTTCATATTTACTAATATAAATATTATCACTTCTACCAAACAAATCTAATATCTCACAGTAATGTGTTGTAAATATAAGTGTGGCATTCTTTTTATTAACCGATTTATCCTTATACAAATTAACCAAATTTTCCACTAATGTCTTATGGAAATGATTTTCTATTTCATCCACTATTAAATCAGAACCCGTTTTAAGTGAATATACTACGTAAGTAAAAAGTCCAAATCCCTTAGTCGTACCACTAGAAAGAATATCATACAATTCTTTACTAGTAACCTCCTTAGTTCTACCGTCCGTATATATTATCTTATACTTAGAATTATCTATCATTTTAATATTATCCAAATGTTCATCAAACATTTTTAATATAGAAGTAATTATAGATAAATAGTTATTAAATAATTTATACATATTAAATGTATTAGCGTAATTCATATATGTAATATCATTACTTGGTAAATATATTCCCCTTAACCCAATATCTTTTAAAACAGAATATATCATAGAAGTATCTTCTGGTAAAGGGTTATCAAATTTAACTTCCTCAAACTTATCATAATTGAATAACTCTCTAATATGAGCCTTTTTATACTCTCTTTTATATAACTTTTCATTCTTAAAAAATACTGAAGTATCATAAGCCGAATTAACATTCTTATATAAATCTGTTATATATCTATAAACTGTACCCTTATGATAAAAAGTTATATATAAATTTAATGTTTTATCTATATACTTAAATATATTTTTAGAAGTATTAATTCTAAAAGTAGAAAGAACATCATACACTATTGATAATAATTCTACCGTTGTCGTTTTACCAGAAGCATTTTTACCTATAATACCCAAAGTACTAAATACAAACAATCCCTCATCTATCTCGCAAAGTTCAAATTCTTTATCACTTGCTGTCTTGTTAGCTGTTGGTACAAACGATATGGTAAAATCTTTTTCACATAGTTTAAAGTTATTAGCAACTACTCTTAATAGTTTCATATTTCTTCACCAACCTTTCATTTAATATTATAACACTTCTTTTGCAAAAAAAACAAAAAAAATGTTATTTTTAACAAAAAATTAAACATTTTTACCATATTTATTAAAATTATACACAAAAATACCCTAATTATATCATTCCATATACTACACACTATCTCCCCCTAATTTAAAGCCCATAGGGCCACCCAAAGAAAAAAATATCACTTAACCTCGATATCCTTTTCCAAACAATGTATGTACTCAATAGTAAAATCTTTCGCATAATCCCGCTTGCTATCCGCCTTATACCGCCTATGTTTCTTACTATAACACCTATATTTCCCATATTTTTCCATAATCCATTTTATCTCCTCCCACGGAATAATCCCCTCATCATTGTAGCTAAGAAGTATATAACGAAAATTAGCCTCCCTTATCAGCTCCTCAAATGCCTGTGAAGCCTCCCTTTTTAGACAGTATTTAGACCTCTTCCCCGCCTCACATCTAACCCCTGTCTTACCCCTAATCTCCGGATTATCATATAGAGCAATCGTTTCTAGCAAGTGATAATTCGTATCATATTTCCTACTATTATATGGTGGATCTAAGTACAAAATATCCCCACTTATCTCCCTAATAAGCACATTACTATCCATATTATAAACCCTATACCTCTTATTCTTCTCACTAATCAAAATATCAACCGGCTCCAAGATAAGTGGCTTCAAAGCCGATGCCTTTAACCTCTTCAAAAACGCCTCATACACCGATGCTGTATTCGCCACCTTATCGGCACTCTCAATCAAGCTAGCAATTAAAAAACATTCCTCTTCCTCAGATAAGAGTACCTGCTCTTTCCATTCCTGTATCTTCATCCTAATAGCATCAATCTTTTTAGCATTTTCATCACTATAATACTGCCTCTCATACTCCTTACCCCTAGTCCCAGCCATAGAATAATTATTATAAATAAACCCCTCTTGCCCTTCCAACTCATTTAAGTACGCAAAAACATCCCCAATCCCCCTATCACGGAGTCTCGTAAACTCCAAACTACCATTATTCCCAATAAAATGCTTAGCCGTTATATAACTATACACCTCTATATCATTAGATATTATATTATATCCCTTTTTTTTAAAATGTTTACCTACAGCACCTGTACCAGAGAATATATCACAAAAAGTAATATCCTCTTTATCAAATTTACAAAACTTCTTTACCGTATCATCTATAAAATTTAATATTGAAAATTTAGAACCTATATAATTCATTATCCTACCCCACTTCCACTAAAAACAATTATATCATAATAAGAACAATATTTACGTATAAATTATTCCTAAAATGAACATTTTTTTAAATACCATGTTATAATAAGCTTGTAGATGGCAATTTATAAATATAAAATATAATTAGATAATTTAAAATAAATAAGAAAGAAGGTAATTATGAATATAAATAAAACCATATCAATAGATGAAATAAAAAAGATATTTAATAATAAGAATGAAAAAATAGAATACCTAACTAAACTATATAAGGAAACAAATATTACTAAAAATATTCCCAAAAACCTAAAGGCAATAGATGAAGAAATAATAAATACTTGGAACTATGAAATATCAAATAAGATTATAAGAAAACTGTTCCAAAAAACTGACAAATATAAAGTAGGCGAATTTAGTTCCCACGCTATTAAAGAAATGATAAATGAATGGGAAAAACTAAAACTAGGAGAAATAAAATGGCCTTTCAGTGCTAAGGGATTTGACCAATATATACAATCCGTAAATAAAAGAGATATTCCCGAAAAAGAAAAAGATACGATTGTTCAAAAAGATGCTATAAGATTTAGAAGAATTAAAAAAATTAATACCGCTCGAAATGATTTTATCGAGTATCTAATAGTTAAACATAATGACAATGTTACCCCAACCCTACGCCATAGTAGAGGAGTTGACTTCTATATTGATGGTATTCCTTTTGACCAAAAGGTTAGTAAAAGCGTAACCACAGAATTTCAAAACGATTATGGTAAAAACTGGAAAAATTATGCTATTGCTCATCCCGAAGAAGTTGGAAAATATTTATACAAATATCAAGACGAGAATCGTTTTGGAGCCGAAGCCAGATTACTTATTGTGTATCTAGAAGACAATATTAATGAAGAAGATATATATAAATGTATAAATAAGGCAAATTTAAAAGAACCATATCATATAAAATTCGATTATATACATTCTCATAATATAAGGAAAACTTATGAAACCAATTGCTATATAATATTGTTACATAAGTAAAAGATGAACCCATCAAAGTTCATTTTTTTATTAATTATGTAACTCCATATTATTATATATAAAATCAACAATATTAACGTGATTAATCTCATCCCTTTTTTGTAGTGACATATCCATTGTAAATAAATATCTAGGATAAAAATTTCTAATCATATAAAAAGGCCTATATAAATACTCATCATCATTATCACCAATATATTTACAAACCTAAATATAATAATAATAATCATAATTAGCTCGTGCAATAAAATCACATTCTAACTTACCAATATAACCAACAGAAAGCCTATAATTTTTACTTTTCAAATAAGAATACATAACATTTTCAAGCACAGGCCCATAATTAATTCTATTATCCGTATTCATTGCAAAATAAATACTAAGGTCAGCCAAATAATACTTCTTTTCTCCCTTTAATACCATTTTAGACTTAATATCAAAAAGCTCACAAGAGTAAATAATTTTAGCCTTTCCCAAAACATCAATGTACCTCTTGATAGTCCTTCTATCAACATTCATTTTCTCTTTGGTTTGCAAATATTCATAAATACTCTTTACAGAAATAACGGCTCCAAAATTATTAATAACATACTTTTCTATCCTCTCAAATAAAGCCTTATCCTTTATCTTTGTACTAGTCTTAATATCCTTTTCAAAAATCTGATTTATAACACTAGAAGTATAAACAATCTTATCATCATAACTATCATAATACAAAGACTTAGGGAAACCACCATTTCTCCTACATCTCACTCACTATCCTATCCCACTCAGCCGTCTTCCTCTCAATATCACCTTGCACCAAATCAATCTCCACTTGCACCAGCCTCGCCCTACTTGCATCCATATAAACCTCTTCCCGTAAAAGCTCCCCATTCAGCTTATCAAGCCTCTCCTCCAAGGCCACAATCTCCCTTTCAAGCCTAAGTGCCCGCCTCTCTGCACTCTCTTCTTTACCCTTACCATTTATGCTATTGCGAGCCTTACCACTCTTCTTCTCCTTACCCACATTCAAATTACTACGCAAATTCCTCTCCTGTTCCCTTTTCTCCAAGTACTCATCATACCCACCCTCAAAAATCCGGCACTCCTCACCCTTACCATCCATAACCACAATCCTATCACACACATTCATAATCAAATACCTATCGTGACTAACCAAAATAATCGTCCCCTCATAATTCCCCAGTATCCTCTGGATATTCTCCCTATTAACAATATCAAGATGATTAGTAGGTTCATCCAAAATAAGCACATTCGGTCTCTTATAAAAAACCTTACATAAACTAACCCTAACCTTCTCACCACCCGATAAATCCCTAATTCTCTTAAAAACATCATCCCCACTAAACCCAAAACTACCAAGTAAATCCCTAATCTCTTGACTAGATAAATTAGACGCTTCCTCCTCAATCTCCTCATAAATACACTTATCAAAATCCAAATTACCCAAATCCTGCGAAAAATACCCAATATTAACCCGCTCACCAAAACTAAACTTCCCCGCTATCTGCGGTACCTCTCCCATAAGCGTCTTAATAAACGTACTCTTACCACAACCATTTACCCCCATAATAGCCACATTGTCCCCTCTTGTAACTACCATATTAACCCTTGCAAGTGGCTCTCCATAACCAATCACCAAATTCTTAACCCTAAGAACTTCCCTATAACTAGCCATATCCGCACTAAGATTAATCCTAAACCCCCTCTCACTCTCCCTATCTGGCTTATCAATCTTAACCATTCTCTCTATCATTTTAAGTTTTGCCATTGCCATACTCGCCTTACTAGGCTTATATTTAAACCTATTAGCAATATCCATAAGCCTCTTAATCTCCTTCTGCTGCATCTCATAATCCCTAAGAGCCTTATTGTAATCCTCTTCCCTCTTCTTAATAAAGAAAGAATAATTACCACTAAACCCCTTAAGTTCCCCATAACTAATCTCATATAATCTATTACAAACCCTATCCAAAAGCATCCTATCGTGACTAACCAAAACAAAAGCACCACCATATCCCCGCAAATACTCCTCTAACCATTCCATAGCCCCAATATCTAAGTGATTAGTAGGTTCGTCTAATAAAAGCAAATCCGGCTTAGACAAAAGAAGCCTAATCAAAGAAAGCTTCGTAACCTGTCCTCCCGAAAACTCTCCCATAACCCTATCCTTGTCACTAGAACTAAACCCAAACCCATTAAGAGCAACCTCAATTTCCTTCTTATAAGTAGATCCACCCCTATATTCCCGTTCATTAAGAAGATCCGTATACCTATTAAACTCCTTCTCATTATACCTCTTAGAAATAAGAACCTCTAACTCCCCAATCTCCTTTTCAATCCTAATAATATCCGGAAAAGCCTCCCTAATAAAATCCCCCATTAACATATCCCTATCATAAATATCATTCTGCTTAACATAACCAATTCTAAAATCCTTACTACACTCTATCTTAACCCTATCATACCCATCTACTATATCATAAATACCACTAATAGCCTTAAGAAGTGTACTCTTACCACTACCATTATGCCCCACAATCCCTATATGATCGTTATCTTTTATAGTAAAATTAATATTAGCAAGAATATCCCTACCCCCCAAATTAACACAACCATTCTCTATTTTATAATACATCTTTCTCACATCCTTAACACTATTGTACCACAAAAAAAGAAGGTAATGCTTATATTACCTTATAAAATGCCCTATTGGGGGTATGTATATATAATTACTATAAGTATAACATATTTTAGTTTATAATTATAATTTTTGTGTTATACTTATAATAAATTATTAAGACAAAAATAAAGTAGATAATACCTCTACTTTATTTATACATATATTAATAGTACTATCCTAGTAAATAGGGTGTATCTATAGTACCATCCCCCGATGATATGGTTGTAGTAGAGGTTAGGTAAAAGGTAGGACGCACCGAACGGTCAATGTAGATGCCGAAGTCGGAGTTGTAAGAGACGTAGCCACTCGAACCAACGTAGAACACTTTGTTGAAATTGATCGAATTCGGCAACATTAGCCACTGGTCAGTATTTGAAATATAGAGCCAATCATTATTCATACATTCTACTTCATAATCTAATAATCTAGTACCATTTACACAACTGCTCCCTGCTGCATATCCATAATCACTTGCATACATTAACCCTACATAACCATCCCAATATAGTGGTCTATTTTCATCCTTTCTTTCAGTTCCTCTTTCATATCCATACATTTCATTAGTTGTTATATAACTAGTACCATATCCCCCTAAGTAATATCTACTTGTACTTATATAACTTTTAGCCTTATCACTTAATTTATAATTAGTAAAGTTAACATTTGTGTCCGTAGTACCAAATTTATAATAACTACCACTTGTTCCGTTCCACCAAGCACCACTATTTAAGAGTTTCATTAAACTAGCTCCACTTGTTAAACTATTACTATAGTTACCATTAGTAATAGTAGCCCATATATTAACATCATCACTATCCCAAGCATAAGTTGTAGTACTTCCATCTGTTAGTGGTGTTGCCTTTATTAATTTTAATCTATTAGTATTTTCTTTCTCTTCATATATACTTCCTATTATTCTATATA